>NZ_CP169368.1:953504-1271338 GCF_042485795.1 Lonepinella sp. MS14435
GATGATGTGAATGCAGCTCAAGCGAAATTAGATGTATGGATGAGTCACGGCGATAAAGTGACCCGTTTACCTAACAACTTCCAAGTCACAGGCACCACACCAACTTGCCCGATTGCAGCAATGTCCGATGAAAGCCGCCGATTCTATGGCGTGCAGTTCCACCCCGAAGTAACACATACCAAAAGCGGTTTAGCGTTATTAACTAATTTTGTAGTCAATATTTGTGGTTGTGAAACTAAATGGACAGCGGAAAATATTATTGAAGATGCGGTCGCTCGGATTAAAGCTCAAGTAGGTGATGATGAAGTCATCTTAGGCTTATCTGGTGGTGTGGATTCTTCTGTTACTGCCTTGTTATTACATCGTGCCATTGGCAAAAATTTACATTGCGTTTTTGTGGATAACGGCTTGTTACGTCTTAACGAGGGTGATCAAGTGATGGAAATGTTCGGCGATAAATTCGGCTTAAACATTATCCGTGTCAATGCGGAAAATCGTTTCTTAGCAGCCTTAAAAGGTGAAAATGATCCCGAAGCCAAACGCAAAATTATTGGTAAAGTGTTTGTCGATGTATTTGATGAAGAATCCCACAAACAAACCAAGGTAAAATGGTTGGCACAAGGCACCATTTATCCCGATGTGATTGAATCTGCAGCCAGCAAAACGGGTAAAGCTCACGTGATTAAATCTCATCACAATGTAGGCGGTTTACCTGATTATATGAAATTAGGTCTGGTGGAACCGTTACGTGAACTGTTTAAAGACGAAGTGCGTAAAATTGGTTTAGCCTTAGGTTTACCAGCAGAAATGTTGAACCGCCACCCGTTCCCAGGTCCAGGCTTAGGCGTACGTGTGTTAGGTGAAATCAAAAAAGAATACTGCGATCTGCTGCGTAAAGCGGATGCGATTTTTATCGAGGAACTTTATAATTCAGGTTGGTATTACAAAGTGAGCCAAGCATTTACCGTCTTCCTGCCAGTGAAATCTGTCGGTGTAATGGGTGATGGGCGTAAATATGACTGGGTGGTTTCACTGCGAGCGGTAGAAACTATCGACTTTATGACCGCACATTGGGCACATTTGCCGTATGAGTTATTAGGTAAAATCTCCAATCGTATTATTAATGAAGTGAGCGGTATCTCAAGAGTAGTTTATGATGTAAGTGGAAAGCCACCAGCAACGATTGAGTGGGAATAGTTAAAAATAGGCTATAAAGCCTTATAAATAGTCGTTTTGTAAGTTGTGTGCTTGCAAAATGCTTGCAAATTTTAGAAATGGGTCACCTGAAGAGTAATTCTTTGGGTGATTTTTTGTATTTTAAAATGCTACGGGTAGTTCCCATAGCATTTCTTTTTATAGCAAATTATTTTCTTTCAAGTATTCAATTCTCTTTTTTAGAATTTCATCACGACTTAGTTCTTCAAATTCTTTCTGTGTTAGTGGTAGAGAGTAATACTCTACAGATTTATTTTTCATGGAATCAAATTGATCTTTTGTAATAGAGTAAGATTCCAAGTCGAACAGATTATCGGATAATTCTTTTAGGATATTACACACATCAGCATTAAACGGATGCTCTTTGTCATTACCATAGAATACAAGCTTAACATTCCATTTATTTTCATCGGTTTCAATGTCATTATTGGGGAATTTATCTTCCACAATTATTTCAAATCCGATTTCTTTTTTCATTGCCAGTTCATACATAAATAATACAAAATCTCTCATGCTTGAAAGATCGAAAGTATAATTACTTCTTCCGGCAAGCCAATCTAAAGATACTTTGCATTTATCGGCAATATCTATTAGCACATCTATTGTAGGATTGTTTTTACCATTTTCGTAAGCAGACATTGACGGTTGAGGTATTCCTAAAAATTCTGCGAACTCTTTTTGTGTTTTTTTATTTATAGAACGAAGATATTTCAATCGTTCCGATACAGTTTTATTATTCATATTATAATATCCTATATTTATTATATCTTATTATATCAAATCGTATACTAAAAATAAAGAGGAATTCTGATAAAAATTAGAAATAACTATTGACTTCTATTATATAAATCAGAATACTAATATATATCGTAAGTTCAAATAAACAAGAAGGGAGGAAAAATATGAGAAAAATGTATGTTGATGCTGAAGAAGTCAGCAAAGATTGGGGAGTTTCAAAACCTAAGGCATACAAAATGATAAAAGAATTAAATGAGAGAATGTTAAAAGACAATCCAAACCTGATAGTAATTGCAGGCAAGGTTAATCGAAAATTTTATGAAGAAAACTGTTATGGACAAGCGAAAGAAGTGTAGGAGGTGGTGATGTGTCAGCAAGTAAGGATAAAGAAAGAGGCACCTGGAAAATTTATGTGAGGTATGTTGATTGGCAAGGAGTAAAACAAATCCATACAAAACGTGGATTCGCTACAAAGAGAGAGGCATTGGAATACGAAAGGGAGTTTTTAGCGAGTAAGTCAAGAGATTTGAATATGTTATTTGAATCCTTTGTTGAAATCTATTTGAGTGATTTAAAGCCGAGGATTAAATACAACACTTATTTGACAAAGGTTCATATTATAGAAACGAAAATAATACCATACTTTGCCAAGAAATCTATAGCTGAAATAACAGCTCCGGATATTTTACAGTGGCAAAATGAATTGCTTAAAAAGTCAGATGATGAGGGGAAACAATATTCTCAAACTTATTTAAGAACAATTCAGAATCAACTAAATGCAATTCTTAATCATGCCAATAAGTATTATGGCTTAACAAGTAATCCTGCTCATAAAACTACTAAGATGGGGAAATCAAAGGCACAGGAAATGTTGTTTTGGACTAAAGAGGAATATGAAAAATTCGCTGAAAGTGTTAAGAACAAACCTGCCTCATACTATGCTTTTGAGATACTTTATTGGTGCGGCATTAGAGAAGGTGAATTGCTTGCACTTACAAAAGACGATTTTGATCTTGAGAAGAAAACTCTAACTATTAATAAATCATTTCAAAGGTTAAAAGGAAAAGATTACATTACATCTCCAAAGACAGAAAAAAGCAATAGAGTAATTCAATTGCCACAATTTCTATGTGATGAAATGGCAGACTTCTTTGGAATGTTTTATCATCTGGATTCAAAGGCGAGACTATTTAATTTTACAAAATCATATTTACATCATGAAATGGATAGAGCTTGTAAGTTATCAGGAGTGAAAAGAATTAGAGTTCATGATTTAAGACATTCCCATGTCGCTTATTTGATAGAGCAAGGTTTTTCTCCTGTGGTAATTGCAGAAAGATTAGGTCATGAAAGTATCTCAATAACCTTAAATTATGCACATTTATATCCGTCAAAACAGTTGGAAATTGTGAACATTATCGAAAAAGAAAGGAATTAGGAAATTTAAGATGAGTAAGATTTTTAAAAGAGAAAGTCTACGAACAAAAGGTAGAAAGCTGAAAGTCGAAAAAAACAGGAAGAGAAATATTATAGTGAATTTCAGAATGTCTCCTGAAGAAAAAAGTTTATTGGAAGAGAAAATAGCATTATCGGGATTAAACAAACAGGATTATATGATTCAAATGAGCCTAAATCATAGAGTTGAGGTATTGGGAAATATAAGAGTGTTTGACGAACTTAAAACAAAACTGAATATGCTTGAAGAATATTTTAAAAATGTTAATTTGGACTGCGATATGGATGAAAATAAACTTGAACTTTTGGCATATATTCTGGAAATGTTTGAAACGGTAAATAGAAATAAAAATGGCTCTATCTACGGCAATAGATAAAGCCAAGAAGCAACCTGATAAGATTGCAAATCTCAAAAAATATTTTATCAGGTTGTACTTCTATCATCAACACAATTATGGAGGTAAAAAATGATAAATAAAGAAAATTACATTAACAACATTCCACAGGAATTAAAAGAACGTAAACAGTGGTTATGGTTCAAGATTTACCATAACAAAGATAAAAACGGAGATATAAAAATGGTTAAGATTCCAATCAGTCCAACTACTTGTGAATCGAATGAGTGGAACAAAGAAGAAAATTGGACAAGCTTTGAAACAGCTTTAGATGGTTTGGAAAGAAGCGATTGCGATGGACTATCATTTGTTTTAACTGAAGATGATCCGTTTGTCTGCATTGATTTAGATAAGGTTAAAGATAATTTTGAAGAGGTACAAGATATCATAAGCAATTTTGCAGAAACCTATAAGGAGATTTCCGTATCAGAAAACGGAGTTCACATTTTTGTTGAAGGCAGAATTCATAAGAACATCAACAATCAAACTAATCATTTTGAAATGTATAAGTCAAATAAGTGTATTGCTATGACCGGTGATGTTATAGGAACTTGCACAGAAATACAGAATGAACAATATAAGCTAAATCTCTATTATGAAAAATATGCTCTTAAAGAAACGTTAAGAGAACGAATTTCCTATTATAAAAATATAGATAGTGATGTGCCGGATATTGAAAGAATTTTAAAGGCAATCTATATGACAAATAGCAAAGGCAGAGAGCTTTTTAGAGGAGAATATTCCACAGGTGATGCAAGTAAAGACGATTTTCAGCTACTCCTTATACTGAACAGTTTCACACACGGAAATGCAGACTTGATGTTAGAAATATTTCTAAAATCCGCATTGAATCGCTTGGGAGATATGAGCAAAAGAAGGACGGAAGCGGCGTATCTTAAATATCTGAATCAAAGTATAAAAAAAGCACAGGAAGTCGGCGGAACAAATTATTGGAATTATAACTATCACAGAAAAACAAGGGAGGCAGTTCGTTGAAAGCATATACGATAAACACTGAGTTTGATGCCTCTGATAAGTATATTGTTGATAACATTATTGCAAGAAAAAGCATTACATTGATTGTAGCCTCACCTAAAAAAGGTAAGACGGCATTAGGACTGAATCTTGGGATATGTATCAATGAAGGAATTGATTTTCTTGAAAACAAGGTGCGTAAAACAAATGTTGTTTACTATTGTAACGAACTATCCGGAAAACTTATTCAAGAAAGAATTAAGAGATTAGATATACCTTGTTCAAACACTATGAAATTTTATGAAGGAACAAGTTATGTAGACTTTGATGAGTTTGAAAGAATTATAAAATCTGATGTTGAATTGGGTTATGAGGTGTTCGTGGTTGATACCTTTTCTAAGATAAAATATGACAGAAAATATAATGCCAATGATTACAATGATACCTATGAGGTTATGGCAAAATATTATGAGCTTATAGAAAAATATGGTTGCACTTTTATTATGATGTATCACACAAAAAAGGATTCATCTATCAAAAGTGTGAGTGAAAAAGTGATAGGTTCTCAAGCCTTATCCGGCTCGGTAGATACCATCATTGCGATTGATAAAGCTTCGGAATTTGATACAGAATTCAAGTTGGATGTAACAAGCAGGCTCTTTGAATCGAAAGCCTATCAGGTAAAAATACATCCTGTGAGAAAGATATTGGAACTTGATAAAGTGGATCCGATTGAAATGCTGGAACCGTCCATTCAAAGATTAGTTCAACTTATGCCTAAATTAAAAGAAATAGATGGAACAATAGTTGATATTTGCTCAAAGATAAAATTAGAGATAGAAAGTCCGCAGCAATTCGGCAAGACCTTAAATCGTAATAAAGATATTCTCAGAAAAAATGGAATCAGCATTACAATGAAGCGAGGCAAAAACAACAATAACTATCAAGTTAAATATAATTCGGAGGATGTAATTTACTAAAATGCCGTTCAGACCGTTCGTACCGTTTGATGTTTTATGTGTAAGGGGATGTCGTGCGGTATGAACGGTGCAAACGGTAAACTGAAAAGCTACATCCATTTTTTTCTGTGTAAGTTAAAGATGAATTTATAAAAAGTATGAATTATAGGTAGATAGCAAGCATATACTTTTTGACCACACTCAAAAAGTAGGCTTGAAATTTGATAACTCAAATTTGAAATATTTAGGGAGAACCCTAAGACCCCGAAAAAGAAAGGAGAGATGAAAAATGCCAAAGACAGTTAATCGTAAAAACAATTGTACTGTTCATTTTATGGTGAACGAAGAAGAGATGAAAGAATTAAATCGAAGATTTGCATTAACAAATTTTAAGAATAAACGAGAATTTTATAGAGATGCTATCTTTAAAAACAAGATTATCAGCATTGATATATCAGGAGCTTTTAGAAAAGAATTAAGAGAATTATCTTCTCTTGTAAGTAGAAATTCAGCAAACTTAAATCAAATAACAAAGCATATAAACAGTACAGGAGTAATTTACAAAAAAGATATTGAATTAATCCATTCTGGATTAGAACTAGAGTTGTCATTTCTTGCAGAATTTAGAGAAAAAGTTTCCGACTATATCATCAATGAGGTAATCGGATAATGGCTGTTACAAAGATACATCCGATTAAGACTACTCTGAAAAAAGCGATAGACTATATCTGTAACGGAGATAAAACCGATGATGAAATCTATGTTACAACGCACCTGTGCAGCAGAGAAAATGCTCATAAAGAATTTGAACTTACCAAGAAACAATTTGGCTCAAGAACAAAGATGTTGGCACATCATTTGATTCAATCTTTTGTTCAGGAAGAAGTCAGTTTTGAAGAAGCACATCAAGTGGGAATTGAACTTTGTGATAAAATTTTAGAGGGGAAATATGAGTATGTTTTAGCGACTCATATCGACAAAGACCATATTCATAATCATATCATTTTTAATTCCATAGATGTGGATGAGGGCAAGGTTTATCATTCTTATTACGGCTCATATATGAATATCAGAAACCAAAGCGACAGACTTTGCAAGGAGCATAATTTATCTGTCATCGACCAAGAAGCACAAAAAGAAATCAACGAGATTAAGCAAAGAAAATTTGTAAGTTGGTATGATTGGAATGAAGATAAAAAAGGAAAAAGCTATAAATCAAGACTTCAATTTGATATGGATAGAGTAATCCAAAAAGCAATAAACTGGGAACATTTTCTTAAAATAATGGAACAATATGGATATGAAATCAAGTTTGGAAAGCATATTGCTTTCAAACAGAAAAATCAGCAGAGATTTACCCGAGCGAAAACCATAGGGGATAATTACACAGAAGAAAAAATCAAAGAAAGAATCCGAAATAAAGATAAAGAAATAGGAGAGTTTGTTGATAAAACCAAATATGGAAATCAGGATTGGGTAGTTCATACCAACATGCAAGTAGCATCCAAAATTCTATTAAAAATAAGAGATAAAAGCTTTAACTCTATGGAAGCATTGGAAAAAGGAATTCAAAAAATATCATTTCAAAAAAATGAATTGAAACAAGAATTTGATAAACTTTCGTGGGAACAAAAGAGGATAAAAGAAGTCGTTAAGCATATTCAAATCTGTATCAACAAAAGAGAACATTATGAAGGCTATCGAAAAAATCCGAACGATAAAATTTATATGATGATCAATCGAAAAGATATAGAAGCCTATCAGAAATCCTATGAAGAAACAGATATTTTCCTTAAGCAATTTCCTCATTTGAAAGATACTGTATTGGGAGAATTGAAGAACAAATCCGGTAAAAATCTTTTCAGGAAATTAAATGAACATTCTAAAGAATTGCAAGCTAAACAAGAGGAGATTATGAAGAAACATAATTCATTATCAGTACAATATGAGGAATTGGAACATCTAAAAAATAACATGAATGAGTACCGGGGTAGAGACAAAAGGAAGAAAAAAGAGTCAGTTATAGGTGCTATTAATAGTTATAGAGTGGAAGTTAAAGATATATCTAAAGAAAAGAAAGAAATAGGCAAAGAAAATGAAAGATAAAATATTACTGTGTAGTCTTCGGGCTACACAGTTTTTTTAAAATTAAAATTTTGTACGAGAAAAAAGAATAAAATATTTCAATTGACTACACTTTTGTTGGTATAATGAATAAGTAAATGACACTACTCGTAATTAGAAAGGAGATTAGTGATGTCAAAGTTAAGTTATAAAAAGTTGTTTAAAAAAATGATTGATATAGATATGAAAAACACAGGACTTATGGAACAAGCAAATATAAGCAGGAGTACCTTTTACAAGATTAAAAATGGAGAAAATGTTACTACTGATGTATTGCTAAGGATATGCAATGTCTTAGAGTGTGATATTTCTGAAATTGTAGAATGCGTGGAGGAATGATATGGATTTAGAAATGAAGAAGCAGGAGTTAAATAGACTTGTGAATGTTTTTTCAGAAAATTTGCCATACTATAAAAATCAAAAAAATAATTTTAATGAGCAGATGACTAGACAACAATATATAGATGGTTTTTTAAGGTTACTAGGTTGGGATATTTCTAATCCCGACGGATTATCATTTAAGGAACGAGAAGTTGTAGCAGAAGAATATTCTACAGTTAACAGTAAAGATAGACCAGACTATACAATTAGAATGAATGGAATGAGCAAATTCTATGTAGAAGCAAAAAAAGTTAGTGTTGATATCAGTTTAGAAGAAGCCCCAGCTTTACAAGCTAGAAGATACGGATGGAATGCTGGACATGATATTTCGTTACTTACAAATTTTGAATATTTAGCAATATATTTAACTTATGAAATGCCCAGAGAATCTGATGTTGCTGGTAAGTATAGATATAAACTTTATCATTATTCTGAGTATGAAGAAAAATTTGAAGAAATATATAGTTTATTATCAAGAGAGAGTCTTGTTAACGGAACATTTAATAAGTGGATAGATTCTATACGACCAGAAGATGCAACTAAAACATCTTTAGATAAAGTTTTTTTAGATCAGTTGAATGGTTGGAGAGTTTTGATTGCAAATGATTTATTAAGTTCTGGTTGCAATATAAATTCATATGGAAACATTAATGAATGTATACAGACATTTTTAAATCAATTAGTGTTCTTGAGGTTCGCAGAAGATAATAGATTTGAAAATCAAAATAGCTTAAAAAATGAAATACTAAGTCATAGAAGTTATAAAGATTATTTCAAAGCACTAGATAAAAAATATAATTCGGAATTATTTAAAAACTATAGCCTAATAACAGATTTGAGTGAAAATGTTTTAAGTAATATAGTAGAAAATTTATATTTTCCTGATGTTTCGTATGATTTTTCTGTAATTGATTTATCGATTTTAAGCAAGATATATGAAAATTTTTTGCAACAGGAAATTGTAATTAATGATGGAATAGCAACATTAGAGAAAACGAAAAGTGCAAAAATCAAATCTGTAATATCTACACCTGATGAAATAGCAGTATCAATGGTAAAGCAGGCTATATCTGATAAAATTATTGGAAAATCGGTTGAAGAAATACTGAAATTAAGAATAATTGATATCGCTGTTGGATCTGGGATTTTTTTGATTGAGATTTATAATTTTCTAGAAAGACATTTAGTAGATTTATATGCGGATAAAAATAGCGAATTTATTGATGAAAAAGTGGTGCCGTTTGCTGTTAAACGAGCGTTGATAGAAAAGGTGTTATTAGGATTTGATATAAATAATCAAGCAGTTCAACTTACACGATTCTCTTTATTATTAAGGTTATTATCCAATGAAGATAGGGAACGAATAGAGGATATTTCACCAATATTACCATCACTTACTAAAACAATTGTATGTGCGAATTCGCTAGTCAGTGATGCTGATATAGATATAGTATCTGTAAATAAAGATGATTTGTATGAGATTATGCCTATGAGAAGTGAAGAAGAAAGGCAGATGCAGTTTGATATTATTATTGGGAACCCTCCATATTTGAAAAAAGAAGACGTTATTAATTCAACTCCTAAAGAAGAGATATCAGCATATGAAGTGAAATATGAAAGTGCATATAAACAGTATGATAAATATTTTTTATTCATCGAGAGAATAGTAAACCTATTAAAAGAAGATGGACAAGGTGTACTTATAGTTCCAAACAAATTTTTTAATGTTGCATCTGCATTGAAATTAAGAGATTTTCTTTTAAAGAAGAAGTGTATAGCTAAAATTTTTGATTTTGGAAGCAAACAATTGTTTAAAGGTGTTATTAACTATGTGTGTGTTTTAAAACTAGAAAAGAATTATGGAAATTCTTTTGAATATACGAAAGTTTCATCGCCAGAAGATATTTATAATAATAAAAATGGATTAATTTTTGATATTTCAAAATTAGATATTTCACATTGGTTTTTAACAGATGATAGTGCAATTCTTAAGAAGTATGAATATGCAAAAGAAAATTTTCCTTGTATTGAGGAAGAAATAATACCTACTAACGGTATACAAACTAGTAAGAATGATGTTTATATAATACCGAAAAATACAATAGTTTCAAATGAAAATGGCGTAGTTACATTTATAAAAGATAGACAGAAATTCAAAGCAGAGATAGAACTATTGAGAGAATATTATTTGCCAAGTAAAAGTGATGGGGCAAATAAGTCATATCAAAATCTAAAATCAACAAACTATGTGATTTTCCCATATATTAACGGAAAAATCATACATGAAAAAGAGATGAAAGAAAATTATCCAAATACATGGAGATATCTACACTATTTTAAAGATAAATTACTTCCAAAAAGTTTAGGAGGTAAACGAGATGTAAGAGGAAATGAAGGTGATTTTGAATGGTATCAGTATGGTCGCTCTCAAGCCTTACGGGAAGTTGATAAAGAAAAAATAATTGTTGGAGTGCTTTCTAGAGAACCAAACTTTAATATAGATAGGAATAATATTGCATATTCATCGGGAGGCACAGCAGGTTATATAGGATTGTATTTGAGAGATAATTCAAAATACAACTTGGAATATATTCAAGCTTGGCTTAGTCACTGGTTTACAGATGAGATTTTTAAAACTATAGGCAGTGATTTTGAAGGAGGTTTTTACACTCACGGAACAAATATGTACAAGGATATACCGCTTCTACCAATTGATTTTGAAAATGAATATGAACATAAAGCTTTTGATAGAATTTCTGAATTGGTAAAGAGTATTAATACTATAAATGAAGAGATAGAAAATGAGACTGATTCAAGAAAAAAAGAACTTAATTTAAGAATTAAAGAAAATATGATATCAAAAATAAATACCAAAATAGACGAATTAATAGAATTAAAGGTGGAAGAAAATAATGAATGTTAAAAGTAAGCAAACAGAAGAAAAATTAAACGGCGTTTTCTATACACCTTTTGAAATTGTTGATTTCCTTACAAGCTGGATTATAGATAAACAACAAATTTTTAATGTATTAGAACCATCAGCGGGAGATGGTAGATTTGTAAAACAGATAGTTGAACTTGCAAATAAAGCAAATGTTACAGCGGTTGAAATTGATCCTTTGGAATGTGAAAAAATCAAAGCTATTGATAATACAAAGGTTATAAATGATGATTTTTATAATTTTTATGAAGAGATAAAAGATAGAGGAATTAAATATGACGCTGTAATAGGAAATCCTCCGTATATTAGATATCAATTTTTATTAGAAGAACAGAGAAATTATCAAAGTGATATATTAAAACGCAACGGCATGAAACCTAATAAATTGATAAATTCATGGGTTGCTTTTACAGTAGCAAGTATTGAATTATTAAGTTTGGGTGGAAAATTTGCATTTGTTTTGCCAACGGATCTTTTGCAAGTGTCTTATGCTAAGGAGCTTAGAAAGTTTATTTTCAAGGAACTAAAAGAAGTAACTATTATTCGTTTTAATAACATTGTGTTTTCTGGAATACAACAGGATGTAGTACTTATTTTTGGTATAAAAAGAGATATGGAAAGCAAAAAAACATTAATAAGGAATATTAATGTAAAAGATATGTCTCAATTATCCAATAAAATCTATGCTACTCCATTTGAATATTATGATTTTGACAATAGTGACAAATGGAGAAAATTTTTGTTAAGCAAAAGCTTTATGAAATTCTATGAAGATAAATTTATTAATGAGACTACCTCAATCAAAGATATTAGTACCATTGAAGTGGGCATTACCACTGGAAATAATAAAATCTTTGTTGTAAATAATAAGACGGTTAATAAGTATAATTTAGATGATTATAAAGTTCCTTTGGTTGGAAGAAGTTTAGATGTTTTTGGATTGTTTTATACAGAAAATGATATTTCATATAATAGTTTAAATGGTAGAAAAGTTTGGCTATTAGATTTCAATAACAGGAAATTAAATAGAGGTGCAAAAAAATATATAAATGAAGTGGAAAGTAGAGGCGAACATAAAGGATATAAATTAGGTTTAAGAGATAAATGGTACGAAGTTCCATCTATATGGATTCCAGATGCATTTTTACTTAGAAGGATGGGGAATTTTCCGAAGATAGTCAAAAATGAAATTAAAGCTACGAGTACAGATACTTTTCACAGAATCAGATTTAATGAAGGAATTGATGTTGCAAAAGCATTGGTATTATTTTATTCCTCAGTATCACTTCTATCTTTTGAACTAGAAGGAAGAGTTTTTGGTGGTGGAGCTTTAGAAATATTGCCAGGTGATTTAAAAAATGTTAGATTACCTAAAATTAATAATGGGTTAGATTATATTGAAATCTCAAAAAAAATAGATGAAAAACTTAGAGAAAACCATGAGTTCACAGAAATTGTAAAATGGGTGGACAATTTAATTCAACCATTATCAGGGTTCAATAAATCTGAAATTAATGAAATATATGATGTATGGAATAGTCTAAGGAGGAATAGAGTAGAGTGATATATTTTACTTAAAGGAGGAAGAAGATGGATATAGATATAGATATGGATAATCTAAAGAAAAAAATCCAAAGTTTCTTTGACCAAGGAACTGTAACAATAGTAGGTTCTGGACTATCTTGTGCTGAGGGCATTTCAGGAATGAAAACACTATCTGAAAAACTGATTAAAGATGTTCCTAAGAAGCTAAGTACTACAGATATGGAATATTGGAGAAGCATAGAAGAAACCTTAAATAAAGGAACAGATTTAGAATCTACACTACAACAAAATAAAGTAACAAGTAATATTGAAAAAGCAATTGTTGAGACTGCATATGAACTTATCTCCAATGAAGATATATCAATTTTTACGGAAATTATAGAAAAAGGTAGAACATTAAGATTTTCTGAGTATTTATCATGCTTTAATGTTGATTTGTATAATTTAAATGTAATAACGACTAATTATGATTTATTAATAGAGTATGCTTGTGAGATCAAAGGATTGGGCTATTCGGATTCATATTGTGGGAAAATCATTTCTGTATATTCTCCTGAAAATGCTGAACAAGAAATGATTAGAGGTATTAAAAAAGGCAAGAAACCTATGAATTACTATAAGCCACATATAAAAATATATAAACCACATGGATCTATTAATTGGAAACTCATCAATGGAAAACTTAATAAAATAAATCATATGAATTGTGGTATACCGTGTATAATTACCCCAGGTTCTAATAAATATGAAAAAGGATATGAAGAACCTTTTGATTATCATATTGGAAAAATGGGGCAGGAGATAGATAATGCAAAAAGGTTGATTTTTATTGGGTATGGTTTTAATGATAACCATTTGGAAACTCATTTAAATAAACCAGAAAATATTTCCAAACCTAAACTAATTGTAACCAGAACCTTATATGATAATGCAAAAAAAATTGTTGACAATTCGCCAAATACTATAGCTATAGAAGAAATGAAAATAAATGATAAGGGTTGTGGAACAAGAATTTACTTTGAAAAACAAACGCATGAAATTAAAGATAAAAAAATATGGGATATATCTGAACTAATTAAGGAGGTGTTTTGATGGATAAGTTAGTGTTTCAAGAAAATGATACAATAGGTTCCGTTATTTATGTGGATACTAATCAGGTTTTAATTGAAGTAGAGGATAATGAGAAAATATCATTATTAAATGTTGGTAGTATTGTTGCTATTCAAACCACAAGAGCCTTTGAATTTACAATTGGAATTATAGATAAAGTAAGACGAAAAGCGAATGAATTAATGGAATTAGAAGATTCAACGGATGAATATAATGAAAACCTTGAAGGAGAAGCATACATTTCATCAGATGTAATTCAAGTTTCGTTAATCGGAACATACAAAACTGTCGATGGAGATACTAAAAATTGCTTCAAAAGAGGAATTGATACTTTCCCACAAATTACACATCATTGTTATTCGATTAATGGTAATAACTTAAAGTTATTTATGAATATTATTAGTGATGATGTTTCTTTGGAAAAACAATTGGTTATAGGAAAATTTGCAATTGATGACAATGCTACTGCAATTTTAGACGGCGATAAATTTTTTCAAAGACATGCTTCTATTTTGGGAAGTACAGGTTCAGGTAAAAGTTGGTGTGTTGCAAACTTGATAGAGGAAGCCAGCAAACTTAATAATCCTAATATTATTGTTCTTGATATGCATGGTGAATATAAGTCATTATGTGATACAGACAAGAAATATGCTGATTATTATAAGATTGCAGGACCAGGAGACTTAGAAAATGATGATGAAAAATATGTTTTCTTGCCATATTGGTTATTAAATAGAGATGAAATGTTATCTATGGTGTTAGACAGATCTGATAGTAATGCTCCCAATCAAGCTTCTAGATTTACGTTTCACGTAAGAAGTTTGAAAGAAGATTCTTTAAGAAAATTAAATAAAACTAAAGTTTTAAGTACATTTACAGTCGATTCTCCAATTCCTTTCGATATTAAAGACTTGATTGTAGAATTGAAAAAAGATGATACTCAAAAAGGCATTGGTGCAAAAGGGCAACCAGTAAAAGGCGATTGGGAAGGTAAGTTAACTCGTTTTATTTCTAGACTGGAGACAAAGATTCTGGATAAACGATATGGATTTTTGTTTCAGCCAAATATTAATACATTAAATTATGATTGGCTATCCAAGTTGTTGTGTCAGATGATTGGCGTAGATGACGAAAGAAAAGGTATAAAAATTATTGACTTTTCAGAAGTACCTTCCGATGTTTTGCCTATAGTTACTGGAATCATTTCAAGATTACTGTTTGATGTGCAAATATGGATGGATGAAGAAAAAAGAACTCCTTTCGCTATTTTGTGCGATGAAGCTCATTTGTATCTTCCAATACAAGAGGATGCTGATAGTGTTCAAAAACAAGCGCTAGGGAATTTTGAGAGAATTGCAAAAGAAGGTAGAAAGTATGGGATATCTTTAGTTGTTATTAGTCAGAGACCTTCAGATGTAAGTAAGACAATTTTAAGCCAATGTAATAATTTTTTGGTACTACGATTGTCGAATGACAGAGATAAGTCTGTAATAAGAAATTTACTACCAGATGCATTAAAAGGTATTTTAGATCAACTACCTCTATTAGATGTAGGAGAAGCAATAGCGGTTGGAGATGCAATATTATTGCCAAGTAGAATTAGATTAAAAATGCCACAATTAAAACCTATTAGTGCAACTAAAAATTTTTGGATAGAGTGGGAAAATAAAAAGGCAAATAATGCTGCAATTATTGAAGCTGTAGAAAATATGAGGTGTCAAACTAAAGAATAGAAAAGAGAAGACTTTTGCATAGAAGATAATGATTAAAACAGTTAGAAATGCCGTATCAAAACTAAATGATGAAGAATGTTTAGATTTGTTGGATAAAGAATAATGCTGTGCTTGCAATATGCTTGCAAAAAATCAGATAAACAGAAATAAATTGGATAATAAGGATAAATCCGATAATAAAAACCTTGATTTTATGCCATTTACACAAAACAACATCAATGGACATATCGAGTGGGAATAACGCAATAATATTTAATCTACATTCTAAAAGTGATGCTAACTTCAGACATTTGAAATTTTATTCTTTTTATTTGTAAAACTCAGGCTGATAATAGGGTTGGTTGTTTAGAAAGGAGAACAATATAATGAAAAACTTGTTATTACTAAGTGGCTCAAAATATAAAGATACTGATTATCTCGTTCACGCATTACCAGGGTTCGAAACCTTTTTAAAAGATTATAAAGGCAAAAAAATGGCTTTTGTGCCTTATGTAGGGATTGTTCGTTCCTATGAGGAATATGATGAATGACGAAATGAATCAAAAAAACTGATCGCTGGAACGGTAACTTTAGTTTGTGCGAGCCTATACCAAAATTTGTGTAAATACCCGTTTCTGAGATAATAACCAAAAACAGGTATTTTCATTATGAATGAACAACAAATTAAATTATTGGCTAACGAACTAGCCAAAAACCTCAAAACGCCAGAAGATCTCAATCAGGTTTCTCGCGTGCTGAAAAAAATCACCGTGGAAGCCGCTCTCAATACTGAGCTTACCTCACATCTCGGTTATAAGAAAAATCAGCCAAGAAAGGCTAAAAATAGCCGAAATGGTTATAGTCAAAAAACCTTGCTCACCGATGAGGGGGATATTGAACTCAACATTCCCCGAGATCGTGAAAGCACCTTTGAACCCCAAATTATTAAGAAAAATCAAACTCGCATCACGGGTATGGATGAGCAAATCATTGCCTTATATGCCAAAGGGTTAAGTAATCAAGAGATTGTTGATTCGTTTAAGGAATTTTATGATGCCGATGTTTCACCTAGCCTAATTTCTCGGGTGACTGATTCAGTCAAAGAACGCATTATTGAGTGGCAAAATGAACCCCTTAACGCGGTGTATGCCATTGTTTATTTGGATTGTATCGTGGTGAAAGTTCGCCAAGATGGTCGGATTATCAATAAATCGGTTTTTGTCGCTTTGGGCGTGAATCTGGAGGGACGCAAAGAGCTGTTAGGGCTGTGGATCGCCGAAAATGAAGGGGCAAAATTTTGGTTAAACGTGCTAACCGAGCTTAAAAATCGTGGCGTACAGGATATTCTAATTGCCTGTATTGATGGCTTAAAAGGCTTTCCTGAAGCGATTAATACGGTCTTTCCTGAAACGAAAATTCAGCTTTGTATCGTGCATATGGTTCGTAATAGTTTGAAATATGTCAGCTGGAAAGATTACAAAGCCGTAACGGCGGATTTAAAGCTGATTTATCAAGCACCTACGGAACAGACAGCCCTGCAAGCACTGGCTGATTTTGAGCAAAAATGGCAAGCAAAATACCCCTTAATCGCCAAAAGCTGGCAGACTCATTGGGCGAATTTAGCCACGATTTTCAGCTACCCTGACGATATTCGCAAGGCAATTTACACGACAAATGCGATTGAATCGTTGAACAGTGTGATTCGGCGAGTGATTAAAAAACGAAATGTCTTCCCGACAGACGAATCTGTGATTAAAATAGTGTGGCTTGCGATTAAAAATGCGTCTAAAAAATGGTCAATGCCAATCCGAAATTGGCGAGCAGCATTGAACCATTTTGTGCTAGAATTTGGTGATCGCTTAAATGATCACCTTTAAGTGAAATTGGTGTTTACACAAAATGTGGGATAGGCTCGTTTGTGCCATTATTTTCTTTGGTGGATTTGCTGAAATTTATCTTAGATCATGTCAGACAGTGGGTTAAATTTTGAATTTAATCCACTTTTTTACACCACACCCCCTTTCAACAACTTCCGCATCCAACTGCGATTTCCCACCAAATTATGCAAAATATCTTCACTTAACGGCAATGGCTCACCGTAAATTAATGAACCTAATAGTTCGCCGAGCAAAGGGGCGGAGGTTAAACCGCGAGATCCTAAAGCACCAATTAGGTACAAATTTGGGTGGTTAGCTGCTTGTGGAATGGGTTGTCTGCGGCGGCGTAGGTTGTAGATATTTTTGTAATCAATACGTTGTTGCTCAAAATTTGGTACGTTACCGACTAATGGCATGCGATCTCGCATGGCACAGCGAACGCCTACTCGGGCAAGATTGGAAGAAGTATCCACGTCTTTTGTCCAGTTTTCTGGGTGATTAAGTGCGGTGAGATTTTGTTGAATTTTTTGTTGGTTTTGTTGCTGTTCTTCTCGGCTAAAATGGCGAGTGGCATTATCCCTAACGTGGCTTGCACCGATACAGTGGCTCATTTTCGATTGATCCACTGGCGTTAAATAGCCGTCATAACAAAGTACGGTGTTGAGTTTCAGTAAATTCTCGCTAGTCGGAATTTGGCTCACTTGTCCACGTACAGGGTAAGTTGGCAATGGTTGGGTTGGCTCAAATTGACTGAGTTGATGACCGTTGGCAAGGATCACAATTTGATGTGGAAACTGTTCATTCTGTTGATTGGTTAACAGCCAACTATCTTCTTGTCGCTGAAGTGCGGTGATTTTTTGCGATGTTTTTAGGGTTAAGCCTAATGCTTGCAAATAAGCAAAGGTGTTTTGCACAAATTGGCGAGGATTGAGCCACGCACCTTGTGGAATAAAACCTCCGCCACAGGGCAGTGGCAAGCCGACAATATCCGATAATTGTTGTTGGTTAAGCGGTTGATAAAGATTGTCGTGCCATTGATATTGCGAAATTTTATCTAATTTCACCGCACTTTTTTGATCATAACCACACAATGCCACCCCACAAAATTGGTGTTCAAATTCAATGCCTTGTTTGATTGCCCATCTGAGTTGCTGTTGACCATAAGCAAAGGCATGAATATAGAAACGAATATTGCGAATATCATCATCACTTAATTGCGGATAAAATGCCCCTTGTTTGTTGCCTGAGGCGTTTAAGGCAGGTTGTTCATCTTCACAATAAAGCGTGACTTTTGCTCCACGTTGCAACAGGGCAAGTGCGGTAAAAAGTGAGGCAATGCCACCGCCGATAATTGCAATTTCCGCTTGTTGTTCAAATTGGGCGGTTTGCCAGTGATACCAAGGAAAAGCAAAGTGCGGTGTATTTTGGGTGAGTTTTTGACCACTCAAACATTCTCGTTTCTTGCCAAATCCCTTGCGTTTTTGCACAGCAAAACCTGCATTTTCTAAACCTTTTCGCACCGCACTTGCGGCGGTGAATGTCGCAAAAGTGCCGTTGAGTTTGCTGTAACGGTACATTTGTGTATAGAGATTATCATGCCACATATCGGGATTTTTGCTGGGTGCAAAGCCATCTAAAAACCATGCGTCAATGCGGTTTTGCATATAATCACCGAGTTGCAGAAGTTGTTCATTGATGTCACCAAACCAGAGATCTAAGGTGGTTTCAGCAAAATGAAAACGATAACAACCCGCAATAGGGTTAAGCCATTTTTGTTGTAATGATTGGGCGATGTCAGCAAATTGAGGGTAAGCCTGTTGAGCTAATTTGAGTTGCTCAAGGGGAATGGGATACTTTTCAAAGGAAATAAAAAATAGGCGTTTCAACTTTGATTGTGGATTTTCATGGCGGAATTGGCGAAATAATGCGGTGGTACTGAGAAAATTCAACCCTGTACCAAACCCCGTTTCTGCAATGACAAAATGGCTATCTTTTGATGCTAACCAACGTTGCCAAAGCTGATTTCCTTGTTCAAAAACGTATTGGCTTTCGGCTAAACCGTCTTGATTGCAAAAATACACATCGTCAAATTGTTGAGAAACGGGAGTATTGTCTTGATTAAAATGAATTTTTGCCGATTGCACTTGTAGCATGATTTTATTCCTTTTTAACAGGAGGTTATTTTGCTATAATAGCGGAAATTTTTGTACTGGTCGAACAAATCAATTTCTACTTGAAATATTTTTATTTCGTAGTAAGTTAGCCAAAATTTTAACAAATTTTCACTCATAAGGAAAAATAAGCAATGAGAAGAGCGGTTATCACTGGGTTCGGTATTATTTCTAGTATTGGTAATAATAAAGAAGAAGTATTAGCTTCATTAAAAGCAGGTAAATCAGGTATTGAATTTGTGCCAGAATTTGCTGAGATAGGAATGCGTAGCCAAGTGGCTGGCACCATTAAATTAAATCCAGCGGAATTGATTGACCGTAAAATTTATCGTTTTATGGGAGATGCCGCCGCTTATGCTTATCTTTCTATGAAAGAAGCGATTGAAGATTCTGGTTTAGCGGAAGATCAGGTGTCCAATGATCGTACTGGTTTAGTGATTGGTGCGGGTACTGGATCAGCTCATAGTCAGTTAGTTGCTTGTGATGCGGTGAGAGGTCCTCGCGGTGTAAAAGCGGCTGGTCCTTATGCGGTGACTAAAACCATGGCATCAAGTGTATCTGCTTGTTTGGCAACACCTTATAAAATTCGTGGCGTGAACTATTCTATTAGTTCAGCTTGTGCGACTTCTGCACATTGTATTGGTCATGCTTGGGAATTAATTCAGTTAGGCAAACAAGATGTTGTTTTTGCTGGTGGGGCAGAAGAATTATCTTGGGAATGTGCGGCAGAATTTGATGCAATGGGTGCAGTTTCTACAAAATATAATGAAACACCGACTAAAGCCTCTCGTGCTTATGATGCGAACCGTGATGGGTTTGTGATCGCAGGTGGCGGTGCCGTTGTGGTGGTGGAAGAATTAGAACATGCGTTAGCTCGTGGTGCAAAAATTTATGCAGAAATCGTAGGTTATGGTGCAACTTCTGATGGCTATGATATGGTGGCTCCAAGCGGTGAGGGTGCTGAACGTTGTATGAAACAAGCCTTAGCAAGCGTGGATACGCCAGTGGATTATATCAATGTACATGGCACTTCAACACCAGTAGGTGATGTAAAAGAGTTAGGGGCAATTCGTAATGTATTTGGCGAACAAAAACCTGCTATTTCAGCCACTAAGTCAATGACAGGTCACTCATTAGGAGCAGCAGGGGCTCACGAAGCAATTTATACGCTATTAATGTTACATAACGATTTTATAGCACCAAGCATTAATATTGAAACCCTTGATGAACAAGCGGAAGGATTGAATATCGTGACAGAAACCAAAGAGCATGCAGGCTTACAAACTGTGATGTCAAATAGCTTTGGTTTTGGTGGCACCAATGCAACTTTAGTGTTTAAGCGTTATACTAAATAATAGAACCTAGATTGTTTAGAAAATAGTTGCTATTCATCATAAGACTAGCAACTATTTTTTTATGATGGCGAAAAACGTGAAACAATGGTATGTTAAAGGCATATTTTGATTATTT
Source organism: Lonepinella sp. MS14435 (assembly GCF_042485795.1). Classification (GTDB taxonomy): domain Bacteria; phylum Pseudomonadota; class Gammaproteobacteria; order Enterobacterales; family Pasteurellaceae; genus Lonepinella. The sequence continues at coordinate 974,573 of NZ_CP169368.1, forward strand.
AAATGAATTTAGGAGATAAGATGGAACTACAGAGTATTATAAAACAAAACCACTTAGGATTATTATTTCAACAAGGATTATTTGGGGTAGAAAAAGAAAGTCAGCGAGCCTATGGTGATGGTTCAGTGGCGACAACAGCACACCCAAAAGCCTTTGGTAGCAGAGCCTATCACCCTTATATTCAAACGGATTTTGCCGAAAGTCAGTTAGAATTAATTACTCTACCCAATAAAAAATTAGAAGACTGTTTACGTTGGTTATCCGCCATTCATGAAGTGGTACTACGTACACTTCCCGAGGATGAATATATTTTCCCGATGAGTATGCCAGCGGGATTGCCACCGGCGGATCAAATTCAAGTGGCTCAATTAGAAAACCCTGAAGATGTGGCTTATCGTGAACATTTGGTGAAGTCTTATGGCAAGAACAAGCAAATGGTGAGCGGAATTCATTATAATTTTCAGTTTGATCCCGAATTAGTCAAAGCCTTGTTTAATGCTCAAAACGAAATCAAAAGTGCGGTGGAATTTCAGAATAATTTATATTTGAAAATTGCTAAAAACTTTTTACGTTATCAATGGGTGCTATTGTATTTGTTATCTGCTAGTCCGATGGTGGACGATGATTATTTTAAAAATGGTGTACCACAAGATTTAAGCCCAATGGTGAGAAGTTTACGTTCCAGCAAATATGGTTATGTCAATGATCCTGATGTGATCGTTTCTTTCGATAACCTAAATGCTTATGTAGAAAGCCTTGAGCATTGGGTTAATTCAGGCAAATTAATCGCCGAAAAAGAATTTTATTCTAATGTGCGTTTGAAAGGTTCAAAAAAAGCCCGTGATTTTTTACAAACAGGGATTCAATATTTAGAGTTTCGTTTGTTTGATTTAAATCCGTTCGAACCTTACGGTATTAGCCTAAATGACGCAAAATTTATTCATTATTTTATTTTATTAATGGCATGGCTTGATGAAACGGCAACGCAAGAAGATGTGGAGCTAGGTCAACAACGTTTAGGTGAAGTTGCATTAGAAGATCCATTTTCCGTAACAGCTTATTCGGAAGAGGGGGAACTGTTGTTGTTCGCCTTGCTTGATATGTTAAAGGATATTGGAGCGGAGCAAACTGCGGTGAAAATTGTACAAGAAAAGATTATGCAATTTTCTCAACCGAATAACACCCTTTGTGCAAGGTTAGTCAATGAAATTGTCAAAGCAGGGGGCTATCAACAGCTCGGGGCGAAATTAGCTAAACAATATAAGGCTCAAGCCTTTGAGCGTTTTTATGCGTTGTCTGCTTTTGATAATATGGAATTATCCACCCAAGCCTTGTTATTTGATCTCATTCAAAAGGGCATTAAAACAGAAATTTTAGATGAAAACGATCAGTTCTTGTGTTTGCAACATGGTGATCATATTGAATACGTGAAAAACGGCAATATGACTAGCCACGACAGCTATATTTCGCCATTGATTATGGAAAATAAAGTAGTCACTAAAAAAGTGTTGGCGAAAGCAGGCTTTAATGTGCCGCAAAGTCTTGAGTTTACTAGTATTGAGCAAGCCGTGGCAAGTTATCCATTATTTGAACATCGGGCAGTAGTGATTAAGCCAAAATCCACCAATTATGGTTTAGGCATTACCATTTTCCAACAGGGCGTACAAAATCCCGATGATTTTGCCAAAGCGGTGGAAATTGCGTTTCGTGAAGATCAAGAAATTATGGTAGAAGATTACCTGAAAGGCACGGAATACCGTTTCTTTGTATTAGGTGATGAAACCCTTGCCGTGTTATTACGTGTGCCTGCTAATGTAGTGGGTGACGGTGAACGTACCATAGCCGAGCTTGTCGCTCACAAAAATAATCACCCTTTACGTGGTGACGGTAGCCGTACACCATTAAAACGCCTTAGCTTGGGTGAAATTGAACAGTTACAATTAAAAGAGCAAGGTATGGATATTTTCAACACGCCAGCTAAAGATCAGATCGTGCAGTTGCGAGCTAATTCTAATATCAGCACTGGCGGTGATAGCATTGATATGACAGACGATATGCACCCGAGTTATAAAGCCTTAGCGGTAGGTATTGCCAAAGCCATGGGAGCAGCAGTTTGTGGGGTGGATTTGATTATCCCTGATTTAACCAAACCTGCCGAACCGACTTTGCAATCTTGGGGCGTGATTGAAGCAAATTTCAATCCGATGATGATGATGCACATTTTCCCTTATCAAGGAAAATCCAGACGTTTGACCTTAGATGTGATTAAAATGCTGTTTCCAGAGTTGAAAATCTAGCATTAACGCCATAATCTTGATAGGATCTAGTTCACTAGATCCTATTTTTATATAAAACCATGACCGAAAAATTAACCCAACAATTCACCCTCGCCCCAACGGATAACGCCCGTTTGCAATCCCTTTGTGGTGCTTTTGATGATCATTTAAAGCTGATTGAAAAAGAATTTAATCTTTCTATTGCTCGCCGTGATTTTGATTTTACCATTCAATCCAATGATCAACAGGCAAAACCGCATCACGCCCATTTATTGCAAAGTGCGGTGCGATTAATTCAACATTTATATGTAGAAACCGCACCGATTAAAGGCAAAATTAAAGAGTTAGATTTGGAAGATGTCCATCTTGCGATTCAAGAAAGCCGAATGTTAGCACAAGTTGATCCTGATGAACGTGCAGAAAGTAAGGTATATGCCACCACGATCAAAACCAAACGAGGCTTAATTAAACCGCGTGGTAAAAATCAGATTGAGTATTTGCATCATATTTTGACCCATGATATTAGTTTTGGCATTGGACCTGCAGGCACAGGGAAAACCTTTTTAGCTGTAGCAGCTGCGGTGGAAGCCCTTGAACGACAAGAAATTCGCCGTATTTTACTGACCCGTCCAGCCGTAGAAGCAGGCGAAAAATTGGGCTTTTTACCAGGGGATTTGGGTTCAAAGATTGAACCCTATTTACGTCCGCTTTATGATGCCTTATACGAAATGCTTGGTTTTGAGCGAGTGGAAAAACTCATGGAACGCAATGTAATAGAAATTGCTCCGCTGGCTTATATGCGTGGTCGCACCTTGAACGATAGTTTTATTATTTTAGACGAAAGTCAAAATACTACCGTTGAACAAATGAAAATGTTTTTAACTCGGATCGGCTTTAATTCCAAAGCCGTGATTACAGGCGATGTGACCCAAGTGGATTTGCCACGTTCGCAAAAATCAGGCTTAAAACATGCGATTGAAGTGTTATCAGACGTGGCTGAATTGAGTTTTAACTATTTTGATAGTCAAGATATTGTGCGACACCCAGTGGTAGCGAAAGTAGTGCAAGCCTATGAAAAATGGGAAGCGGAAGATGAAATTCGTAAGCAAAAAATAGCGGAACAAAAACGCTTGGAACGTGAACGATTAACAGCGAGTGCAGAAAATGAATAATGTGATTGTTGATTTACAAATTGCCACCGAAAACCAACAAAATTTACCTACATTAACACAATTTAGCCACTGGGCAACGCAAGCAGTGCGAGCCGAAAGCCTTGAGCCAGAAATGACAATTCGTATTGTCGATGAAGCGGAAAGTCACGAGCTAAATTTGCGTTATCGTGGCAAAGATCGTCCGACCAATGTGTTGTCCTTTCCTTTTGAATGTCCTGATGAAGTGGAATTGCCGTTATTAGGTGATCTGGTGATTTGTCGTCAAGTGGTGGAAAAAGAAGCAACAGACCAAGGCAAGCCCTTAATTGCTCATTGGGCTCACATGGTGGTACATGGCAGTTTACATTTGTTGGGCTATGATCATATTGAAGAAGATGAAGCCGAGGAAATGGAAAGCCTAGAAACGGAAATTATGCTCGGACTAGGTTTTGAAGATCCTTATTCTTATGATGAAGAATAATGTGTGAACGCCAGTTAATTCCTTATTTTGACAAAGAAGAACCGCTTTTCCTATTCCAAAACCGTAGGGGTGGACAGATGTGTCCGCCCGAAAACGTACCATTAATATTAAACTCACAAAATTTTGCCAAAGCCAAAAATCTGCTCGGACAAGAATTTTCTGCGATTTTATTTGATGCCAGAACAACGCTAAATTTAGATGCACTCGCCATTGCGATTGGTACTTTGCAAGCAGGTGGTACGCTCGTTTTATGGTTAAATCCCAATCAGCATATTGATTTAGATAGTCGCCGCTGGTCTGGGGTGGCAAATGGTATCATTACGCCAAATTTTAATCGTCATTTTCAGCGTTTATTGCAACCGTTTTTAAGTTATTTGCCGTTTTTCTCGGGTGAATACCAAGATCCACTTCAATATCAGAAGCTGAAACCCACATCAGAACAACAAAATATCATTCAACAAATTCTACATTCATCCGCCGATATAGCCATTCTCACCGCCAAACGAGGTCGGGGAAAATCTGTGTTATTAGGTATGTTAGCTAATCAACTCAACACTCAGAAATGTTGGCAAAAATGTTGGCTCACCGCCCCGAATAAAAGTGCGGTGCAAACGTTGCAAGATTTTGCTGAACAACCGATTGATTTTATTGCCCCTGATGAATTAACTCAACAAATTCAACAAGATCCGACACAGTTTAAGCAAGATTGGTTGTTGATTGATGAAGCGGCAATGTTGCCGTTACCCATATTAAACCAATTTATCCGTACCTTTAAACGTATTGTTATTAGCACCACCATTCATAGCTACGAGGGTACGGGACGGGGATTTTTACTCAAATTCTTAACCAATTTACCCCGCACTTTTCAACAGTTTGAATTAACCGAACCTTTACGTTGGGCAAAGAACGATAAATTAGAAGTTTTTATTGATGAATTATTGTTATTGGAAGCCGAAGACCGCCTTGTGCAACCCGATTACGATCCGCAAACTGCGGTGCAAATTCGTCAAGTTTCACAACAAACCATCGTAGCAAAAATAAATGATTTTTATGGTTTATTGACGTTAGCCCATTATCGCACCAGTCCCCTTGATTTACGCCGTTTATTCGATGCTCCGCAACAACGATTTTATCTTGCAGAAAGTGGTTCGTTTTTATTTGGGGGCGTGTGGTTAATGGAAGAGGGTGGCTTGACATCACTGGATTTAATCGAAAAAATCTGTCGGGGGGAACGCCGTCCACAAGGTAACTTGGTGGCTCAAGCGTTAGCTTTTCAAGGGAATTTACCACAGGCTTGTGCCTTAAAATCTTTGCGGATTTCTCGTATTGCCGTACAACCTAACTGGCAAAACCATGGATTAGGGCAAAAGTTAATCAACACCTTAATTCAACAAGCCGAGGTGGATTTTCTTTCTGTTAGCTTTGGCTATACCGCAGAATTGTATGCGTTTTGGCAAAAGTGCGGTTTTATTTTAGTGCAAATCAGTGAGTATCAAGAAGCCAGCAGCGGTTGTTATTCTGTTATTATGCTCTGCCCAATTTCAATAGCAGGGGAAAAATTGGTGGCACAAGCACAACGCCATTTTCAGCGTAATTTTCCATTTTCTTTTCATCCGCTAAAAGCACAATTTCCCTTTCCGTTAGATTGGCAACTCACTGATGAAGATTTTCAGATTTTGCAAAACTTTGCGTTTTTTCACCGCACTTTATTTGCAAGCATTGGAGCAATTCGGCGTTTAATGGCAAAGTCAGATATGCTGCAATGTTGCCCATTATTAACTGCCTATTGCCAACAACAAAAAATTGATACAAAATCTGTGGGTGGTAAAAAAAATTGGTTAAAACAATGTCGTTTGGAAGTGCAAATTCAAATAGTAAGGAGTAAAAAATGACCGAACAAACCAAACCAAAAAGTTGGTTGCGTAAAGTATTAGATAAATATAATCGTTTTTGCGATGAGCTTGGTGTGAATCAGGGGGCTTGTCGTGGTTGTGTGCCAGTGGTGAAATTTGACCCTGAATCTGGAGAGAAAAATCAGAAAAAACCTAATAAAACGTGATTTACTTCACATTTTTAACTATTCATTGGCGAAAAAGTGAATTCTTCGTTTACTTTATTTTAACAACTCTCTAAAATTTCCAACTGGCTAATCGACAGAATAGATAAAAATGTTGTTTATTTTTATCTGTTTTGTGATTAAACGTAATCATTATTTTTCATTTCTTAATGAGGGTTCTCTCTATGTTGTGGTTCTTTTTCTGTGTTGCTATTTTAGTAACGGGTTATTTTATTTATGGCAAGATTATTGAAAAAATCTTTGTCATCAATCCAAAACGCACTACACCAGCCTATTCAATGGGTGATGGTGTGGATTATATGCCTATGTCAAAAACCAAAATTTGGTTAATTCAATTATTGAATATTGCAGGAACGGGTCCGATTTTTGGTCCGATTCTAGGGGCATTATATGGACCAGTCGCTATGCTTTGGATCGTGATTGGCTGTATTTTCGCAGGGGCGGTACACGATTACTTCTGCGGAATGTTAAGTATTCGTCATGGTGGTGCAACCATGCCGTATTTGGCAGGTAAATTCTTAGGTAAACCTGTGAAAGCCTTTATTAACGTGATGGCATTGGTGCTATTGTTGTTAGTTGGTGTGGTATTTGTTGCCAGTCCAGCCCAATTATTAAGTACGATTACCTTTGATTTATTTGGCTCCAGTGCGGCAGCAATGAATTTAGGTAATCCTGAAGAAATTCATCATGCTGTGGAAGTCGCGAAAGATTTAACTGTGTGGGGAATGGACAAGCCAACAGTGATTTCTGTTTGGACGTTTATTATCTTTGCTTACTATATCTTCGCCACCTTGCTCCCAATCGATAAAATCATTGGTCGTGTTTATCCATTGTTTGGGGCATTGTTGTTATTTATGTCTGTTGGTATGGTTTATGGTTTGTTAAGCTCACATTTCAGTGCGACAGATCCAATTGAATTTTTCCGTACCGTAAATGCAGACGGTGAAGGTTTAACTTGGGCGAAATTTACCCAAAACTTCCAAGTGAAAGGTGATGTGCCTGTTTGGCCATTATTATTCTTAACGATCTCTTGTGGGGCATTATCAGGTTTCCATGCCACCCAAACGCCATTAATGGCACGTTGTGCAGAAAATGAATCGGAAGGTCGTTTTATTTTCTACGGTGCAATGATTACCGAAGGTGTGATTGCCTTAGTTTGGTGTATGGTCGGATTGGCATTCTATGAAAATCCGCAAGCCTTACAAGATGCGATTTCTGCAGGTTCACCGTCTAAAGTGGTGTATGACAGCTCGTTACATTTCTTAGGTTTTATCGGCGGTATTTTTGCAGTGTTAGGCGTAGTGGTGTTGCCAATTACTTCAGGAGATACGGCTTTCCGTGCAGCACGTTTGCAAATTGCCGAGATTTTTAAAATGGAGCAACATTCTTTAAGTAAACGTTTAATGATTGCTATTCCGTTGTTTGCCCTTGGTTTTGTGGTATCTAAAATGGATTTCAGCGTGTTATGGCGTTATTTCACTTGGGCGAACCAAATGACAGCAATGGTGATGTTATGGACGGCGGCAGGTTATTTATATCGTTATAATAAATTCCACTGGGTCGCTTCTATTCCTGCATGGTTTATTAGCACCGTATGTTTTACCTATTTAGCCTATAACAAAATCGGTTTCGGTTTAGATTATGAATTATCTTGCTATATTGGTTTGGGATTAACGGCATTTTGTATTGTGTTATTCTTTACTTTACTTAAACCTTTGGGCGAGGGTGATCCAGAAGCCTTAGTGGCAGAATAATAGATCAAAAAATTGTCTAATTTTACACCGCACTTTGATTGAAAAATGAAAGTGCGGTTTTTTCATTTGTAAGAAAAATACTTTTTACTGTATAAACAGCTTGTCAATTAAACAATCTAAGTATAGAATTAAACAAAATGTGGGAAAAAGTGGAGTTTTGTGTTGAATAATTTCTCTTATTAACCCATTTATTTAATGAAATAAGGCAAAGATATGTTTCGTGGAGCATCAGCGGTTAATTTAGATACAAAGGGTCGTCTTGCGATCCCGACTCGCTATCGCCCCGAAATTATCGAACAGAACCAAGGACAAATGGTTTGTACCGTGGATATTCGTCAACCTTGTTTATTGCTTTACCCATTAGCCGAATGGGAAATAATTGAGCAAAAATTATTGGCATTGTCAAATTTTGACCCGACTCAACGCAGTTTACAGCGTGTTATGTTGGGTTATGCCACGGAATGTGAATTAGACAGTGCGGGTAGAATACTAGTGAGTTCGCCATTACGTCAACATGCAAAATTAGAAAAAAATATTATGTTAGTTGGGCAGCTCAATAAGTTTGAGATTTGGTCTGAAGCCGAATGGTCCGCACAAATTGAACAAGACATGGCATTAGGTTCAAGTGGACAATTTGCTGTGTCAGAAGCATTAAAAACGCTCTCTTTATAATAGAGGGTGGCACTAGCAAACTCGCTTAAGCGGCAAAGATCGTATGGCGAGATAATAAAAAAGGTGGCGGGCTAGGTTTTCCTAGCTCTGCTAAACCTAACGAATTCCTTTCTTTTTATAGTTAATTTTAGTTTTTGAGATAGTTTTATGAGTTTGCAAAATACCTTATATCCAGCCCATACCACCGTTTTATTAAATGAAGCGGTGCAAGGCTTGGCGTTGAAAGAAAAAGGTATTTATATTGACGGAACATTTGGTCGTGGCGGTCATTCTCGTTTAATCCTTTCTCAACTAGGTGAAAATGGTCGTTTAATTGCGATTGATCGTGATCCACAAGCTATTGCCGAAGCGAGTAAAATTCAAGATGCTCGTTTTCAGATTGAACATAACAGCTTTTCTGCGATGCCTGAAATTTGTGAAAAATTAGGTTTAGTCGGTAAAATTGACGGTATTTTGCTCGATCTTGGGGTGTCTTCTCCACAACTTGATGAGGCAGAACGTGGCTTTAGCTTTATGAAAGATGGTCCGTTGGATATGCGAATGGATACAAGCAAAGGACAATCAGCTACAGAGTGGTTGGCTAATGTTAGTGAAAGCGATTTAGCTTGGGTGCTGAAGACCTTTGGGGAAGAACGTTTTGCTAAACGAATTGCCAGTGCTATTGTAAATTACAATAAAAATGCGATACAAAATAATCAGCCGATTTTACACCGCACTTTATCATTAGCAGAAGTCATTGCGAATGCAGTGCCGTTTAAGGATAAACATAAACATCCAGCGACACGTAGTTTTCAGGCGATTCGGATTTTTATCAATGCGGAATTAGATGAATTAGAAAGCGTATTAAATTCAGCGGTTGAACTGTTAGCTCCGCAAGGGCGTTTGTCTATAATTAGTTTCCATTCTTTAGAAGACAGAATGGTAAAACACTTTATACGCAAGCAAAGCAAAGGGGAAAATATTCCAAAAGGCTTGCCGTTGCGTGAAGATCAGATTCAGCGTAATCAAACTTTAAAAACTATCGGTAAGGCGATTCAAGCCAGTGAACAAGAAATTGCGTTGAACCCACGTTCACGTAGTGCAGTATTACGTATAGCGGAGAAACTTTAATAATGAACGAGCCACTATTAAATAGCCAACGCTATCCATTACAACATATTTTAATTCAGGATATTTTTGCTGCGAATAAACTCGCTCTTTGTTTATTATTTGCCATTGTGATTACCGCTGTCGGTACAGTGTGGATCACTTACCAAACACGAGCATTAATTTCACAGAAAAGTGCTTTAATAGCACAAAAAGAAGATCTTGAGAATGAATATGTCAATTTGAAATTAGAGGAAACCACCCTAAGCGATAATAGCCGTATTGAGTCTATGGCGATTAATGGGTTAGGTATGAGTAGAGTTAAACCAGAACAAGAAGTGGTGATTTTAGAATGAAAGTGAAATTTAATTCAGCACGCCATCAAGCGAAACCGAAAAGTGCGGTGAAAAAATCCGTTAATTCAGCTAGTGTTAAGCCAAATAAACCCGTGAAACTCTATGAAAATAGTTTCTTAAAAGGACGTTACCGTTGGGTGATGGGCTTTGTTTGTTTTGGACTTTTTGCTTTAGTGGCACGTGCCGCATTCGTGCAAGCAATTAATGTGGAAACCTTTAACGATGAAGCAGATAAACGTTCATTACGTGAGCAAAAAGTGTTATCTGCTCGTGGTTCGATTTTGGATCGTAATGGACAAATGTTGTCCGTAAGTGTGCCGATGTATAACATCAAGGCGGATCCGAAATTGATTTTAGAGGGAAATTACTTAGCGGATAAAGAACGTTGGAAAGCCTTAGCCAAGTCACTCAATATTAGCTACAAGGATCTTGTGGCGAAAATCGAAAATAAACCTAAATCACGAGATATTATTTTAGGTCGCAAGGTGACAAAAAATGTGGTGGATTATATTCATCAATTAAAAATCCCTGGCATTGTGTTTGAAAATGATTTCCGCCGTTTTTATCCAAGAGCAGAAGAAACAGCCCATTTAGTCGGTTTTACTGATATTGATAATAACGGTATTGAAGGCATTGAGAAAAGTTTAAATAACGATTTAATTGGTAAAGCGGGTTTACGTGCTTATCGGAAAGATAAAAAAGGCAACGTTATTGAAGAAATTGCAGATGTGAAAAAATATTCTGCTCATGATGTAGTATTGAGTATTGATGAAAAATTGCAATCTATGGTTTATCGTGAAATTGCCAAAGCAGTGCAAGAAAACAAAGCAAATTCAGGTACAGCAGTATTAGTTGACGTTCGTACTGGGGAAGTATTGGCAATGGCAAATGCCCCTTCTTACAATCCAAATAAACGTACTGGTGTGGCAGAAGAATTAATGCGTAATCGTGCTGTAACGGATACGTTTGAGCCAGGTTCAACAGTAAAACCTTTTGTGGTTTTAACCGCACTTCAACGTGGAGCTGTTCGCCGTAATGAAATTATTAATACAGGACCTTTAGTATTAAATGGTAAAGAAGTGAAAGACGTAGCACCACGTGATCAACAAACTTTAGATGAAATTTTGGAAAATTCCTCTAACCGTGGTGTGAGCCGTTTGGCATTGCGTATGCCACCGTCAGCCCTAATGGAAACTTATCAAAATGCTGGATTAGGTAAATTAACCAATTTAGGTTTAGGTGGTGAACAGGCTGGTTTGTTGCGAGCAAACCGCTCACGTTGGTCTGAAATTGAACGTGCTAACGTGGCGTTTGGTTATGGTATCAATGCCACACCATTACAAATTGCTCGAGCTTATATTACGCTAGGTAGTTTTGGTATTTATCGTCCATTGTCGATTACCAAAGTGGATCCGCCAGTGATTGGTAATCGAGTATTTCCTGAAAAAATAACCAAAGATGTGGTTCAGATGATGGAAAAAGTAGCCATCAAGAATAAACGTGCCATGGTTGAAGGTTATCGAGTAGCGATTAAAACAGGGACAGCAAAAAAATTAGAAAAAGGGCATTATGTGGATAAATATATGGCATATACCGCTGGACTTGCCCCAGTAACAGACCCACGTTTTGCTTTAGTTATTTTAATTGATGATCCTAAAGCTGGACAATATTATGGTGGTGCTATCTCTGCCCCAGTATTCTCAAGCATTATGGGTTATGCGTTACGTACTTATAATGTTACGCCAGATTCCGAAGAAAGTGTGGCAAATCTAAGAAATATCAAACGTGTGGTACGCTTGACGAATAAACCAGATGGAAAACAAACAAATTAAGTGAGAAAAAATGAAAAAGTTGACCGCACTTTTGGGTAATTGTTCATTATCTGGTGAAAATTTAGATATTCTAGTAGAAGAGATGACCCTAGACAGTCGTTCTGTAAAGAACGGCTGTCTTTTCGTTGCTATCAAAGGACATACTGTTGATGGTCGCCGTTTTATTCCACAAGCCATTGAAAACGGAGCTGTTGCCGTATTAGCAGATGCCGACCAACCAAACGAACATTTAACCGTTCACTTGGAAAACAATATACCTGTTATTGCGTATTTTGATTTATCTGCTCATCTTTCTGAAATTGCTGATATTTTCTACGATAGTCCATCACAAAAATTAACCTTAGTCGGGGTTACTGGCACCAATGGTAAAACTACCATTGCTCAATTATTGGCTCAATGGACACAAATTCTAGGGCATAAACCAGCAGTGATGGGAACCATTGGTAATGGGTTATTAGGTCAGGTGAAACCAGCCGAAAATACCACAGGTTCAGCTCTTGAAGTACAATCATCTTTAGCCAATTTTGTGGCTCAAGGGGCGGATTTCGCCGCGATTGAAGTATCTTCCCATGGATTAGTGCAAAAACGAATTGAAGCCTTGCATTTTGCGGTAGCAATTTTCACCAATTTAAGCCGTGATCATTTGGATTATCATGGTAGCATGCAAGAATATGCCAATGCCAAAAAACGCTTGTTTACTGAATTAGTCACTCAACAACAAGTAATTAATGCCGATGATCAGATCGGTGCAGCTTGGTTAAAAGAATTGCCAAACGCAGTGGCAGTTAGCTGCCAAGCTGATTTCCAGCCAATGCAAAAAAATTGGTTAAAATGCACCGCAGTTTCTTTTAATAACAAAGGGGCGAGCATTGAATTTTGTTCTAGTTGGGGCAATGGTAAATTAGAAAGCCATTTAATTGGGGCATTTAATGTGAGCAATTTATTGCTGGTATTAGCTACTTTATTATCCTTAGGCTACCACCTTACGGATTTGGTTAAAACCGTTTCACAATTAACGGGAGTGTGTGGTCGCATGGAAATGTTGCATACGCCACATAAACCAACAGCGATTGTGGATTATGCTCATACCCCAGATGCTTTAGAAAAAGCACTACAAGCGGCACGTATTCATTGTAACGGTAAACTTTGGTGTATTTTTGGTTGTGGTGGCGACAGAGATAATGGTAAACGTCCACTGATGGCAAAAGTCGCTGAACAGTTTGCAGATGTAGTGATTGCCACTGATGATAATCCACGCACGGAAGAGCCAACAAAAATTATGGCAGATATTGTGGCAGGATTTGAACATGCCAATGCTGTGCAAATTATTCATGACCGTGAGCAAGCGATTAAAACCGCCCTACAAAGTGCGGTGGAAAATGATGTGATTTTGATTGCGGGTAAGGGGCATGAAGATTATCAGATTATTGGGAAAGTAAAACATCATTTTTCGGATCAGGAAGTGGTAAGGAAATATATTGATTAATTTAAATCGGGTTTCGCCCGATGGGCGACCATACTTTCTTTTGCTTGTGCAAAAGAAAGTAGGCAAAGAAAAGCACACCCCGACTTCACCGCTTATCTTTGCTTAGTTAAAATTTTTTTCACGGCAAAATCGCAACTCGCTACGCTCAGACAAGGCGATTTTGCCTAAAAATTTCAAGTCGCAAAGGCGGTTCAGACGGGGACCCATGTTTGCCGCCTGAAAATGCTTTAATTTGTAGGAAAATGGCGTCTGTCTGAGCGTAGCGAGTTTAGCCATTTTCTGTTAAGCAAATTAAAGCATTTTCAGGAAACAAGGCAAAGTTGGGGGGTGTTTCTTTTGTTACTTTTCTTTGCACAAGCAAAGAAAAGTAAAGAACGTGGCGAAACCCGAACTCAAAAATCACAATTTGAAATTAAAAACCAAAATGATAAAACTAACAACAAAAAAAATTGCTGAAATCTTAAACAGCAAACTCATCGGAAACGCTGAAACGCAAATTGAAAACATCAGCACCGATACCCGCCAACAAACGCAAAGCGGCTTATTCTTTGCCCTAAAAGGTGAACGTTTTGATGCTCATCATTATCTTGAACAAGCCATGGCACAGGGCAATGTCGTCGTTATTGTTGATCATGAATGTACTGTCAACGTACCACAAATTATAGTCCCTGATACTCGTTTAGCCTTAGGGCAATTAGCACAATGGCTTAAAGCCAAATTAAATCCATTAACCGTGGCAATGACAGGATCTTCGGGCAAAACTACGGTGAAAGAGATGACAGCTTCTATTTTAGCTCAAACTGCCAGCCGAATGACAACGGAAAGTGCGGTGGAAAAAAATCAAGTTTTATTTACCCATGGCAATTTTAATAATGATATTGGCGTGCCTTTAACTTTATTACGTTTAACCGAAAAACATCAATTTGCGGTGATTGAACTTGGTGCCAATCATCGAGGCGAAATTGATTATACAACGCATTTGGTGAAACCAAATGTAGCATTGATCAATAATATCGCACCTGCTCATTTAGAGGGATTTGGTTCTATTGAGGGGGTAGCTCAAGCAAAAGGCGAGATTTTTCGTGGTTTGAGTGAAAAGGGTGTCGCTATTGTGAATTTAGATTGTCATTATTTAGATATGTGGAAAAAAGAAATCGGGACACATAAATTACAATCTTTTTCCGCTTATAATAAGCAAGCGGATTTTTATGCTAGCAATGTCAAGGCAACAGAAACGGGTTCAATCTTTATTTTACACAGTCCTCAGGGCGAAATTGAGATTAATTTACCCTATTTAGGCGAACATAATGTAGCCAATGCGTTAGCTGCGACAGCCTTGGCGGTGAATGTCGGAGCCACATTACAAGAGGTAAAATTAGGACTTGAGCAACAATCTTTCGTCAAAGGACGTTTATTTCCGATTCAGCCCTGTGAAAACCTTTTATTATTAGACGATACTTATAATGCCAATGTGGGATCATTAAAGTCTGCCATTGATGTTTTGCAAAAATATGCCGCATTTCGCATTTTTGTTGTTGGAGATATGGCAGAATTAGGCGAAAATACGCAGTCTTGTCATCAACAAATTGCCGATTATACGGCACAAGCACAATTAGAATGTGTGGTTAGTTTTGGTTTGCATAGTGCGGTGATTTCACATCAATCCGCAGGGCAACATTTTACTGATAAAGCAGTTATGGCAAATTATTTAACACCGATAATTAAACAAAAATTAGCGAATAATCAACCTGTTGTGTTATTAGCAAAAGGATCACGCAGTCAAAAAATGGAAGACGTGATCGATATTTTAAAAGAAAATTTCGAAGGGTAATATTTCATGTTAGTTTGGCTTGCATCTTATTTACAGCAATATTTTAGCGATTTTCACGTTATTTCTTATCTTACCGTCCGTTCGGTTTTTGCCTTATTAACGGCATTGTTGTTGTCTTTATGGATTGGACCGAAAATGATCCGCCGTTTACAAATCTTCAAATTTGGGCAAGAAGTCCGTAATGACGGACCTGAAAGCCATTTCCAAAAACGTGGTACACCAACCATGGGCGGTATTATGATTTTATTCACGATTACCGTGAGTACCTTGTTGTGGGGCGATTTATCTAATCCGTATATTTGGTTCAGTTTATTTGTATTACTCGGTTATGGTGCAGTTGGCTTTGTCGATGATTACCGCAAAATTAAATATAAAAATACCGATGGTTTAATTGCTCGTTGGAAGTATTTCTGGTTATCTGCCATTGCTTTAATTGCAGTCGTGGGAATGTATTTAATCGGTAAAGATACTGATGCTACTCGTTTAGTAGTACCATTCTTTAAAAATGTGATGCCACAATTAGGTTTATTCTATATTATTTGGGCTTATTTCGTGATTGTAGGAACCAGTAATGCGGTGAATTTAACCGATGGTTTAGACGGTTTAGCGATTATGCCGACCGTGTTTGTGGCGGGAGCATTTGCGTTGATTGCATGGGCGACAGGAAATATTGAGGTTTCTAAGTATTTATATATTCCTTATTTAAAATACACGTCAGAATTAGTCATTTTCTGTACTGCTATTGTCGGTGCGGGATTAGGTTTTTTATGGTTCAACACTTATCCTGCACAGGTATTTATGGGTGATGTGGGTTCATTAGCGTTAGGCGGTGCATTAGGCGTGATTGCGGTGTTGGTACGTCAAGAATTTTTATTAGTGATTATGGGGGGGGTATTTGTGATGGAAACCATTTCGGTGATTTTACAAGTGGGTTCCTATAAATTACGCAAAAAACGGATTTTCCGTATGGCACCGATTCATCACCATTATGAACTCAAAGGCTGGCCCGAACCCCGAGTCATTATCCGCTTTTGGATTATTTCGTTGATGTTGGTGTTGATGGGCTTGGTGACCTTGAAACTACGTTAGATAAAAAAGGATTATGCTATGACAGATTATAAAAACAAAAACGTCACCGTGATCGGCTTAGGCAAAACGGGTCTATCCTGCGTAGATTTTTTAGTCAGAAAACAAGCTCAAGTAAGTGTGATCGATACTCGTGATAACCCTACAGGTGCTGAACAATTAGGGGCGGATATTCCGTTACATACAGGCGGATTAAATCAACAATGGTTATTAGACAGTGATTTAATTGTGATTAGCCCAGGATTAGCGGTAAAAACCCCTGAAATTCAGACCGCACTTTCTGCTGGTGTTGAAGTGGTAGGGGATATTGAATTATTCTGCCGTGAAGCCAATAAACCGATTATTGCCATTACAGGTTCGAACGGTAAAAGCACAGTGACTACGCTGGTAGCAGAAATGGCAAAAGCAGATGGTTTGCGAGTTGGCATGGGGGGGAATATTGGGATTCCAGCCTTATCGCTGTTAGATGATGATTATGATCTTTATGTATTGGAACTTTCCAGTTTCCAATTAGAAACCACTTACAGCCTAAAAGCGGCGGCAGCGACCGTGTTAAATGTCACCGAAGATCACATGAACCGTTATGTGGATTTAGAAGATTATCGCCAAGCAAAATTGAAGATTTATGTGAATGCCGAAACGGCGGTGATAAATGGTGAAGATTTGTTGTCTAAAGAAGACGGTAAGCAAAGTGCGAAACAACAAGTCAGTTTTGCGGAACATAATGCAGATTATTGGTTAAAAACCGAAAACGGTAAACAATATTTAATGGCGGGTGATGAAGTGATTTTGCCTTGTGATGACGTGAAAATCAGCGGTCGTCATAATTATATGAATGCCTTGGCATCGATTGCTTTGGCTCGGGCGGTAGGCGTAAAAAATAAGGGAATTTGCACCGCACTTCGTACTTTCACTGGACTCGATCACCGTTTTCAATTAGCCCATTTTGCCAATGGTGTGCGTTGGATTAATGATAGCAAAGCGACCAATGTCGGTAGTACGGTGGCGGCGTTAACGGGATTACATTTAAATGGTAAATTGCATTTATTATTAGGTGGTGACGGCAAAGGGGCGGATTTTAGCGAGTTAGAAAAGCTGATTAATAAGCCTGATATTTTATGTTATTGCTTTGGTCAAGACGGTGCCGAATTAGCCAAATTATCGGTGCAAAGTCAATTATTTGATACCATGGAACAAGCTATTCAAGCCTTGCGTCCATTGTTAAAGTCAGGTGATATGGTGTTATTATCACCCGCTTGTGCGAGCCTAGATCAATTTAGTTCCTTTGAACAACGTGGTGAACAATTTACCCGTCTAGCACAATCAGTTGAATAGGATATGTCATGGGGTTTTGGAGTAATTTAAAAGAGAGTTATCAACGCTGGACAACCATTACGCCAAGTAATGTGCTGTATGACCGCACGCTGTTGTGGTTATTTGTGATCTTGCTGTTTATTGGTTTTATTATGGTTACATCAGCATCTATTCCAGTGGGTACTCGTAATGAATTAGATCCTTTTTATTATGCTAAACGTGATGCCATGAATGTGGTATTGTCTTTTATTGTCTGTTATTTTTTCTTAAAAATTCCGATGGATAAATGGGAAAAATACTATATGTGGGTTTTCTTTATTTCCATTATTTTATTAGTGGCAGTGGCGATTCCTGGTATTGGTAAATCAGTCAATGGAGCTAGACGTTGGCTGCCTTTTCCTTTATTTAGTTTCCAACCAGCAGAATTTGCTAAGTTAGCTTTAATTTGTTTTTTAGCCAGCTATTTTACTCGCCGTTACGATGAAGTGCGTAGCCGTAAACTCAGTGCGGTGAAACCTTTCCTTGTAGTAGGGGTAATGGGGGCGTTTTTATTATTACAACCAGATTTAGGTAGTACGGTGGTATTATTCGTGATTACCTTTGGCTTGTTGTTTATTGTCGGGGCGCATTTTTTACAATTCGTGCTATTAATGGGCTTAGGGGTCGTATTATTTGTGTGGTTAGTATTAACTTCCGCCTATCGTTTAAAACGTTTAACGGGGTTTATGGATCCTTTCCAAGACCCTTACGGTACAGGGTTTCAGCTGTCTAACTCATTAATGGCATTTGGACGAGGTGAATTTTTTGGTGAGGGCTTAGGCAATTCTATTCAAAAATTAGAATATTTACCCGAAGCACATACTGACTTTGTGATGGCGGTAATGGGCGAAGAATTTGGCTTTTTAGGCATATTGTTAATGGTTTTCCTATTAGCTGCTTTGGTTTTCCGAGCCATGAAAATTGGTAAAGAATCTTTATTATTAGAACAACGTTTTAAAGGCTTTTTTGCGTTTGGCATTAGCTTTTGGATTTTCTTCCAAGGTTTTGTGAATTTAGGTATGGCGTTAGGCTTATTACCGACCAAAGGGTTAACCTTTCCATTAGTCAGTTATGGTGGTTCGAGTGTGATTATTATGTCCATTAGTATTGCCATTTTATTACGGATTGATCATGAAAATAGGCTTATGCGTGGTGGTCATGCGAGATTACGAGATGATTAAAAATTTCGGGGATAAATTAGGTGCAACAGAATAGAGAAAAAAAACGATTATTAGTGATGGCGGGTGGCACTGGCGGTCATGTTTTTCCAGCCATTGCAGTAGCACAATATTTACAGCAACAAGGTTGGGAAATTTGCTGGTTAGGCACCGCCGACCGTATGGAAGCCCAACTTGTCCCTAAACATGGTATTTCAATTAAATTTATTAAAATTTCTGGCTTGCGTGGTAAAGGTATCGGAGCGTTATTGAAAGCACCTTTTGCGATAACTAAAGCCGTGTTACAAGCGAGAAAAATTATCCAACAATATCAACCCCATGCGGTGTTAGGTATGGGCGGTTATGTATCGGGTCCAGGTGGCATTGCGGCTAAACTTTGTGGTGTGCCAGTGATTTTACATGAACAAAATGCCGTGGCAGGACTCACCAATAAATGGTTAGCTAAAATTGCCAAAGCGGTATTACAAGCCTTTCCAACCGCTTTTCCTGATGCTGAAGTGGTGGGTAATCCAGTACGTGCGGATTTGTTTCAAATGGCAAGTCCAGAACAACGTTTTACGCAACGTTTAGCCCATAATAATGGTAAATTAAGAATCCTTGTGGTGGGTGGAAGCCAAGGGGCGAGAGTGTTAAATCAAACCATTCCGCAGGTGGTGGCTCGGTTAGCTGATAAATTAGATGTCCGTCATCAAGTTGGAGCAGGTTCGGTAGAAAATGTTACTGCACTTTATCCAGAAAATGTGCGAAGTGCGGTGAAAATTAGCGAATTTATTGATAATATGGCAGAAGCCTACGCTTGGGCAGATTTAGTGATTTGTCGTTCGGGTGCATTGACAGTATGTGAATTAGCCGCAGTGGGTACACCAGCGATTTTTGTGCCGTTCCAACATAAGGATCGTCAACAATATTTAAATGCTAAATATTTGGCAGATGCAAACGCTGCTTATATCGTTGAGCAAGCAGATTTGAATGTTGATGTTTTGGTGAAGTTAATCAATCAATTAGATTTAAATAAATTACAGCAAATGGCAATTAATGCAAAATCCATGGCAACGCCGTTGTCTGCTCAACGTGTAGCAGAAGTGATTATACAAAATGCCAATTAACATTAAGAAAGTGAGATAATAAAAATGACACAATCACAAGAAACGATTAGACAAGCAAAAATTAGACAATCTGTGCCAAGTATGCGACGAGTTCGCCAAATTCACTTCGTAGGGATTGGCGGTGCTGGAATGGGCGGTATTGCGGAAGTACTATTAAATGAGGGCTATGCCGTCACGGGATCGGATATTGCAGAAAGTGCGGTGACAAATCGCTTAATTTCTTTAGGGGCAAAAATTTATTTTTCTCATCAAGCAGAAAATGTGCAAGATGCCAGTGTAGTGGTAGTTTCCAGTGCGATTAAGCCAGATAATGTGGAAGTGGTGGCTGCCCATGAAAAACGGATTCCAGTGATTCAACGCGCTCAAATGTTAGCTGAAATTATGCGTTTCCGTCATGGTATTGCGATTGCAGGAACGCACGGAAAAACCACTACAACGGCGATGATTTCGATGATTTATACCCAAGCAGGTTTAGATCCAACCTTTGTCAATGGGGGATTAGTGAAATCTGCTGGTACTAATGCTTATTTAGGGGCAAGTCGTTATTTAATTGCCGAAGCAGATGAAAGTGATGCCTCATTTTTACATTTACAACCCATGGTGTCTGTGGTAACAAATATTGAACCAGACCACATGGAAACCTATCATGGTGATTTTGAAGAAATGAAACGGACGTATGTGAATTTCTTACACAATTTGCCGTTTTATGGTTTAGCCGTGATGTGTGCGGACGATGATGTGCTGATGGAATTAGTCCCGCAAGTGGGTCGTCAAGTGATGACTTATGGTTTTAGCGAAAAAGCCGATTATCGTATTGAGAATTACGAGCAAACAGGTTTTCAAGGACATTATGATGTGATTACCCCAACGGGTGAACGAATTAATGTGTTATTAAATGTACCAGGTAAACACAATGCGTTAAATGCCACCGCAGCTTTAGTGGTAGCCAAAGAAGAAGGCATTAACAATGATGCGATTTTAGCCGCACTTGCCGATTTCCAAGGGGCTGGTCGCCGTTTCGATCAACTGGGTGAGTTTATTCGTCCGAATGGTAAAGTGATGTTGATAGATGATTATGGTCATCATCCTACTGAAGTCGGCGTTACCATTCAAGCGGCTCGTTCAGGCTGGCAAAATAAACGGGTGGTGATGATTTTCCAACCGCACCGTTATTCTCGTACCAGAGATTTATTTGATGATTTTGTACAAGTATTATCGCAAGTAGATGTATTAGTCTTACTTGATGTGTACGCCGCAGGAGAACAACCGATTGCAGGGGCAGATAGCCGTTCGTTAGCTCGTTCTATTCGTAATTTAGGCAAAGTTGACCCAATTTTTGTGGCGGATCATAGTCAGTTACCTGAAATTATGGATCAAATCCTACAAGATGGTGATTTAATTTTGGCACAAGGGGCGGGCAATGTGAGTAAACTTTCTCGCAATCTTGTGGAATTGTGGACGAAATAAGCAGAATAAAAGTAAAGAGATAATTCAATGAAACCATTAAAACAACAAAAAATCGCCGTATTATTAGGTGGCACATCAGCAGAACGTGAAGTTTCCTTAAATTCAGGGGCTGCTGTACTGCAAGCATTACGTTCGCAAGGCTATGACGCTCACCCACTCGACCCAAAAGAAATTAGCGTAGCTGAATTAAGCGAACAAGGCTTTGATCGTGCCTTTAATATTTTGCACGGACGGGGCGGCGAAGACGGTGTGATTCAAGGCGTATTGGAACAAATCGGCTTGCCATATACGGGTTGTGGAGTTATGACATCTGCATTAACCATGGATAAAATGCGAACTAAAATGTTATGGAAAGGCTTTGGTTTACCGATTGCTGATATGGAAATTGTCACTAAAAACACCGCACTTTCACTCGATCCGCAAGCAGTGGTGGCTCGCTTAGGTTTGCCATTAATGGTAAAACCTTCACGTGAAGGTTCCAGCGTTGGGTTGACTAAAGTCAAAGCGGTGGAAGATTTAAAAGCCGCAGTAGAGTTAGCCCTACAACATGATGATACGGTATTAATTGAAGAATGGTTGTCTGGTGATGAATTGACTGTGCCAGTATTAGGTGATGAAGTGTTGCCAGCGGTACAAATTGTTCCCGAGGGTGAATTTTATGATTATGAAGCGAAATATATTTCTGATAATACACAATATATTTGCCCGATGCCATTAAGTGATGAACGTTGGCAAGAATTACGTAGCTTGGTGAAACGTGCTTATGACGTGGTCGGTTGTCGTGGTTGGAGTCGAATTGATGTGATGACCGATAGCAAAGGAAATTTCCGTTTAGTAGAAGTGAATACCACACCAGGAATGACGAGCCACAGCCTATTTCCAAAATCAGCTAAAACGGTGGGTTATTCTTTTGAGCAGTTAGTAGAAAAAATCTTGGAGTTAAGTGTTTAATGTCCGTGATTAAACATAAATCGAAGCAGAAAACAGTCAAAATGCCAGAGTTTGATCTGAAAAGTTTAATTCAGATCAAACCATTACTTTTGCTATTGTGCTTAGGTTTGCTATATTATACTTATACCAACTGGCAAAACTGGTTAGAAAAATTAGACGATAAACCGATTAGTTCTTTTGCATTGTTAGGTTCGCCACAATATACCACTTATTCAGATGTGAGAAATCAAATTTTACAGATGGGCAAATTAAAAGGCTTTTTCGGGCAAGATGTGAATGCGGTGCGTACACAAATTCAATCAATTCCTTGGATTAAAGGTGCGTTGGTACGTAAAATTTGGCCAGATCGGTTAAGTGTATTAGTCACAGAATATACACCAGTGGCTTATTGGAATGAAAAAGAGTTTCTGGCAAGCGATGGTACAGTGTTTAGTTTACCCGTTGATAAGCTGAAAAATAAGGATATGCCACGGTTATTCGGGTCAGATTATCAAAGTCGTGAAGTGCTAGAGGCATGGTATAAAATCTATAAAGATTTAAAAGCAAAAAATTTAAACCTAAAGATCCTAGCGGTAAATGAACGGGGTTCTTGGGAAATTATGTTAGATAACGACATTACCTTAAAATTAGGACGTGGCGAGTGGAAAAGTAAGATTGATCGTTTTGTGACAATTTATCCACAAATTGAAGTGCCTGAAAATAAAAAAATTAATTATGTTGATCTAAGATATAAAGTGGGTGCGGCAGTGAGTTTCACTGATATTATTAAATAAATAGCGAAGTGATGAATATGGCAAAAATTGTAGAATCAAACATTATTGTTGGATTAGAAGTCGGCACATCAAAAGTGGTGGCTGTGGTTGGTGAAGTATTACCTGATGGCGTTGTAAATGTGTTGGGTTATGGGAGTTGTCCATCTAAAGGTATTGATAGAGGTAGCATTAGTGATTTATCTGCGGTGGTAAAATCTATTCAGCGTGCGATTGAAAGTGCAGAAGCAGTGGCGGATTGCCAAATTATGTCAGTTACATTAGCAATAACTGGGAAACATATCCAAAGTTTCAATGACAGTGGTTTAGAGCCGATTGCTAATAATGAAGTGACTCAGGAAGAAATTGATTCAGCTATGCACACCGCAAGTTCGGTCAAATTGCCCGAAGGTTTATCTTTATTACATGTTATTCCGCAAGAATTTGCCGTTGACCAACAACAAAATATAAAAAATCCGTTGGGTTTACAAGGCATGCGTTTAAAAGCACAGGCTCATCTTATCGGTTGTCATCAGGCTTGGTTAAGTAATCTACAAAAAGCAGTAGAACAGTGTGGTTTAAAAGTAGATAAAGTGGTCTTTTCTGGCTTGGCATCAAGCTATTCAGTATTAACCGAAGATGAAAAAGATTTGGGCGTTTGCTTGATAGATTTTGGTGCTGGTTCCATGGATATCATGGTATATACCAACGGAGCATTACGCTATAGCAAGGTACTCCCTTATGGTGGCAATGATATTACCGATTTTGTAGCTCAGAGTTTAACCACATCTCGCCATGAAGCCGAAAATATTAAAATTAATTATGGAAGTGCGGTCAATCCTAGCCAAGATTTAATTGAACATTTTGCCAAGAAAAAGGTCGAAGTAGCAGGACTAGGTGGAGAGACTGCTCGTACCTTTAGCAAAGCACAAATTGTAAATGTGACATCAAAATGTTATTCTGATCTGTTGTGGGTGGTAAAAAATGAGTTAGATAATTTACGCCAAGAGCTGATTAAGAAAGATGTTAAAGCAGATTTAATTGCAGGTATTGTGTTAACTGGTGGTGGAGCGAATATGGAAGATATTGCAAAATGTGCTACAGAAATCTTTGGTCTTCATGTTCGGGTTGGAAATCCATTGAATATCACAGGATTAACTGATTATGTAAATAAACCACAATATGCGACTGTACTCGGCTTATTACAATATAGTCATGATAATGATGGAGAAGATGGAACCACTGGTAATGATACAACATCTGGAGGTTTTTTACGCAGAATTTATGATAAAACGAAAGAAATTTTAAAGAAAGTTGGCTCGGAATTTTGATAATTTTGCATTTTTCATCTACAATAGGAAAAATTTTAGAATAGTTTATGTGCTAGGCTCGTTTAGCACCTACGGAGAATATAAATGTTTGAACCTGTACAATATGATTTTGATGATGAAGTTGGTCGCACGCTGATTAAAGTGGTCGGTGTCGGTGGTGGCGGTGGTAATGCTGTTAACCATATGATGGAGAGTTTACTAGGTAATGGAGGTTCGCTAGTTGGAGAAGATTCTTTTGCTAGTGATGAACATGGCGAAATTATCTTTTATGCAGTGAATACAGATGCTCAGGCTTTACGCAAAAGTAGGGTTCAACAAACCGTACAAATCGGTGCAGAAACCACACGTGGTTTAGGGGCAGGGGCAAATCCAAATGTAGGGCGTAAAGCTGCCGAAGATGATCAAGATGCAATTCGTGCGATGCTTGAGGGTGCGGATATGGTATTTATTGCAGCAGGTATGGGCGGTGGTACAGGTACAGGTGCCGCTCCTATTGTTGCACAAGTAGCAAAAGAATTAGGTATTCTTACTGTTGCAGTAGTAACTAAACCGTTCTCCTTTGAAGGTAAAAAACGTATGGCATTTGCGGAATTAGGTATTAAAGAGCTATCCAAACACGTTGACTCTTTAATTAGTATTCCGAATGAAAAATTATTGAAAGTATTAGGTAAAAATACCACGTTAGTTCAAGCATTTTCTGCAGTAAATGATATTCTTCGTAATGCGGTTACGGGTATTTCTGATATGATTACTTCTCCAGGGCTAATCAATGTTGACTTTGCTGACGTACGTACAGTAATGTCAGAGATGGGACGAGCTATGATGGGATCGGGTATTGCTAAAGGTGCATCAAGTGATGGACGTGCCGAAAAAGCTGCTCAAGATGCGGTGGCAAGCCCATTGTTAGAAGATGTCGATTTATCTGGAGCTAAAGGGGTATTAGTCAATATTACCGCTGGTTTAGACTTGGGTTTAGATGAATTCTATGCGGTAGGTGATATTATTCGTTCTTTTGCTTCAGATGAAGCAACCGTTGTGGTGGGAACCAGTTTAGTTCCAGATATGTCAGATGAAATTCGTGTGACCATTGTCGCTACGGGTATTGGTGATTTTGAAGAACCTGTAGCAACTTTATCTTCAATCGCAGGTCAAGGATCATCCCAAAATCTGCAACAGGGAGGACAAAATGTTCCACCACCACGAGAAGAAATAAAAAGACCTGCACCATTAGGTGAAAATACCTTTATTCCAGGCAATAGTGTGCCACATTTTTTACGTGGCAATAATAACTAAACAAAATAGTTAATATTTTGGATAAAGTTGAGACAAAATATGATTAAACAAAGAACATTAAAACAAAGCATTAAAGTGACTGGTGTGGGATTACACAGCGGTAATAAAGTGACTTTGCATTTACGCCCAGCTGCGGTGAATACGGGGGTGATTTATTGTCGTACCGATCTTAATCCGCCTGTTAGTTTCCCTGCGGATGCAAAAGCTGTACGTGATACCATGCTTTGTACTTGTTTAGTGAATGATGAGGGCGTGCGTATTTCTACTGTTGAACATCTTAATGCAGCTTTAGCAGGGTTAGGCATTGATAATGTGATCATTGAAGTTAACGCTCCAGAAATTCCGATTATGGATGGTAGTGCAAGTCCGTTTATTTATTTATTACTTGATGCTGGCATCGAAGAACAAAATGCGGCGAAAAAATTTATTCGTGTAAAGAAAACGGTACGAGTAGAAGATGGTGATAAATGGGCGGAAATTAAGCCTTATAGTGGTTTCCGTTTGAATTTCACGATTGATTTTAATCACCCAGCGATTCCAAAAAAATTAAGCCATTATAAATTGGATTTTTCAGCACAAAATTTTGTGCAACAAATTAGCCGAGCAAGAACCTTTGCTTTTATGAAAGATATTGAATATCTTCAATCACAAGGTTTGGCTTTAGGTGGTAGTTTGGATAATGCTATCGTATTGGATAATTACCGTGTGCTAAACGAAGATGGTTTACGTTTTAAAGACGAATTAGTTCGCCATAAAATGTTGGACTCTATCGGTGATTTATATATGTGCGGTCACAACCTTATCGGTGAGTTTAGTGCGTATAAATCTGGACACGGCTTAAATAATAAATTATTACGAGCTTTATTAGATAATCAAGAGGCTTGGGAATTTGTGACCTTTGAAGATAAACAAGTCGTGCCAAAAGGTTATATGATAACACAGCAAGTGTTAATTTAATAAAATTGGTTAAAAAGCTATACTTTTTTGAGTATGGCTTTTTTTGTATCTATCATTTCATTTAGAAGGACTTATTATGAAAATTTTGTCAAAAATGACCGCACTTTCTATGGCGTTGCTTGCTGCTTCAGCCATGGCATATCAACAAGATAAGACTTATCATTTTACCGTATTACATACCAATGATTTACACGGACACTTTGCTCCAAATGACAAAGGCGAGTTTGGTTTAGCTGCTCAAAAAACATTAATTGACCAGATCAAAACAGAAGTCGAAAAACAAGGAGGAACAGTGGTCTTACTCAATGCGGGAGATGTGAATACGGGTGTACCAGAATCCGATTCACAAAATGCCGAACCCGATATTCAAGCGATGAATATGGTCGGTTATGAAGCCATGACATTAGGTAATCATGAATTTGATAATCCATTGCAACTACTTGATATGCAAGAGAAATGGGCAAAATTTCCATTCTTGAGTGCAAATATTTACTTGAAAAAAACAGGTAAGCATTTAGTGAAACCTTATACCATTTTAAATAAACAGGATTTAAAAATTGCTGTCGTGGGCTTAACTACGGAAGACACGGCAAAATTAGGTAATCCTGAATATATGAATTTGATTCGTTTTGATGATCCAACGGAAACAGCGAAAAAAGTCTTGGCGGAGTTGGCACAAAATGAAAAGCCAGATGTAAAAATTGCCCTGACTCACATGGGGTATTATTATGATGGTAAATTTGGCTCAAATGCACCAGGTGATGTATCAATGGCACGTAAGTTGGATAAAGGTGCATTTGATATGATTATCGGTGCTCACACCCATGACCCTGTTTGTGTAGATGAAAAAGGCGTATGGATTGAAAACTATAAGCCAACAGATCCTTGTAAACCTGATTATCAAAATGGCACATGGATTATGCAGGCTTACGAATGGGGCAAATATTTAGGTCGAGCAGATTTTAGTTTTAAAAATGGCGAATTAAAATTAGAACATTATCAACTTATTCCCGTAAATTTGAAGAAAAAAGTTAAGACAGCAGAGGGTAAAACCGAATATCAATTCTATACTAATGAAATTCCACAAGATCCCGAAGTGGCAAAATTGGTCAAATCTTATCAAGAAAAGGGTAACGAATTATTGGGTGAAAAAGTGGGAAGTGTTAAAGGTAAATTAGAAGGTGATCGTACGGTAGTTCGCTTTAAACAAACTAACTTAGGGCGTTTAGTGGCAGAAGTAGAACGGGATAAAGTCAACGCTGATGTAGGACTTGTGAATTCAGGTGTCGTGCGTGATTCTATTAATGAGGGTGAAATTACCTATCGTGATATTTTGAAAGTATTACCTTTTGGTAATGCAGTAAGTTATGCTGATTTAACTGGACAAGAACTACAAGACTATTTAAACGTGGTGGCATTAAAAGAAACCGATTCTGGTGGTTATCCGCAATTTGTTGGAATTTCTATGGTAGTAGATTATGCGAATAAAACTGTCACGGAGATTAAAATCAAAGGCGAGCCATTAAATCTAAGCAAAAAATATCGTTTATCTTTGCCAAATTATAGTGCCTCAGGTGGTGACGGTTATCCAGTATTGAAAAATCATCCAAGCTATGTGGATTCTGGCTTTATTGATGCCGATGTGATGAAACAATATTTACAAAAACATTCACCATTGGATGCTAGCAAATTTGAGCCAAAAGGCGAGATTATTTATCGTTAATCTTAGCCCTATGCTATAATCGGGTCTGTTGAAAGTTCATCAGACCCTCATTTTTATTACAGGATATTGTTATTTTATGGCACAGGATTTAACCGAAATTCGTCAGCAAATTACCCAAATTGACCGTAGTTTACTAAAATTGTTATCGGAACGTCATCGTTTGGCGTTTGATGTGGTGCGGAGCAAAGAAATTACCCAAAAACCCTTACGTGATGAAGAACGTGAGCAAATCTTATTACAAGAATTAGTCAATTTTGCGGAAAGCCAGAATTATCAGCTTGAACCACAATATATTACCCAAATTTTTCAGCGGATTATTGAAGATTCAGTAGTAACACAACAGGTTTATTTACAGAAAAAACTCAACCAACAACGTGAGCAGAATATTCATATTGCTTTTTTAGGCAAACGTGGCTCTTATTCACATTTAGCGGCTCGTAATTATGCCACACGTTATCAAGAACAATTAGTAGAATTAAGTTGTAGTTCCTTTGAACAGATTTTTGATAAAGTCAAATCAGGTGAAGCTGATTTCGGGGTGTTGCCGTTAGAAAATACCACATCAGGTTCCATTAATGATGTGTATGATTTATTACAACATACCGATCTCTCGTTGGTGGGAGAATTAGCCTATCCCATTAAACATTGTGTGCTAGTGAACGAACAACAGGATCTTAGTCAAATTGATACGTTGTATAGTCACCCACAAGTCATTCAGCAATGTAGCCAATTCATTCGTAGTTTGGATCGTGTGCATATTGAATACTGTGAAAGTAGCTCGCATGCCATGGAATTAGTCGCCAGTTTGAATAAACCGAATATTGCCGCCTTAGGTAATGAAGATGGTGGTCATTTATATGGTTTGCGAGTATTAAAAACGGATATTGCAAATCAACCCAATAATATTACCCGTTTTATTGTACTAGCGAAAGAACCTTTATCGGTTTCGCCACAAATTGCCAGTAAAACCCTGTTATTAATGACCACTCGCCAACAGGCGGGTGCGTTGGTTGATGCGTTGTATGTGTTTAAGAAACACCAAATTAATATGACCAAACTCGAATCTCGCCCAATTTATGGTACGCCATGGGAAGAAATGTTTTATTTGGAAATTGAAGCCAATATTCATCATCCCAACACCCAACAAGTGTTGCAAGAATTAAAAGAATATAGTACTTTTTTGAAAGTATTAGGTTGTTACCCGAGTGAGATTGTCAAGCCTACCAAGGCATAGATTAGTATGTTCTCTGCCCCTATAGATACTAAATATTATGAAGGGGCAGATTTATTACTTTAAATCACTAACTCCCCAATTAAACTCCGAGTTTCAAGTTTGACTTCATTTAGCTGAATTTTAACAATATCACCAATTTTATAACAGCGTTCCCCCTTGATATATAACGCAATTTCATCAGAATTGACTTCCATTTCGTCTTTATTCGGGTGAATGGTGGAGGCTGGAATAAACACGCTTGCCCCATTTTCTAACAGTTGCACACGTAACCCCCCACGCATTACATCTTGTATTTCCGCCTCAAATTGTGGTTTTTCTGCCACTTTTTCATTCAGATAACGGCAATATAACCAATCGGCAATATCCCGTTCTACTAAGCGATTTTGACGGCGTGATTCTTGCAGACGTGCCAAAATGTCATCTGATGATTTAATGAAAGGTAAGTTCTCTCCTTGCTGGTTGGCTATCGCGGTTTTGATTAAGCGATGATTAACCATATCGGAATATTTGCGGATTGGGGATGTCCATGTGGCATAACCTGTTAATCCTAAGCCAAAGTGCGGTGCTAATTCTGCTTTAAATTCGGCAAAGGTTAAGAAACGACGTAGGCGGAATTCGTAATAATCACCTGCAAATGGTTCAATGTCATGTCGCATTTGGCAATAGCCATTGAGTGTAGTTAAGTTTTCTACGGAATAACGTTGTTCTAATTCTGCTCGATTATCATCATTAGCAAAATTCGCCATTAAGAAATGGTGAGCATTAGTCAGAAATTTATTATCAAAACCTTTATGGACGTTGAAAATGCCTGTTTTAGCTTGTTCATCAAGATAATGTGCTGCACAAATATTAGCGATAATCATAGATTCTTCCACGATTTGATTAGCAATACGGCGATGTTCAGCTTTGATGTCTAAAATATGCCCATTTTCTGCAAGCACAAAACTATAATCTGGTTTTTCTTTAAATAATAAACCGTGCGTTTTACGCCATTGAATACGAGCCAACGCAAATTGGTGTAAATTGTTGACCTGTTCTGCTATTTCCGTTGTTTCAGGTTGCCACGCATTAGGTTGTTGCTCCAGATAATCAGATACCTTGTTATAAGCCAGTTTCGCTTTGGATTGCACATAAGCGGAAACAAAATAAGGTTGGTTTGTGATTTCGCCCTTAAGATCGGTTTCAATATAACAAACTAAGGCTGGGCGAGTTTTATTTGGCATTAAAGAACAAAGATCGTCTGATAATTCCCGTGGCAGCATAGGAATGTTAAAGCCAGGTAAATAATTGGTGAAACAGCGTTGTTTTGCATCTTTTTCAATTTGTGAATTGACATCAATATAAGCAGTCGGATCAGCAATCGCCACCACTAAACGCCAGCCTGTTTGTGCATTATTTTGCTCGATCTTTTCGATATATAAAGCATCGTCCATATCCTGCGTGGTTTCGCTGTCAATGGTGATAAAATGAAGTGCGGTTAAATCTTCACGAGTTTGTTGATCGAGCATAGCATAGCTATCCTGTCCTTGCACGGGATAGCGAGATTGTTGATGACGAGCCAACGTCACCCACCACGGAGCAAATTCATCATCTGCACGGCAAATAAATTCACTGACCTGAGCAAATAGAAAACGATCATCACGTAGTGGGTGTGTTTTAAGGGTTGCCACTACCCAGTCACCTTCTTTTAATTCTTCAGGCACGGATTTTAATTGAACGGCACCGATCGGCTGATTAATATTAGGGTGATCCACTAATACTTGTAATTTATTGTCTTTATTAAACCGCACTTTAGCGATAAAACGGGTGAGCATGGTTTCCACTAATTCTTCGGGAACGGCTTGCTTTTTATCGCCCACTTCTTCGATCACGGCTTTAATTTTGTCGCCGTGTACGACTTTTTTCATATCGGGAGGGGCAATAAAAAAGGTGTCTTTATCAGTTTCGAGGAAACCATAGGCTTTATCTGTACCTTTTACCGTGCCTTCGACACGTACTTTGCTATCGTGAAGTTGTTGTTTGAGTTGAGAGAGTAGGGGATTGTTTTGAAACATTTTTATTGTCTTATAAAATAATATACGGGCGAACACATCGGTTCGCCCATACAAAAATACGAAAAACTAGGTTTATTCTTCGCCTAATTCGCCCATTGCGGTGATACTAAAGCCTGCATCAACGTGCAAGATTTCGCCTGTTACGCCAGAGGCTAAATCAGAACATAAGAATGCAGCAGAATTGCCTACGTCATCAATAGTCACGGTACGGCGTAATGCGGCGGTGTTTTCAAATGCTGCTAACATTTTCTTGAAGTTTTTAATACCAGATGCTGCGAGCGTACGGATTGGACCTGCGGAAATAGCGTTCACACGAATACCGTCTTTACCTAAATCTGCTGCCATTACACGTGTTGCGGCTTCAAGCGAGGCTTTGGCTAAACACATGACGTTATAGTTTGGAATCGCACGTTCTGCCCCTAAATAAGACAGGGTTAAAAGAGCAGCATTTTGATTTAACAAAGGGCGAGCAGCTTGAGCCATTGCTACAAAGCTATAGGCACTAATATCGTGAGCAATACGATAGCCTTCACGAGTCGCTGCATTTACATAGTCACCATCTAATTGGTCACCTGGTGCGAAAGCAATAGCATGCACAAAACCATCAAATTTTTCCCAACTTTTGCTTAATTCCGCAAAGCAGTGTTGAATACTTTCATCAGTTGCAACGTCTAATGGCAACACAATATTTGAACCAAATTCTTTGGCAAATTCTTCCACCCGTGGTTGTAATTTATCGTTTAAATAAGTGAAAGCAAGTTCAGCACCCTGTGCTTTCATGGCTTTTGCAATACCATAAGCAATAGAGCGATTACTTGCAAGACCTGTTACTAAAATTCGTTTACCTGTTAAGAAACCCATAATATGTCCTAGTTTTAAGATGTGATTAAGAAATTTTGCTTAGTATAAGGGAAAAAAGAAATAACGTAAATCTGACTTAAGAATTATTTTTGCTTATTATTTAATAGATAGATCGCCCCTAATCCCAGAGCAGAGTAAGTTAATCCGCGAACTGATAACAATTTCCGATTGATTAAAGAAAGTAACAAGGCACGGACGGCAGGTTGTGATAAAGTTGAGCTGATACTTTTTAGTTGTGCGACAGGATCGGATATGTTTTGCTTTGTACGCAATCCCTGAGCTAATAATTTCATACGCAAGGCATCGCCTTTCATAATCAGTAATTCTTTTTCTTCAGCAAATTGATCTTTCATTTTTCCCCCGCTTATTCATGTTTATTCGTGCTGTTAGCCGCTTGTTTTAGGGTGGCAATATCTAATTTTACTTCCTCAAGCGTATTTTGCATAAAAGTGCGTTGTTTTTTTAAGGAATTTAAAATAATGAAAATAACCGCCACCGCCAATAATAAGGTAATACCGCTAATGGTTAAAAAAGCAATAAGTCGTTGGCTGGGATCTTCAAAATAGACATTAACGGCAAACAGACCGCTGATAAGGGTGATAAGCAAAAAAACAATGAATAATAAAGCCGAAATAAGCGTTATGACTAATTGTTCTTTTTGTTGAATCAGTTCGATACGAGCCATATCTAAGCGAACTTGTGCTAATTCAAGTAACGTAATCAGCATATTTTTTACACCCGTTTTAATATTTTGAATTGCTTGCATCGGATTTCCTTAGCATAGAATATGAATTGAGTTGCCTGTGGCGAACAAGCAACTCAAGGTGAGAATTAATCAGATTAATTATCTTTTACTGACTAATACGCCTAATAATAAGCCAATAACACCTGCTACACCAATAGCTTTATAAGGGTTTTCTTGCACAATCTCATCAGTTTGTTTGACGACTTGTTTTGCCCCTGCAATGGCATCTTCTTGTAAACTCGCAAATTTTTCTTTTGCATCACCTACACGAGAACTTAATTTTTCTTTCAATTTTTTTAATTCGGCTTCGCCAGATTTACTTTTTTCGTCAAATAGTTCTTCCGCATTAGTTAAAATATCGCGGATTTCATCTAATAACTCTTCACGTTTTTTATCGAATTGACTCATAATGCTCTCCTTAATTTATTTTATTGTTTTAAATATCTAGCCATCAGTTGGTTAATGACTAGACACTTTTATAATAAACACACTTTGGTCGTTATGTCAAATTCTGTCAAAACTAATACTATTTTATGGTTTATCAGATTTTTTATGTTGCACTATATGGATCAATACCCATAAATTATCCTTATTTTTGTGATTTAGATTCCAAAAACTGCGGTGAAAAGTAGCATTGTTTTTTAGTCTTTAGGTAAGATTGATGTAATTAAAAATTATTGTATATACAGAAATGTAGAGTTATAATGTTTATGTTACAAATTGAATTTGATTCTAAAAAACGAGAGATAACGTTACTTGAAAGAGGGCTGGATTTTACAGTAGCTAATGAAATCTTTGAGGGAAAGCATTTTACGTTGGAAGATACGAGGCACAATTACGGTGAAATTCGTTATATTTCTATTGGGAAGCTACAGTCAACGCAAATTGTTGTTATTGTTTGGACATATCGCCCTAATTCAATCAACCCAACCCACAGACGTATTATTTCAATGAGGAAAGCCAATGAGCGAGAAATTAGAAAATATCAACAATACCTTAGATGAAGCACCAGAGCTTGATGATGCTTATTTTGTGCAGGCAGATTTATATCAAGGTGACAAATTGATTCGCCGTGGTCGCCCAAGATCAGCCCAAACTAAAGTAGCTGTGTCTATTCGTTTAGATAAAGAGATTGTCGATCACCTTAAAAATTCTGGTGCTGGCTGGCAGACCAGAGTGAATCGTATTTTGCGAAATAGTTTATTGTAGGGGATTATGGAATGTCCCGATCTGGTAAACTTTTTGCCCCTGAATTGGCGAGGCTTTCTGCATGGCGAATTAAATAAATGGTTTTCATCATTATGCTGGATTATCAATATCGACAAATTCCACTTCAAACCCATATTCGTTTGCAAGCCATTCACCTAATGCTTTGATTCCACAACGTTCGGTGGCGTGATGTCCGCAGGCGAAGTAGTGAATCCCTTGTTCGCGGGCGGAGTGAGTGGTTTGTTCGGAAATCTCACCGCTGATAAAGGCATCACAGCCTTGTGCATAAGCCAGATCGATATAGCCTTGACCGCCACCTGTGCAAATGCCGATTTTTTGGATAAAGTGCGGTGCATTTTTATTGAATTTTTCCACCTCACAGGTGAGTGGGGTTTTGCCTAATCGTTGTGTAATACGTTGGCTAAATTCCTGTACGGAAACGGGTTGGATTAATCTTCCCCACATCGGAATACTGCTTAAACCTTGTTCCAACGGTTGTAAATTTTCAATGCCGAGCAGTTTGGCAAGCAAGGCGTTGTTGCCCAATTCAGGGTGAATATCCAACGGTAAATGATAGCCGTATAAATTGATGTCATTGACTAACAAGCGTTTAATCCGTTCGCCTTTCATGCCTCGAATACAAGGATTTTCGCTTTTCCAGAAGTAGCCGTGGTGGACTAAAATCGCATCGGCATTTTGCTCAATGGCGTAATCAATTAAGGCAAGGCTTGCGGTTACTCCCGTGATGATTTTTTTGATTTCCGCTTTGCCCTCTACTTGTAATCCATTGGGAGCGTAATCATTAATGGCTTGAGTATTTAATTTTTGGTTAATTATTTGTTCTAATTGAAAATTATTCATTTTTTACACCGCACTTTTTATCTCTTTAATGGATTGCATTGTAAACTTTGAGTAAATCAATGCCAACATGAAAATCACCGCTTGTAACAAAATAATACAAGGACCAATATCTGCATTAAGATGAAAACTGATTAATGTGCCTAAGAAACTGGACAGTACGGAACTGAGCATGGCGATGGCGATCATATAGTCAAATTTTTTGGTCAGCATAAAGGCGGTAATCCCAGGTGAAATCAGCATGGCGACCACTAAAATCACCCCTACCACTTGCATGGCGGCGACAATGGTGAGAGCCAATAGGGTTAATAGACCATAATGCAATATTCTCGGAGATAACCCCGCCACCCGAGCATGGCTTGGGTCGAAACAGAAAAGTAAGAAATCACGGCGTTTTAATAACATAGTGAAAAAAATAACCGCCGAAACCACTAAAATTTGCAGGAAATTTTCAACGCCTACACCGAGCAAATTACCAAATAAAACGTGGGTCAAATGTTGGTCACTTTCTACTTTGACAAACAGCACCAGTCCAAAGGCAAACATGCCTGAAAACACAATGCCCATCACGGTATCTTCTTTAATTCGGCTGTTTTCTTTTAAATAGCCAATGGCAAGCGAGCAACACAAGCCCGATAAAAATGCCCCGAGCATCAACGGCAGACCGCACACATAAGCGATAACAATACCAGGTAACACGGCATGCGAAATGGCATCGCCCATTAATGACCAACCTTTTAACACCAAATAGCAAGATAACACGGCACAAACGATAGCGACCACAATCGCTGTGGCTAATGCCATTTGCATAAATGGGTAAGAGAGCGGTTCAATAAACCAATTCATCAAGGTTTCCATTAGCGATTCTCCACAGTCACAGGCGGTTTGTTTCGCATAAATACACCATATTTAGGCGAGAAAAAGAACGCTAACAAAAATAATAAGGTTTGCAGGCAGATGATTAATCCACCCGTTGCACCGTCTAAGAAATAGCTAATATAAGCCCCTACAATGCTGGTGCTAATGCCTAGGCATACCGCAATAATAATCAGTTTATGGAATTTATCGGTGAGTAAATAGGCGGTCGCACCTGGGGTAACCACCATTGCGATGACTAAAATTGCCCCTACGGTTTGTAATGCTGCCACAATACAAGCACTTAACAGGCTGAAAAATAACACTTTATAACGATAAGGCGATAAACCTACCGAAATAGCTTGAATTTCATCAAAGAAAACCAACAATAAATTTTTCCAAAACAGCAGTAATAATACGCTACTGATGGTAATAATAATGGCGATTTGTATAACATCTTCATCGGCAATGCCTAAAATATTGCCTAGCACAATGCTTTGTACATCAACGGAAGTCGGGTTGAGTGAAACGATTAATAAACCAACAGCAAAAAAAGTAGTGAAAATAAAGCCGATAATTGCATCTTCTTTGAGTTTAGTGATGGATTTTACCCATAAAATTGACAGTGCGGCTAAAATGCCTGAAAAAAATGCCCCTACCGAATAAGGTAAAGATAAGGAATAAGCAATGGCGACACCGGGTACGACCGAATGAGAAAGGGCATCGCCAATCAGTGACCAACCTTTCAGCATTAAATAAGCGGATAAAAAGGCACAAATCCCCCCAACGCCAGCACTTACCCAAATGGCTTTGACCATATAATTGTAATTAAAGGGTTCAAGTAAAATGTCTAACATTATGGCTGTTCCTGTACATCTTTTTTGCTGATTGGAGCGGGCGGATCGATTTTGGTTTGCCCATAGAACACGGCAGGGCGTTCATCATCGGTTAAAACGGTGACTGCCCGTTGGTCTTCATCATCATGTAAATCTCGATTGGCGAGCTTAACGTGACGTAATACACCGCCGAACAGTTTTTCCAGATTGTGTTGATTGAACGTAGTTTCCGTTGAGCCTGCGGCGATTATTGTGCGGTTAATCATTACTACTTGATCGCAAAAATCAGGGACAGAGCCTAAATTGTGGGTGGAAACTAAAATTAAATGCCCCTCTTGACGTAATTGACCGAGTAAATCCACGATCGCGTTTTCCGTTTTTACATCGACCCCTGTAAAGGGTTCATCTAATAAGATGACTTTACTTTGTTGGGCTAATGCACGAGCCAAAAAGACCCGTTTTTTCTGACCGCCTGAAAGTTCACCAATTTGACGGTCTGCCAAATGCGAAATATCCACCCGTTCCATTGCCTGTTGTACTTTTTGTTTATCAAGTGCGGTGGGAATTCGCAGAAAATTCATATAACCATAACGCCCTTGCATCACCACATCATACACGGAAACAGGAAATTGCCAGTCCACATCTTCACTTTGTGGTACATAGGAAATCAGGTTCTGTTTAAGGGCTTTTTCCACTGGCAAATGGCAAAGCTGAATATTGCCTTGTTGATAGCGGATCAAGCCCATAATGCTTTTAAATAAAGTCGATTTACCGCCACCATTGACACCGAGCAAGGCACAGATCGTCCCTCCCTCCAGTTGGAATGAAACATCTTGAATCGCAATATGTCCGTTGTTATAACGAACGGTCACATTTTCAACCTGAATGGCAGCAGTAAGGTTTGACATTATTTTTCGAATCCTTTTACAACAGTAGAAACCGTGGTTTTTAATAAATCAATATAGGTTGGCACAGGACCATTGGCAGCAGACAGAGAATCCACATAAAGCACACCGCCAAATTTTGCTCCCGTTTCTTTTGCCACTTGTTTCATTGGTTTATCTGAAATGGTGCTTTCACAGAAGACCACAGGGATATTGCTTTTACGTACTGCATCGATCACTTTGCGTACTTGTTTTGGGGTGCCTTGTTGCTCGGCATTGACTGCCCAAAGATAGAGTTCGTGATAACCATAATCTTTGGCTAAATAGCTAAATGCCCCTTCGCAACTGACTAACCAACGTTTATCTTCAGGTACTTGCATCAATTTTTCACGCAACGGTGCATCTAAGGCTTTAATTTGCTCCGCATAAGCTGCAGCATTTTTGCTGTAGATTTCCGCATTGGCAGGATCGTATTTGATAAAGGCATTTTTAATATTCTCAATATAGATCAACGCATTTGAGGTTGACATCCAAGAATGTGGATTCGGTTTACCTTGATATTCGCCTTCATAAATAGATAATGGCGTAATTCCCTCTGTTACCACCACGGCGGGTACGTCTTTCATATTCTGGAAAAATTTCTCAAACCAACGTTCAAGGTTCAAGCCGTTCCATAAAATTAAATCCGCTGATTGAGCCTGTACCAAATCTTTCGGGGTTGGTTGATATTCGTGAATTTCCGCTCCGGGTTTGGTAATAGAATGCACCTCAGCGGCATCTCCAGCCACATTTTGGGCAATATCCTGAATAACCGTAAAAGTTGTTACCACTTTAAATTTGGCATAACCTGCCGTGGCGACCGCACTCAATAGGGTAACTAACATGAGATTAACAAGTTTTTTCATATTTTCTCCTTAAATTAAATGAAAATTTAAACTGCAAAGTTAACATGATTGCTAATTGCCCCACGAATTATAGGTATATTTCCTCAGCTGTCAAGCGATAACCATTCTCATTATCATATTGATTATCATTTGGCTTATAAGCATTTTGCTGGTTTGGGTAATCCAGCGAGTTTTGTCGCTTGCTTGGCTGGACCGTCAGGAAAAAGACGTTGTAAATAGCGACTATTACCTTTATCTTCACCTAATTTCTGAGCCATGGCTTTCACTAACATTCTAATTGCGGGTGAAGTTTTATATTCTTCATAGAACGAGCGTACAAAATAAATGACTTCCCAATGGGCTTCAGTGAGCTGCAAATTTTCTTTTTCTGCGATGGCTAACGCAACATCTTTGTTCCACTGAGTTAAGTCCAACAAATAACCTGCGGCATCTGTGTCTATTTGGATTTGATTGACTTCCAGCATAGATTATTCCTACTTTTAATCTGATTATAACAAAAAAACGTCCCATAATAGGGACGTTTGATGATTATTTTGTAAATTTAGTCAAATTAATCATCACCACGGAAAATACTGAGTAAATTTAATAAGCTAATAAATAGGTTATAAATTGAAACGAACAGACTTACCGTAGCACGAATATAATTGGTTTCACCACCGTGAATAATATTACTGGTTTCAAATAAAATACCTGCAGCGGAGAATAATACGAATAAACCGCTTATTGCCACTTGCAAGGCTGGCATTTGTAAGAAAATATTGGCGATCATACCGATCAATAATACGATAAATAAAGCAAACATCATGCCAGATAAGAATGACATATCTTTCTTCGTGGTCAGCACATAAGCCGAACAGGCGAAGAATGTTGCCGCAGTTCCGCCTAAGGCCAATACAATGGTGTCACCTAAGCCTGCACCGACATAAGCATTTAAAATCGGTCCGATGGTATAGCCAAGAAAACCAGTAAAGGCAAACACCGCTAAAATGCCAGCAGCACTATTCGCCAAGGCATTAGTTAGGAATAGTAAACCATAGAAACCGACTAACATCACGATAATCCCTGGATAAGGTAGATTTAATGACATGGAAATATAAGCCACAACAGCCGCAAATGCCAATGTTAGACCTAATAAAAAGTAAGTGTTGCGTAACACTTTGTGGGTTTGTAGTAGTGATTCAGATTGCTCACGACCATCAAAAACAATACGAGATTGCTGTTGCATAGGTTTTTCCTCTAAAGATAATAAAAATGACTAGCGTTAAATTAATGTTAAATGAATGAAAAGTCAAAGTATTTCGAACTCATCATAACAGAATATGGGGGATTTGTATAAAATATCAACTGTTAAAGCTGAAATAGTAAAATTTAGTTTACTCAACCTAAAAACTATATTATATTTCACCGCACTTCAACAGAAGATCTGCGGAGGAATGGTCGAGCGGTTGAAGGCACCGGTCTTGAAAACCGGCGAGGGTTTACGCCCTCCGTGAGTTCGAATCTCACTTCCTCCGCCACTCAATTTTAAAAGCCGTTATCTTTTGATAACGGCTTTTTTACCAATGATTGATATAATAAATCTATTCGTATTCTTATTTAATCACCACCCAGCCATCATCGACCCAGTTGCAAATACTGTCTATTAATAAAGCAATATCAATATCGTCATCTGTTAACTGTTGAATTGCCGATAAATCAAGCTGTTCACCATCCGCAA
Organism: Lonepinella sp. MS14435; assembly: GCF_042485795.1. GTDB lineage: Bacteria > Pseudomonadota > Gammaproteobacteria > Enterobacterales > Pasteurellaceae > Lonepinella. The sequence goes on from NZ_CP169368.1 coordinate 1,014,927, forward strand.
GGGCTTTTAAAATGGCTTTTTCCAATGGGTTTAACTCATCTAACCATTCACCATTGGCGTAAATTTCTAATTCAGGTTGCTCAAGGTAAGCCAGTTTACAATTATTATCCTGTGAAATCACTGCACTTTCGTCTTGCAATAATGCCAGAATTTCATCAGGATCTGCCACATCATCAGACACCAACATTTCATAACGGCGTGCTGTGACGGTTTGGGCGAGAGCCTGTTGGAACAAGCGATCAAATTCTGCCGATTGAGCCAATTTTTCAATCAGTTGGGCTTTTATCACTTGAATTTCAGGTTGTCCTAGTTTGCCTGTGGCTTGTGGCGTTTGCTCCAAACGCAGTGGCAATAAAAAGGTGGAAAGATCAATGTCAGGATTTTTATGGCAGAACCCTTTATTCACATTGTCTAAAATATCGCTCAAATTGGGGTAACGCAAGCCGAAAGAAAAGGTTAAACAATCGCTTTCTGCCACGCCAAAATGTGCCATTCTGGCAGGAACATAGAGAATATCGCCGGGATTCATCACTTCATCAATCACCAACTCACCCATATCATCAAAAATACGGATCGGCTGATTGGGTTTAAATTCGGTACAAGGATCACACCATTTGCCCAGTTGCCAACGGCGTTGACCGTAACCTTGTACAAGGAATACATCATATTCATCATAATGTTTCCCTACCGAACCGCCTTTGGGGGCGTAAGATACCATAATATCGTCCCGTTGCCATTGGGGAATAAAGCCAAAGGCATTCCAAAGATCACCGAGTTCCGTTGACCATTGTTCTAAATTTTGCACTAGCACTGACCAGCGTGCAGGCAAATTGTCAAAATCCTGTTCTGAAAGAGGACTAAAACTCACTTTCCAATCATCATCGGCATAGGTTTTTACCAGCCGTGCCGTGACATCTTCATTTTGTGCCAATTCAATAATATCTTCTGGCTCAAATTGCCCCACAATTTGTGGCAAGCCATTACGAATAATTAACGGTTTTTTCTGCCAATAATCACGTAGGAAAATCTCTGGGGTGATGTGTTCGGGTAAGCAATAGTTAGTCATTTTGTTCTTCCTTTTTTAATGTGCTTTTTTATGCTGTTCTTTTTCTGATTTCTTCTTCTCCGCTGCTTCTTTCGCCTGTTCTTCCGCTCGTTTACGGCGGATTTCTTTTGGATCAGCGAGCAATGGTCGGTAGATTTCAATGCGGTCACCATTATTGACAGGATCGGTGAGTTTCACAGGGCGACTAAATATCCCTACCTTGTTTTCTCGCAAATCAATGTCAGTATATTGTTGTAAAATGCCTGATTGTAAAATGGCAGCTTGTACCGTAGTACCTTGTTTTACCTGTAATTTCTTTAAGAAATAGGATGTTGGGTAGGCGTAAGCTATTTCAATTTCAATGTTTGTTTCTGTGTTTTTTTCGGTTTCTGTCATACTAGGGAGTGTTTATTGTGTAAAAAGTTCTTTCCAAATTTTCTGAATAAATAACCGCACTTCGCTAAATTCACTGGCATCCACGATGGTTTTCACACCGAGTAAATTTAACTGATGAATACGGTTGCGTAAGCTAGTGTAGCAATGTTTGAGCTGTTCCGCCGTTTCTAGGCTGATAACCTTAAATTCTGCCATTTGCTCAAAAATTCGCACATTATCTGACCAATAGGCTAACGCCACATTGTTTGGGGCATTGGCTAACACCAAATATTGAGCGATAAATTCAATGTCTGTAATGCCGCCTTGATCGGTTTTAATGCTGAATTTTTCGGGATCGTGGTTGGCTAAATGCTGGTACATTTTATCACGCATTTCCAATACGTCTGTTTTTAATTTTTGCAAATCTCGTGGGGTCGCCAAAATTTCCGTGCGAATTTGCTCAAATTGTTGGCGAAGTTTTGGCTCGCCATACACAGCTCTTGTGCGTACTAAAGATTGATGTTCCCACGTCCACGCATCGTTTTGTTGATATTTTTTGAACGCATCAAAAGAATTACACAGCAAACCTGCATCGCCAGAGGGTCGCAGGCGTAAATCCACGTCATACAGCACGCCAGCACTGGTGTTCATACTAAAAATACTGACGATTTTTTGGGCAAGGCGTAAATAAAATTGGAAATTATCCACGGATTTTTTGCCGCCTGCGGTTTGTCCTTGCACGCCGTCATACAAAAACACCAAATCCAAATCGGATTTATAGCCCAATTCAATGCCCCCGAGTTTGCCGTACCCCACTACCACAAAGCCTTTTTTGTTGTCGGTTAAATGAGTCGGCGTGCCAAAACGAGCGGTCACTTGTTGCCACGCCAAATTTACCACCGCTGCAATAATGGCTTCGGCTAAATAGGTGAGATGATCGCTCACTTTCATAATCGGCAACACGCCGAGAATATCGGCGGCGGCAATGCGGAGCAGAGTAATTTGCTTAAATTGACGCAAGGCGTACAGGATTTGTTCTTCGTCATCAGGCGGCAAACGCAGTAAATATTGTTGTAATTCAGCAGGATATTGCTCAAAGTGCGGTGGATTTTGTAGGCTTTTTTGATCGAGCAATTCGTCCAACAAAATCGGGTGGTGAGCCACTTGATCGGCAATCATTTTGGATTGGGAACAAAGCGACAGCAGTTGGGTTAGCACCTGCGGATTTTCCAATAACAGCTCTAAATAGGTGGTGCGAGAGAGAATTTGCTCCACAATATTTAACATTCTTGGTAATAGGGTTAAATAGGCATCGTGACTAAAAATTTGATGAAATAATTGGGGCAATAATTTATTGAGCGTTTCTTGCCCACGGTTGCCAATGACACGGCGTTCTAGTTCGTGGCGGAATTTGTGTAAATGGTCTAAAATTTCATCAAAATGGGCTTCAGGAATTTGCTGTTCAGCGAGTAGCTGTTCCATTTCCGTTTCATTCATTTCCAGCAAATCTTGCCATCCGTTGTCGGCATTGCTTTCTGTGGGTTCTTTTTCATCGCCAATTAATTCATCAAAAACGCACCGCACTTTTTGCTGATGTTGTTGTAATACCGCATAAAAACTGTCCCAATCGTGGATGGGATAACGCAGGGTTTCGGGTTGATTATCCGTATTGAATTGGGTGAATTCTGCACAAGTGACAACCAAACGAGCCTGATCTTGCGGATCAGTGGGTAATAGTTGCGTTTGCTTGTCATTAATGGCTTGCAACACATTTTCCGCACGGCGTAAAAACAAGTAGGCTTGAGTGAGATCGTGGCGTTGCTCAGGCGGTAATAAGCCTAATTTTTCTAATTCTGGCAATAGGTTAAGCAGTGAATGTTGTTGCAAGCTGATTTCTCGTCCGCCGCGAATTAATTGGAACACTTGCACAATAAATTCCACTTCACGAATCCCGCCAGCCCCGAGTTTGATGTTATCATTTAAGCCACGGCGACGAACTTCTCGCTCAATTTTGCCTTTCATTTCACGCAAAGATTGAATCACGCTAAAATCAATATAACGGCGATACACAAATGGGCGGAGCAGTTGGCGTAAAGCAATCACGTTCGGATCTTGCGGATTGTAGCCCAAAATTCGCCCTTTAATCATCGCATAACGTTCCCAATCTCGCCCTTGTTCTTGATAATAGGTTTCCATAGCGGCAAAACTTAACGCCAACGCCCCACTGTCGCCAAAAGGACGAAGTCGCATATCGGTGCGATACACAAAGCCGTCTGGCGTGAATTGATCCAACGCATTGACTAATCGCTGCCCGAGTCGCACGAAAAATTTTTGATTATCAATGGCTTTGCGACCACCCACAGTTTCGCCTGCCACAGGGTAGGTGAAAATCAAATCAATATCGGAAGAAAAATTCAGCTCAAAACCCCCGAGCTTGCCCATACCCAAAATATACAGTTGTTGCGGATTGCCTTGCTCATCGCAAGGTGTTCCCATTTCTTGACAGGCTTGTTTATATAGCCAATCTCTTGCCCCAATAATCAGGCTTTCGGCTAATTGCGAGAGAAGAATAAAAATTTGTTCCACCGTGCCGATATTTAGACTTTGGCAAATGCTTAACACCGCCATTTCACGATTGCGAAATTGGCGTAAGACTTTATAAAATTGTTCTTCGCTATCTGTTTGATCTAATTCGTTATTTAAACGGGGGAAATAGTGATCGCCATCAGGTAATTCAGGTAAGTTTTCCAAACATTCTGCTAAAAAGTGCGGTTGTTTTTTAAAGACTTCTAATAGGAAATCTGACATGGCGACCGCATGGTTTAATTTGTCTAAAAGTGCGGTGTTTTTTTCGGCTGTTTTTTCGGGGAAGTGGGTTTGGATAAGGTGTTGTAGTTTTTCTGAATTTGTCATTTTTTCCCCGTACTAGCGTACGGGGTTACGCATGGTGTCGCTACGCCGTAGCTTAATAGATCGAAGAGAGATACCGAGCATGATTACTTTAGTCACCCCATACGAGAGTATAGGGTAAATACTAGTTTACATGATCTTCATTTGCTTTATGTAATTTACTGAGTTTTGCTAAACCTTGGTCGCAACTTTTAATTTGTGTTGCTACTTCCATTTCTAGAATTTGTTTTTTGCTTTGATTCAGTTTATTTTGGATTTTATGTAATTGAGTATGTGTACCTGGTTGGCGTTGAGCTTCGGTAAATAATTTTTCAGTTTCGCTAAAAAGTTTTTGGCATTGTTCTGGGATTTCTGTGGCATCTGTTGTTGCTGATACAGAAAAACTAGATAACAATGATAATGCCAATGTCAAACACAGTGTGGCACATTTCGTTGTTATTTTAATCATACTAGGTCTATCCTTTGATTGAACGGTTAAAATGGGACTTAATTTAGTACATAATTCCCACAAGTTTCGTGAAAATATCAGAGATTTAATTAAAAGTCTATATTTTTTTATGGAATGGTGGCATTTATTTTCAGTCTGAATGATTTTATGTTATTTAACTAAACATTGCATAAGCAGATGCGATGTTAATCTTTTGTTAAAAGGAATTTGATTTTGCGAAAGATCAAATGCGAGAGGCGAAATAATTTTACCTTTTTTTTGATTTAGATCTATAAATGTGATCTATATAACATTTTTTCTGTTTTTTATCCGCATAAAAAGTAGTAGAATAGCCAGCGATCTTGGATTGTTTTGATAATCTCTTATTAATTAAATGAGTAAAGATTGTTAAATAAATTTATATAAAAGGTTACTTTTAATGTTAAACACTGGTTGAACATTAAAAGATAAAATTGGGGTGATTACTTCTTTATTATAGTAATCTAGTAATAATCTTGTAGCATATTTACAAGGAGTTGTGAGATGTTAGACGTTGTTGAACTCTCTCGTTTGCAGTTTGCATTAACAGTGTTATATCACTTCTTGTTTGTTCCTTTAACATTAGGTCTTTCCTTTATTCTTGTCATTATGGAAACAACTTATGTGGTTACAGGCAAACAAGTTTATAAGGATATGACAAAATTCTGGGGTAAGTTATTTGCCATTAACTTTGCTCTTGGGGTAACCACTGGTATCACCATGGAATTTCAATTTGGTACTAACTGGTCGTATTATTCTCATTATGTAGGGGACATCTTCGGTGCTCCTTTAGCTATCGAAGCATTATTAGCCTTTTTCTTAGAATCAACCTTTGTGGGGTTATTTCTATTTGGTTGGGATCGTTTATCTAAAAAACAACACTTAATTTCTACTTATTGTGTAGCATTTGGTTCAAATCTATCTGCAATGTGGATCTTAGTTGCTAACGGTTGGATGCAATATCCTGCAGGTTCAGAATTTAATTTTGAAACCATGCGAATGGAAATGACTAGCTTTTTAGATTTATGGTTAAATCCAACCGCACAAAATAAATTATTACATACTTTATCAGCGGGTTATGTATCTGCTGCGATGTTTGTATTAGCTATCAGTGCATTCTATATTTTAAAAGGTCGTGACATTGGTTTTGCTAAACGTTCTTTTTCTATTGCTGCAACCTTTGGTTTAGTCGCAACTATAGGTGTTATTGTGATGGGTGATGAGTCTGGCTATGAAGTTGGTCAAACACAACCTGTTAAATTAGCTGCTATGGAAGCCGATTGGGAAACTCAACCCGCACCTGCTTCTTGGCATTTATTTGCGATTCCTAATCAGGCAGAACGTAAAAATGATGTAGAATTTTCCATTCCATTTATGGGGGGAATGATTGCAACTCGTTCACTTGATGGCACATATCCTGGTTTGAGAGAATTAGAAGCAACCAATACACAACGTGTACGTAACGGTATTGTCGCTTATGGTTTACTTGAAGAATTACGTGCTCAGAAAAAAGCGGGTAAAGTTGACGAAGCAACTAAAGCGAAATTCTTAGAAGTGCGTAATGACTTAGGTTATGGTTTATTATTAAAACGCTATACTAATAAAGTCATTGATGCCACTGAAAGCCAAATTAGAGCGGCTGCTAAAGATAGTATTCCTAATGTTGCTCCAGTATTCTGGTCATTCCGTGTCATGGCAGGGCTTGCAGGTGTTATCGGATTATTAATTTTCGGTGCATTTGTACAAAGTATTCGTGATAAAGCACATAAAACGCCATTGCTACTTAAAGCACTATTGTGGAGCTTGCCATTACCGTGGATTGCTATTGAATCAGGTTGGTTCTTAGCCGAGTACGGTCGTCAACCTTGGGCAATTCAAGATGTTCTGCCTGTGGGTATTGCCAATTCATCATTAAGTACAGGTGATCTTTGGTTCTCAATCGGCTTACTCTGTGCCTTATATACAATATTCTTAGTAGCAGAAATGTATTTAATGTTTAAATATGGTCGTCTTGGACCAAGTGCATTAAAAACAGGTCGCTATTATTTCGAGCAATCAACTAAATAAGTAGGAGTTAGACAATGATTGATTATGAAATTCTACGCTTTATTTGGTGGATTCTAGTTCTTGTCTTGTTAATCGGTTTCTGTGTAACAGACGGTTTTGATATGGGCGTATTAACTTTATTACCTTTTGCAGGTAAGAAAGAAGTTGAAAAACGTGTCATGCTTAACACCATTGCGCCACACTGGGACGGTAACCAAGTATGGCTATTAACCGCTGGCGGTGCAATGTTTGCCGCATGGCCTATTGTTTATGCGGTATCTTTCTCTGGCTTTTATATTGCCATGATCTTAGTTTTAGCCGCATTATTTTTCCGTCCAGTAGGTTTGGAATATCGCGCTAAAATTGAGGACGTAACTTGGCGTAAAGCATGGGATATTGGTTTATTCATTGGTGGTTTTGTGCCGTCATTAATATTCGGTGTGGCATTTGGTAACTTATTACAAGGTGTACCATTTGAATTCAACGATATTATGCAAATCAAATACACTGGTTCATTCTTTGAATTATTAAATCCGTTTGCGTTACTTTGTGGTTTAATTAGCTTATCTATGCTAACAACACAAGGTGCTGCTTGGTTACAAATGAAAACTACGGCAGAATTACGTAATCGTGCCAGAACTATTTCACAAGTAGGTGCATTTACAACCTTAGTGACATTCGCTCTTGCTGGTGTATGGTTATTATTTAAAGATGGCTTTGTAGTCACTAGCGTTGTTGATCATAATGCTGTATCTTCACCATTAGGTAAAACGGTAACACTTGAAACGGGTGCATGGTTCAAAAATTATAACGACATTCCGTTGTTATATATTTTCCCTGTCTTAGCAGTGATTGGTGCGTTATTAAATATCGCAGCCTCTAAAGCTAACCGTTCAGGTTTTGCATTCTTCTTCTCATCATTAACCATGTTGGGTATTATTGTAACCTGTGGCGTATCAATGTTCCCATTTGTTATGCCATCAATTACACACCCTGATATGAGCTTATTAATGTGGGATGCAACTTCAAGTCAATTAACTTTACAAATAATGTTGTTCTGTGCATTAGTATTTGTAGTAATTGCCTTGTCTTATACAATTTGGTCATACTACAAAATGTTTGGTCGAATCGATGCTAAATACATCGAAGAAAACAAAACGACAGCATACTAAGAAGGAGAATACTATGGTATATGCAATTTGGGTAATCGGTGTATTATTTGCCATTTGGCTTAGTGTCAAAGTAGTTACCAACTTAGAAAAAAAAGGTTCATTTGACGAATAGTCAATGCCGATAAATAACAAAAACGCCGAATAATTTATTGTTCGGCGTTTTTGTTTGCCCTGCACTGACGTACAGGGCTACGATTGTGACGATGCTCCGCATCTTATCTAACGTTAGCCACGGAGTGGCGTGATGTGCTTAACCCCGTACGAGAGTGCGGGGTAGTCCCTGCACTGACGTACAGGATTAGTATTGTGATGATGCTCTGCATCTTATCTGGTATTAGCCACGGAGTGGCGTGTGATTATGCTTAGCCCCGTACGAGAGTGCGGGTCACTTCACCGCTACCATCGATCCAAAATTAAAGCATTGAAACCACACTTCAACATGGGAAAATCCGATATTTTTTAACCGCACTTTATGTGTATTTATACTGTCTGGACGCATGACATTTTCAAGTGCGGTACGTTTTTGGCTGACTTCCAGTTCACTGTAGCCGTTGGCTCGTTTAAATTGATGGTGTAGATCGATCAGTAAATCGTCAATTTTCTTGTCTTCAAAACGGAATTTTTCCGATAGCACTAATACGCCGTTTGGATTTAAGCCTTGATAAATTTTTTCTAACAAGATTTGGCGATCTTCTGGAGGTAAAAATTGCAAAGTGAAATTTAAAATTACCATAGACGCATTTTCAATTTTTACATGGCGAATATCATCGCATAAAATTTCTACGGGTACATCACTATGATACGCATTGATATGCTGACGACAACGTTCCACCATCGGTTGTGAATTATCGACACCGATAATTTTGACATTCGGTTGTTGGATATTCCGCCGAGCAGAAAGGGTAGCGGCACCACGTGAACAACCGAGATCGTAAACGTGGCTATTGGCGGTGACAAAACGATTTGCCAACATGCCGATTGCCGTGATGATATTGGAATAACCTGGCACGGAGCGTTGAATCATATCAGGAAACACTTCCGCTACGTTTTCATCAAAGGTAAAATCGCCCAGTTTTTCAATAGGGGTCGAAAAAATCGTATCTTTATTCATATAATTGCTACGTTTAACCAAAAAAGTGCGGTTATTTTAGAAGAAGTTTTACCCTACTACAAATAAATTGTTATTTTTTTAGCAGATGTGCCATGGCATTTTCTTCTTGTTTAATGCGTATCGCTAAAATAATAAGATAAATTGGTAAACCGATAAGGGCAGTAACAGATGCCTGACAAAATAAAGCTAATCCGACTAATTCTGGAATAATATTTAAGAAATAATTTGGGTGGCGGATATATTTGAACAAAAATGACCTATTGATTTTATGATTTGGCAGAATATAGATTTTAACCGTCCAAATCTCTTTTAATTCGTAAATGATGTAAAACAACATTGCAATGGCAACGATAAGGATCGTTAAGCCGATGAGTGAAATAGTATTGAATACTATATGGCGGTAATTTGCTTCTATAATTGCCGAAGCATAATACAGAATATGAGCAACAGAAAGCAAGCTAGAGTTGGCTTTGCCATACTGAATGGCACCTTGAGCAATCAATGCTTTTTCATTACGAATGGAAATGGATAGGCTATAAAAACGAATAGCCAGAATAATTGTAAATATAATATTGATAAATAACATGACAATCCTTTGACTTGAGTTAAATCCATAAAATAAGGTTGCACAATATAACAAAAATGAATATGCAATGCACTAATTTTTGATCTAAGGTTATAAAAATTAATCGGTTAATGCTTAAATCTTATTGTGTTATTAGATTTAAATAATCTTTTTCTCCGCAGGCATTTTCCGCTATAATTGACGCAATTTTTTCTCATACTTTACAGAACAAAGGATTTTAACATGATGCGAACTCATTATTGCGGTGCATTAAACCGTGAAAATATCGGACAGCAAGTAACATTAAGCGGTTGGGTGAATAAACGCCGTGATTTAGGTGGATTGATTTTTATTGATATGCGTGATGTGAAAGGCATTGTGCAAGTATGTTTTGACCCGAAATATCCGCAAGCCTTAGAGCAAGCCGCCAGTCTGCGTAACGAATTTTGTATTCAAATCAAAGGCGAAGTGATTGCTCGCCCTGATAATCAAGTTAATAAAAATATGGCAACGGGCGAAGTAGAAATTTTGGCTCACGAGTTGTCTATTTATAACGCATCAGACGTATTGCCGTTAGACTTCAACCAAAACAACACCGAAGAACAACGCTTAAAATACCGTTATTTAGACTTACGCCGACCTGAAATGGCGGAACGGCTAAAAACTCGTGCTAAAATCACCAGCTTTGTTCGCCGTTTTATGGACGAACAAGGTTTCTTAGATATTGAAACCCCAATGCTCACCAAAGCCACCCCAGAAGGGGCAAGGGATTATCTCGTGCCAAGCCGTGTGCATAAAGGCAAATTCTATGCCTTGCCACAATCACCGCAATTATTTAAACAGTTACTGATGATGTCGGGTTTCGATCGTTATTATCAAATCGTCAAATGTTTCCGTGATGAAGATTTGCGTGCAGATCGCCAACCTGAATTTACCCAAATTGATGTGGAAACCAGCTTTTTAACTGCCCCTGAAGTACGTGCGATTATGGAAAAATTAATCCATGGTTTATGGTTAAACACTATCAACGTGGATTTAGGCAAATTCCCTGTGATGACATGGCAGGAAGCGATGGAGCGTTTCGGTTCAGACAAACCCGATTTGCGTAACCCGTTAGAAATGGTCACAATTTCTGACCTTGTGCGTGATGTGGAATTTAGCGTATTCAAAACTCCAGCCAATGACAAAGGCGGAAGAGTAGCCGCTATTCGTGTACCAAACGGCTCAACCATCACGCGTAAACAAATTGACGAATACACCCAATTTGTCGGTATTTATGGTGCGAAAGGCTTGGCGTGGTTAAAAGTCAATGATGTAAATGGTGGACTAGACGGCGTGCAAAGCCCGATTGCGAAATTCTTATCGGAAGAAGTGTTAAAAGCCATTTTAGATCGTGTCAAAGCCGAAACAGGCGATATTATTTTCTTTGGTGCCGACAAATGGCAAACCACCACTGACGCATTGGGTGCGTTACGCTTAAAACTCGGTCGTGATCTCGGTTTAACTCGCCTAAACGAATGGCAACCGCTTTGGGTGATTGATTTCCCAATGTTTGAACGGGATGAAGAGGGCAATCTTGCCGCAATGCACCACCCATTCACATCACCAAAAGATTTCAGCCCAGAACAGCTTGAAGCGGATCCAACCAGTGCCGTAGCAAATGCTTACGATATGGTGATCAACGGCTACGAAGTGGGCGGCGGTTCGGTGCGGATTTTCGACCCGAAAATGCAACAAACCGTGTTCCGTATTTTAGGCATTAACGAACAAGATCAACGTGAAAAATTCGGTTTCTTATTAGACGCATTAAAATTCGGTACACCGCCACACGCAGGCTTGGCATTCGGTTTAGACCGTTTAACGATGTTGTTGACGGGTACAGAAAATATCCGTGATGTGATTGCATTCCCGAAAACCACCGCAGCAGCGTGCTTGATGACCGATGCCCCAAGTTTCGCGAATCCGCAAGCGTTGGCGGAATTGGCGATTGATGTTAAAGCAAAGATTGAATAATTTTTGTAGGAAAAGCCTATATATTAGAGAGAAAAATGATGAATGATTTGACAGATACAATTAAAGAATTTTGGGTGGGTATTCAAAATATATTGATTAGTAATTTATGTATCGTAGGTTTCTTTCTTCTTATAGGCTTTTTTCCTAAGATCAATTATTTAGATCATCTTATTACTGATGATATTATTGTTAGAACGGTATTTCTTTATGTGGTTTTCGTTCTAGTACCCATATATTGTATTATTGACTGGCATAATAAAAATTCAGATAAAGAATTGACAAAACAATGGTGGTTTAAGGGATTCAATATTATTATTAGATATGTTGGTACTTTTTATTTATCTATTCTTATCAGTGATTTAATAATTAAATGCTTTATGGCTACTGGGGGATATAATTTGTCACTCTTACTTTATATAGTGTGGACACAAATTTTATTAATAACGTTTCCTAAGTATAGTTATAAAGCAGATAATAATGCAATGAAGTGTAGAGGCTTTTTATTGGTTTCAACGATGCTAATTTTGGGAATACCCTTTATTAAGGGATGTATAATTTTGTCTAATGATCTGACTTATTTTATTCATAATGTACTATAAAAATCCTAACTCCGTTTTAGTTGTGATTTACGCCCAAAACAGCAATAAAGTCCTAATGCTCCAACGCCAAGACGACCCCGATTTTTGGCAATCGGTCACAGGATCGTTAGCTAAAGACGAAACACCCGAACAAACGGCTATTCGAGAAGTATTAGAAGAAACAGGCATTGACATCAAAGCAGAAAATTTAGCACTTTTTGACTGCAATGAATGGATAACATTTGAAATTTTCCCGCATTTTCGGTATAAATATGCCCCGAATGTCACCCATTGCAAAGAGCATTGGTTTTTGTTGGCTCTGCCAGATGAGCGAGTTCCCCAATTAACGGAACATCTTGCTTATCAATGGATAAACCCAAAACAAGCCACTGAATTAACCAAATCACCTAATAATCGGCAGGCAATAGAAAAATATTTAATAAAATAAAACTCACCCCTAAACATATCTCAACGGGATATGGAGGGTAGTTGAATTGGATTAAAAGTGCGGTAAAAAATCTCAAATTTTCACCGCACTTTTACAACGCAAAGAAAGTTTTTCCCTTCTTTGCCGCCTAAAAATCCCTTAATTTGTAGGGAAATGGCGTCTGTCTGAGCGAAGCGAGTTCAGCCATTTCCCGTTAAACAAATTAATGGATTTTTAGGAAACAAGGCAAAGCAGGGTCGCCTTTTTTGGTTACTTTTTTGGCGAAGCAAAAAAGTAACAAGAACATTGGCGAAGAAAAAAGTAATAAATAAACCAAATTTAAAATTAAACAAAAAAGAGAAAGGAAAAACAACATGGCAGGACACAGTAAGTGGGCTAACATCAAACACCGCAAAGCCGCACAAGATGCACAGCGTGGTAAAGTATTTACTAAATTAATCCGTGAATTAGTCAGCGCTGCAAAAATCGGCGGAGGTGATGTCGGCACCAACCCCCGTTTGCGTGCGGCAGTGGATAAAGCACTTTCCAGCAATATGACCCGTGACACCATCAACCGTGCTATTGAGCGTGGTGTGGGCGGTGGCGATGACACCAATATGGAAACCCGTGTTTACGAAGGTTACGGACCGGGTGGCACGGCGGTGATGGTAGAATGTTTGAGTGACAACGCCAACCGCACCATTTCACAGGTTCGCCCGAGTTTTACCAAATGTGGCGGTAACTTAGGGACTGAGGGTTCAGTCGGTTATTTATTCAGTAAAAAAGGTTTAATTTTAATTCTTGAAGCCGATGAAGATGCTTTGACCGAAGCGGCAATCGAAGCGGGGGCAGACGATATTCAACCGCAAGATGACGGTTCATTTGAAATCTATACCGCATGGGAAGATTTAAGTGATGTGCGTGAAGCGATTGAAAAAGCAGGTTTCAAAATTGAGAGTGCAGAAGTAACAATGATCCCATCAACCAGCGTTGATCTTGATGCAGAAAATGCACCAAAACTATTACGTTTAATTGATATGCTGGAAGATTGTGATGACGTGCAAAACGTCTATCACAACGGTGAAATCAGTGATGAAGTGGCAGCCCTACTTTAATATAATTTGTATTATAGGTTTTGTTATGCTAGGATAAAAATGTCTTTTTGAACAAGACCTTACTTTTATTTTTTATTAAGGAGATTCTATGAAATTAGTCAAATTTATTCCTGCAATCTGTGCCACAGTAGTATTGGCTGCTTGTTCTTCTGCTCCTAGCGAGCAAGAAATGGCTGCTGCTCAAGCTGAAAAAGAAGCTCAAGTAATGGAGCAAGCTATGAATACAGCAGATGCACAAGCAACTGAGATGGCAAAAAATATTGATGGTACCGCACAAGTAAAAGTACAAAAAGTGCCAACTGTAAATAAATCGGTGGTTTATCGTTGTCAGTCAGGCAAAGTAGTAACAGCAACCTATGCTTTTGAAAATAACGATCCGCGAGCGGTTAGTGTTCGTTTAGGTAAAGGTCAAAAAGCATTAAAAGTATCATTAGCTCGTGATGATAATAGCAAAGATACCGTTTCATTTGTTTCTGATAAATACGAATGGAATGTAGATACGGGTTTAACCTTGGACAATTTTAATGGTGTTGATGCCATTCATTTAGTGAAAAAAGGTGCTGAATCCGATCAAATTTTAGCAAAACTTTGTAATGTTAATAAAACAGCGACAAAACGATTAAATAAATAATTAAAATCAGTTATGATGATTGGGTGGAGATAGAACTCCACCCATTTTATTTTGTAGAATTGTAGGGCAACATGGCAATCATTTTAGGAATAGACCCTGGCTCAAGAGTGACTGGTTATGGGGTTATTCGTCAAACAGGACGTACATTAGAATATCTCGGCAGCGGTGCTATTCGTACCCAAGTAGAAGATATGCCAACACGTTTAAAGCGGATTTATGCTGGCGTAACGGAAATTATCATGCAATTTCAGCCTGATATGTTTGCTATTGAAGAAGTATTTTTAGCCAAAAACCCAAGTTCCGCTTTAAAACTCGGACAAGCACGTGGCACAGCCATTGTAGCCGCGGTGAATAGTGATTTACCCGTGTTTGAATATGCTGCTCGTTTGGTGAAACAAACAGTAACAGGTATTGGCTCGGCGGATAAAATACAAGTACAAGATATGGTTACTCGTATTCTTAAACTCTCTGATAAACCCCAAGCTGATGCAGCAGATGCCTTAGCGATTGCCATTACCCATGCTCATACCATTCAACATAGTTTGCAGGTTTCTCACACGGCAACTCCAACGGAAACTCGAGAAAAATACACCGCACTTTTACGCACTCGTTATAGCCGTGGGCGTTTTCGCTTAAAAATTTAACTGGATTTTTGTTCAGTCTTTGGTTATAGTAAGCAAAAATTTTTGCAAGGATAATTTAACGCTATGATCGGTCGCTTACAAGGTAAACTTATCGAAAAACACCCGCCTGAAATTTTGCTTGATGTACAAGGTGTGGGTTATGAATTGTTATTACCTATGACAAGTTTTTATAATCTACCTGAAATTGAGCAAGACTGTACTTTATTTACCCATTTGGTGGTACGAGAAGATGCACATTTACTGTTTGGATTTTCCCATAAACAAGATCGCAGTTTATTCCGTGAATTAATCAAAACCAATGGGGTAGGTCCTAAATTAGCCTTAGCGATTTTGTCCGCCATGTCAGTATCGGAATTTGCTTATGCGATTGAACACGAAGAATTATCTAAGTTAGTGAAAATTCCAGGTGTGGGTAAGAAAACGGCGGAACGCTTGTTGGTCGAATTAAAAGGCAAATTCAAAGGTGTGGGGCAAGGGGATTTCTTTGTGAAAAGTAACCATTTGCCAGCGGTTGAACGGATATCTGCAACGGAAAATATAGCTACAGATGATGCGGTTTCAGCCTTGATTGCTTTAGGTTATAAACCTATGGATGCAGAGAAAATGGTGAAGAAAGTGGCAAAACAAGATCTGTCTTCTGAACAACTAATTCGAGAAGCCTTAAAAGCAGCCTTATAAGTGAGATAGATGATGATTGAAGCAGATCGCATTATTAGTGCTACAGCAAAATTAGATGATGAAATCGTTGATCGTGCCATTCGCCCTAAATTATTGGCGGATTATGTGGGGCAACCACAAGTGCGGTCGCAAATGGAGATTTTTATTCAAGCAGCGAAATTACGTCAAGATGCTTTGGATCATTTACTGGTTTTCGGTCCCCCTGGATTGGGTAAAACCACCTTAGCCAATATTGTGGCGAATGAAATGGGGGTGAATATTCGCACGACTTCAGGTCCTGTGTTAGAAAAAGCAGGGGATCTTGCGGCTATGCTGACCAATCTTGAACCCCATGATGTGCTATTTATTGATGAAATTCATCGTCTTTCGCCAGCTATTGAAGAAGTGCTTTATCCTGCGATGGAAGATTATCAACTGGATATTATGATTGGCGAAGGTCCAGCCGCTCGCTCGATTAAACTCGATCTGCCGCCGTTTACTTTAATCGGAGCAACCACAAGGGCAGGTTCACTGACTTCACCGTTACGTGATCGTTTTGGTATTGTACAACGCCTAGAATTTTATTCGGTGGAAGATTTAACGTTCATTGTTTCACGCAGTGCTAACTGCTTAAATTTAGAATTATCTGAAGCTGCTGCGATTGAAATTGCTCGCCGTTCTCGTGGCACACCACGTATTGCCAACCGATTATTACGCCGTGTACGTGATTATGCAGATGTGAAAAACCGCGGTGTGATTTCCGTAGAAATTGCCAATGCGGCATTGTCTATGTTAGATATTGATCAGGCTGGTTTTGATTATTTAGATCGCAAATTCTTAACATCAATTATTGAACGTTTTGACGGTGGACCAGTGGGGTTAGATAATATTGCAGCAGCCATAGGGGAAGAGCGAGATACTATTGAAGATGTGCTAGAACCTTATTTGATCCAACAAGGTTTTTTACAACGCACACCACGGGGGCGAATTGCCACTAACCATACTTATCGTCATTTTGGGTTAGAAAAATTGACAGAATAAAGCAAATAAGGAAACGAAATCCGTTTCCTTATTTTTTACTCTTTTTCTATGTTTAATTCATCTTGTGGTTCAGAATTTTGTTGTTCAGAGTCAAAAGGCATTCCATTAATTAACATATTGCCATTATCGGCTTTGAAATCAAGATGATATTGCCCGTCTTCAAGTTTAAACAAATCTTGTACCACAGTAACAATAGAATGCCAAAATGGTGTTGGTGGTTTTTCCATTTTAACTATGTCTTCCGCAATAGTAACGTTTAGTTGAATATTATTTTGCTTGATATTATTCATTCCATCTGCATAACCTTGCGGTAATGTCGCCGTTAAATTTGCATTTACAGGTAAAGATTTGCTGGCACTTGGATAAGTATCAATATTGGCTATGAATGTTGCTTTGGGAATATTAACGGGCGTAACTAAATATTGTTCCAATGTTATTTTAGTATAATTATCACTAGTTAAATTAGTTGCACAGATACCACGGTATAACTTACAAAAATAGGTTTGGTAAAACGCTTTGTTTGGTGATAGTTGTTCCAATGGGAAATCTAATTTTAACTGACTAAATTGCATTTGTTGTTCAGTTAAGGTTAATTTATCCAACGAAATATTATTTTTTGTATCAAAAATATCTTTCAGCGGTTGAGCAGTATAGTTCCATTTAAGATTTTCTGCTGTCCCTTGATTTTTCATTGAAACTTTCTCAATTTTCACCGCACTTTCTAATTGCGTTTGGAAATTTTCAGCGAGTTTATCTAAATCGGCTAAGAAGTTTGGCGTATCTTTTTGAGGTAAATCCTTAGTTTGTAAACTTTTCGGTAAATATTTGATTAAAAAAGCTAAATGATTTTCTAAATTTAAATGTGAAAGTTTATTTTCGGCAGAAATGCCAGTAAATGACAATTCATCATCTTGATTAAACAGAATATTTTTTGCTTTTAGATTAATCGTTTGTTCTGAATTTTGTTTATCTTGATGATTTGATGAAAAAACAATTTGTGTATTTTGGGCATCAATCAGGTTTATTTCATTCTTAGGATAAATAAAACGGTTTACTGAAAGTGTGGATTCAATTTTTTGATTATTAAATACAAAATCAATAAATTGTGTGATCATCGAAGTTAAATTAAATTGCTCTGCTTGTAATTGTTTTAATTGCTCAGGAAAAGTAACATGAGATGGAATGCCTTGTCGCTTTAACGTCAGCACTACATCTTCTGCTCTGGTTTTATCTTGATCGGATTTAGTATTTTTATTCGACAGATAAATCCCTTGTTGATTAATCTGCTGATTTAAATCATATCCTTGATCATTGATTTTTTTATCCAGAATATAATGTCCTTTAACTAAACCGATATGTGTGCCGTCACCATCGAGTAAGTTCACATCAATTTTCTTGGTTTTAAAATCTGCTTTAATTAAATCATATAAATTATCCCCAACCGTGGTTAATAAAAAGTTACCTTTCAGGTCAGTGATTTTTAATAATTTATCGTAGTTAAAAGCGGAAAGTTCAGTTTGTAATTCAATAGATTTGGATTGAATATCGTAAGACAATTCGCTTTCTAAAGTTTGCGATTGATTTGTACTATCACGAAATTCGGTCACAACACGAGAACTTAAACTATCACTAAAGACTGAAAATTGACTGGTAATGGTATTTTTATCAATGGTGATATTAAGTTGTTCATTTAGTTTCTTAATTAAATTGGTATTAAATTCCGATTCTGCACTAATCATTAACGGAAGTGCGGTTAATTTTGTGTGCATAAAATCCGTTTTATTACCATTTCGCTCCATGCTAAAAATGAGATCACGAGTAAA
Source organism: Lonepinella sp. MS14435 (assembly GCF_042485795.1). GTDB lineage: Bacteria > Pseudomonadota > Gammaproteobacteria > Enterobacterales > Pasteurellaceae > Lonepinella. Next base: position 1,033,546 of record NZ_CP169368.1, read on the forward strand.
AAAATCGCTATTTTTTTCTGTAATAGTGATATTAAATTGATCCTTTAATTGATAAGGAAATTTGCTAATGGTCTGATCGATTTGGTAGTTCGTATAAAATTGTGTCGCTACGCCAACCACTAAAGCGACAGCCGATAAACGTAATAAGAATTTAACTTTTTTGCTCATTATTTTTCCAAGAGGTACGGATAATTAGGTAAAAGTATAGCGAATTTACCAGATGACTACAAATATAGCTTATATGAATTAGATTCATAAAAAATGTGAATTTTTTGAAATTGACGCATAATTATGATTGCTTTAATTTATCCTTAACTCAATACATTAATTGAATTCAGATAATATGGAGCGAATATATGAGCTACGCCAAAGAAATTGATACACTAAACCAACACATTGCAGATTTAGACGGAAAAATTAACGTTTCATTCGAATTTTTTCCACCGAAAACCGAAAAAATGGAAGAAACCCTGTGGGCATCTATTCACCGTTTAAAGACCTTAAAACCGAAATTTGTATCAGTGACTTATGGGGCAAATTCTGGTGAGCGTGATCGCACTCATAGTATTGTTAAAAGTATTAAACAACAAACAGGTTTAGAAGCGGCCCCCCATTTAACGGGGATTGATGCCACCCCTGAACAACTCCGCCAAATTGCTAAAGACTACTGGGATAGTGGTATTCGCCGTATTGTGGCATTGCGTGGCGATGAGCCGAAAGGTTATGCCAAAAAGCCATTTTATGCGTCAGACTTAGTCACATTATTACGTGATGTAGCAGATTTTGATATTTCGGTGGCGGCTTATCCCGAGGTTCATCCTGAAGCCAAATCCGCTCAAGCAGACTTGATAAATTTAAAACGCAAAATTGATGCAGGGGCAAATCATGTGATTACGCAATTTTTCTTTGATGTGGAAAGCTATTTGCGTTTTCGTGATCGTTGTGCGTCCATCGGTATTGATGCAGAAATTGTGCCAGGTATTTTGCCTGTAACCAATTTCAAGCAGTTACAGAAAATGTCGAGCGTAACGAATGTGAAAATTCCAAGTTGGTTGGCTAAGATGTATGAGGGTTTAGATGAGGATCAAACTACCCGTAATTTAGTCGCATCAAGTGTTGCTATTGATATGGTACGAGTGTTATCCAGAGAGGGCGTGAATGATTTCCATTTTTATACCTTAAATCGTAGCGAATTGACCTATGCGATTTGTCATATCTTGGGGGTTCGTCCTTAATTTAAGTGATACCAAGGTTTTAGATTTAACATAGTATGAAAGCCCTTAAAAATGTTGATTTTAAGGGCTTTCATTGTATCAGGTTATGCCTATGCCTTTTATCAAGGCAAATAGAATACCGTGTAAAAACGCAAATTTTCCGCTATAATATCCCCTTATTTTTGACTAACGGAATCATCTATGTCTGAAATCAAATTAATTGTCGGATTAGGCAATCCTGGGGCAAAATATGAGGGAACTCGTCATAACGCTGGGGAATGGCTAGTCAATGAAATTGCCCGTTCATATAATGTCAGTCTGAAAGACGACAACAAATATTTTGGTAAAACTGCCAAGATTTCCACCGCACTTGGTGATGTATGGTTGCTTGTGCCAACTACTTTTATGAATTTAAGCGGTAAAGCGGTGGGTGCATTAGCCAATTTCTTTCGTATTCAACCTGAAGAAATTATCGTGGCACACGATGAGCTGGATTTACCCTGTGGAGTAGCGAAAATCAAGCAAGGTGGCGGACACGGTGGGCATAACGGGCTGAAAGATATTATTGCCGTATTAGGTAATAACAAAAATTTCTATCGGATTCGTATTGGCATTGATCACCCAGGCAGTAAAGAATTGGTGGCAGGTTATGTATTAAGCAAAGCTGCCCCAAAAGATCAGGAAAAAATCAACGCCGCCATTGACGAAGCCAGTCGTTGTGTGGACGTATTATTCAAAGACGGTGTGGTAAAAGCCACTAACCGATTAAACAGTTTTAAAGCAGAGTAAGGAATAAAAAATGGGATTTAAATGTGGTATCGTGGGTTTACCCAATGTCGGAAAATCAACCCTTTTCAACGCATTAACCAAAGCAGGTATTGAAGCGGCAAACTATCCGTTTTGTACCATTGAACCAAATACGGGTGTGGTGCCAATGCCCGATCCACGTCTTGATGCCTTGGCAGAGATTGTCAAACCTGAACGGGTATTACCAACCACAATGGAATTTGTGGATATTGCAGGCTTAGTGGCAGGGGCAAGCAAAGGCGAAGGCTTAGGCAACAAATTTTTAGCCAATATTCGTGAAACCGATGCTATCGGACACGTGGTACGTTGTTTTGAGAACGATGATATTGTTCACGTAGCAGGCAAAATCAACCCTGCAGACGATATTGAGATTATCAATACCGAATTGGCGTTAGCGGATTTAGACAGCTGTGAACGTGCCATTCAACGCTTGCAAAAACGAGCCAAAGGCGGTGATAAAGAGGCTAAATTTGAATTATCCATTATGGAAAAAATCCTGCCTGTGTTAGAAAATGCGGGAATGATTCGTGAAGTTAATTTAGATAAAGACGAACTTTTTGCGATTAAAGGCTATAATTTTTTAACCTTAAAACCGACAATGTACATTGCCAATGTGAATGAAGACGGTTTTGAAAATAACCCGTATTTAGATCAAGTGCGTGCCATTGCGGAAAAAGAGGGGGCGGTTGTTGTGCCTGTGTGTGCGGCGATTGAAGCAGAAATCGCTGAATTAGAAGATGATGAAAAAGTCGAATTTTTACAAGACTTAGGCATTGAAGAACCTGGTTTAAACCGTGTCATTCGTGCTGGTTATGCTTTGTTAAATTTACAAACCTATTTCACCGCAGGCGTGAAAGAAGTACGTGCATGGACGGTTTCTGTGGGTGCAACCGCACCGAAAGCCGCCGCCGTAATTCACACCGACTTTGAAAAAGGCTTTATTCGTGCCGAAGTAATCGCCTATGATGATTTTATCCAATTCAAAGGCGAAAACGGGGCAAAAGAAGCAGGCAAATGGCGTTTGGAAGGAAAAGAGTATATCGTGCAAGACGGTGATGTCATGCACTTTAGATTTAATGTGTAACCTTGCAAGGGCGTAGTATTGCATACGCCCTATTTAACAATATTTATGGAACTTAAACTTCCCCCACCTATTTTATTTTTATTGGCAGTCGCATTCATCTACATGCTACCTAAAATAGCGTTGCCTTTAGCTAATTGGTTGAGTTATCTCTTTATTTTTACAGGTATTATTATTGCTATAGCGAGCTTGTATCCATTTTATCAACATAAAACTACAATTAACCCACATCGCCCTGAGCAAAGTGTTCATCTCATTACTTACGGGATTTACCGATTTAGCCGTAATCCTATGTATTTAAGTTTAGTTTGCTTTCTACTCGCTTTTACTTTTTGGCAACAACAAGCCTTAGGCTTTTTAGTAATTATTGGCTTTATTGCTTATTTAAATCGCTTTCAAATTCAACCCGAAGAACGTATATTAAAACAAAAATTCGGGCAAGATTTTTTACAATACCAACAAAAGGTAAGACGTTGGATTTAACAAAATTTAAGGAAATATGATGACTATCACCATTTTAGACGGCGGTATGAGCCGTGAACTTATGCGATTAAACGCACCATTCCGCCAACCCGAATGGTCAGCGTTATCGTTAATTGAAAAGCCGTCCGCTGTGCAACAGGTGCATGAAGAATTTATCAAGGCAGGGGCGGAAGTGATCACCACCAACAGCTATGCCGTGGTACCGTTTCATATCGGTGAGCAACGTTTTCAGGTTTCTGGTCAAATACTCGCTGAACGGGCTGGGCGACTGGCACAAAGTGCGGTGCAGAATTCAGGCGTTTTAACCACCAAAATCGCAGGATCGCTCCCCCCAATGTTCGGCTCGTATCGGGCAGATTTAATCCAACCTAATCGCTTTGCGGAAATTGCTCAACCGATCATTGATGGGCTGTCCCCTTATGTGGATATCTGGCTATGTGAAACTCAAAGTGCGATTATTGAGCCTGTTTCCGTGCAAAAACTCTTGCCAAAAGATGAACGTCCGCTGTGGGTGTCATTCACCTTAACCGATGACAAACCCACCACCGAACCGCAACTACGTTCAGGCGAAAGCGTGCAAAGTGCGGTGGAAAAAATGATCGAAATTGGCGTACAGGCGATTTTGTTTAACTGTTGCCAACCCGAAGTGATTGAACAGGCGTTAATCGTTACCCGAAAAACCCTAGAAAAACACACCGCACTTCATATTAAAACTGGAGCCTATGCCAACGCCTTTGCACCGCAACCTGAAGATGCCACGGCGAATGATGGGCTAGATGAAGTCCGCAACGATCTCGATCCGCCAGCCTATTTGCAATGGGCAAAAAAATGGACGGCTCAAGGTGCCAGTATTATCGGTGGTTGCTGTGGAATTGGGGTGGATTATATTGCAGTATTAGTGAAGAATTTGAAATAGGAAATATAATGAAATCTCTTGTTCAACAAAGCCTTGAAAATGCCTACCGAATTTTTGAAACGGGCGAAGTCTATCAATTTGAAGTCGGCACAGTCAAAGGTTTGCAACAAATTCATCACGCCTTATTTACGGGGCTGTATGATTTTGCTGGGCAAATCCGTCAATATAATATTTCCAAAGGCTATTTTCGGTTTGCCAATGTGCTTTATTTAAAAGAAGTGTTGGCAAAAATTGAGCAAATGCCTGAAAGCACTTTTGAGCAAATCATTGAAAAATATGTGGAAATGAATATTGCTCACCCCTTTATGGAAGGCAATGGGCGTAGCACAAGAATTTGGTTGGATTTGATCTTGCGGAAAAATTTAGGCAAGGTGGTAAATTGGCAAAATGTGGATAAAACCTTGTATTTACAAGCGATGGAACGTAGCCCTGTGAATGATTTGGAACTGCGGTATTTATTGCAAACCAATTTAACGGATGATGTGGATAACCGTGAAATTATTTTTAAAGGGATTGAACAATCTTATTATTATGAGGGCTATCAAAAACAGCCTTAACTAAAAGGTCAACAGGACCCTAATAACCTAAAAGGAAAGCAATTATGTCAAACAAAAAAATCGGCTTAGTGTCGCTGACGGCGTTGGTACTAAGCTCTATGATTGGCTCGGGGATTTTTAGTCTTCCGCAAAATATGGCAGCTGTGGCTGGGGCGGAAGCGATTTCTACCGGCTGGCTGATTACGGGGATCGGGATTATTTTTCTCGGCTTGTCGTTCTTTTTTATCTCTCGCTTACGCCCTGAATTAGATGGTGGTATTTATACCTACGCTCGTGAAGGATTTGGCGAATTAATGGGCTTTATGTCCGCTTGGGGTTATTGGCTGTGTGCCACTATCGGGATTGTGGGCTATTTAACCGTGGCGTTTGAAGGCTTGGGCGTGTTTACGGATAGCGAAACCACCGTGATTTTCGGACAAGGCAATACCATTGCCGCCTTTATTGGTTCATCAATTATCGTGTGGCTCGTTCACGCCTTAATTGCAGGGGGCGTAAAAGAGGCGGCAGCAGTCAATCTGGTGGCAACCTTTGTGAAAGTCGCTCCGTTAATTTTGTTTATTGCATTGGGCTTGTGGTATTTTGATGCGGATTTATTTAATACGGACGTAAAAGCCACCGCACTTAATAACACGGTGGGCGATCAAGTGAAAGACACGATGTTAATTACCCTTTGGGTGTTCACGGGCGTAGAAGGTGCGGCGGTACTTTCCGCTCACGCCAAAAAACGTTCCGATGTGGGCTTGGCGACTGTGTTAGGGATAGTTATTGCGTTAATTCTTTATGTGGCAATCACCATTCTCTCTTTAGGAATCTTACCCCGTGAAGCCATTGCCAATATGGCAAATCCGTCTATGGGTCCGTTGCTGGATGTGATGACGGGGGCGACTGGTAAAGTGATTATTACCGCTTGTTTGATTGTGTCGGTGTTAGCCTCTTATATCAGCTGGACGATGTACTCCGCAGAAGTGCCATACTGCGGTGCAAAAAATGGGGCATTTCCAAAAATTCTAGACAAACTCAACCAAAACGGCACACCGATTAACTCGCTATGGTTTACGGGCTTTGTGGTGCAATTTTGTTTGGTCTTGGTGTTGGTCTTTGAGCAAAGCTATAACAATTTATTGATGATTTCCACCTCAATGATTTTAATCCCGTATTTCTTAATCGGGGCGTATTTATTCAAGCTCTCCATTCAGATCAATGCGGCGTGGTACATTAAACTCACGGGATTTATGGCATCACTTTACGGGCTATGGATCGTCTATGCTGCAGGCTTGGAATATTTGTTATTGTCTGTGGTGTTGTATGTACCAGGGATTTTATTATTCCTGTATTCCAACCGAAAATTCCACGGCAAAATCACCTTAACAGGGGCTGAAAAAGGAATTTTAGCGGTGATTTTAGCGATTTTTGTGTATGCGGTGTATCGTTTACCTGAGTTATTGGCTGCATAATTTATTCACTATAAACAAAGCCATAAGGAAAGAAAATGAAACAACCTAAAATCATTATCCTAACGGGGGCGGGCATTTCCGCCGAATCAGGTATTCGCACATTTCGTGCCAGTGATGGCTTGTGGGAAGAACATCGTATTGAAGATGTGGCTACCCCCGAAGCCTTTGAGCGTAATCCAGAATTGGTGCAACGGTTTTATAATCAACGCCGCCGTCAGCTATTTAACCCTGACATTCAGCCCAATGCGGCTCATCTTGCCTTGGCTAAATTAGAACAGAAATTCGGTGATAATGTGTTAGTGGTAACACAAAATGTGGATAACTTGCACGAACGTGCAGGCACAAAAAATCTGATTCACATGCACGGCGAATTATTAAAAGTGCGGTGTAATTGGTCGGGGAAAATTTACGACTGGACAAAGGATATTACCGAACAGGATCGTTGTACCTGTTGCCAACCACCACGCCGTTTGCGTCCGCATATTGTGTGGTTTGGCGAAATGCCGTTACAAATGGAACGGATTTATCAGGCTTTAAATAAATGTGATTATTTTGTTTCCATTGGCACATCGGGCAATGTTTATCCTGCCGCAGGTTTTGTGCAGGAAGTCAGCCCTCAATGTAAGACTATTGAAATCAATTTAGAACCCAGTCAGATTCGTTCGCATTTTGCCGATGTGAGAGTGGGAAAAGCGGGTGAATTAGTTCCGCAGTTTGTCGATGAAATGTTAGCTAAATGAGCTAAATAATAAAAATCTGTTTCTCAGGCATTAAGATGAGAAACAGATTTTCTAAATTAACTCTAAAATATCAGCGAATTATTTTTCATTTTTCAATAATTCAGCATGAGCTTTGTTCCGATCTTTCATTTGAGCTTTGATTTCACGGCGTTGTTTAGAAAGATCGGCATTTTTGATCATATAATCATCAACACGACCTTCATAGTCATCACGCATATTTTCAATAATTGCACGTAAATCGGCAATACTCATATCATCACGAATATAATCGTTTAAATTATCAAGTAATAATAAACGTTTTTTATTATCACGAATTTTGCGGTCGTTATCACCAATTTCACGTAATAATTTATTACGACGACGATATAAACGAACATATTCTAAAACTTCTTGAAAGGATTGTTTGTTGACGTTTTCCATAATTAGCACTCACTATATTAAAAAGGATAATCTAATTTATCCTTTTTCGTCAGTTTCGTCAAAGTGTTAATGCAAAATTTATGGCTAAGATCAATTTTTTCTGGTAATTCCTTGAAAAATTCATTGCCTATAGGCGGTTGTGGTGGTAAAAATAACACAATTCTAATATGACAAAATAGGAAGTATTCATGACACAAGTATTCAATTTTAGTGCTGGTCCTGCCATGATGCCAAAAGCGGTTTTGCAACAAGCACAAGCAGAGTTATTAAATTGGCAAGAGCAAGGCACTTCGGTGATGGAAATCAGTCATCGTGGTAAATATTTTATGGAAATGATTGTACAGTGCGAAAAAGATTTACGTGAATTGTTCCATATTCCAGATAATTATAAAGTATTGTTTTTACAAGGTGGTGCAAGGGGACAATTTGCGGCAATACCGATGAATTTAGCCAATAATAAGGGGAAAGCCCTTTATTTAGTGGACGGACATTGGTCATCTGTCGCCGCTAAAGAAGCAACGAATTTTACCCATGTTGATGAAATAAATATCTTAAATTCTGACCGCACTTTACGAGTGGAACGCTTGGATTTTAGTGATATTGCCGAACAATATGACTATGTACATTACTGCACCAATGAAACCATTAGTGGTGTGGAAATTTTTGATGTTCCCAATGTGGGTAATGCGGTGTTAGTGGCGGATATGTCCTCAGATATTTTATCTCGTCAAATTGACATTAGTAAATTTGGCGTGATTTACGCAGGAGCTCAAAAAAATATGGGACCGTCTGGTATTACACTGGTCATTGTGCGTGAAGATTTAATTGGTAATGCTCGTAAGGAAACACCGTCTATTTGGAATTATGCAGTACAAGCCAAGTCCGATTCAATGATTAATACGCCACCAACCTTTGCTTGGTATCTCTGTGGTTTGGTGTTTAAACATTTGTTAGCCACGGGCGGTTTAGATGCTGCCGAACAACGCAATCGTGCCAAAGCAGAATTATTATATAATTACTTGAATAATAATAGTTTTTATCATAATTATGTGGCGGAAGAAAATCGTTCTATTATGAATGTAACCTTTACCACTGATAATGATGAGCTAAATGTGAAATTTGTCGCAGAAGCCACCAAAGCAGGATTACAAGCCTTAAAAGGGCATAAAGTATTAGGTGGTATGCGTGCATCTATTTACAATGCAATGCCGATTGAGGGGGTGCAAGCCTTAATTGCGTTTATGCAGAAATTTGCACAAGAAAACGCTTAACATTTAATTTATCTATTAGGGCGAGCATTCGCCCAATTTACTTAACCTAAAGTGCGGTCAATTTTTATGAAATTTTTATCTTTAGCTAACCAAGGGGTACAATCCCTGTTGCCTTACCAAGCAGGCAAACCGATTGAAGAGCTTGAACGAGAGTTGGGTATTGCTAATATTATTAAACTCGCTTCCAATGAAAATCCTTTTGGTTTTCCTGAAAGTGCCAAAAGAGCTATTATGGATCAGCTTGATAAGCTTACTCGTTATCCCGATAGTAATGGGTTTGCATTGAAAAAAACGATCGCAGAAAAATTTTCTGTTGAGGCAGAACAAATCACCTTAGCCAATGGCTCGAATGATTTCATTGAATTGGTCGCTCACACCTTTGCCAGCGAACAAGATGAAATTATTTATTCGCAATATGCTTTTATTGTCTATCCTTTGATTACCAAAGCGATTAATGCGGTAGCCCGTGAAATTCCAGCCAAACACTGGGGACATGATTTAGACGGTTTTTTGTCGGCAATTAATGATAAAACCAAATTAATTTATATTGCTAATCCAAATAATCCAACGGGAAATTTTTTGACAGAAAATGAGATTGATCGTTTTTTAAGTCAAGTACCAGAACGCATTATTGTCGTGTTAGATGAGGCTTATACTGAATTTACAGCCGAAAATGAGCGGATTGATTCCTTTGCTTTGCTGAAAAAATACCCGAATTTAGTGGTTTCTCGCACTTTATCAAAAGCCTATGGATTAGCTGGTTTACGCATTGGTTATGCAGTATCTAATCCTGAAATCGCCGATCTTTTCAATCGTGTTCGACAACCGTTCAACGTAAATAGTCTGGCTCAAGTAGCCGCTATAGCGGTATTAAAAGATGATGCGTTTGTACAAAAAGTCGCACAAAATAACCGTTCAGAAATGCAACGCTATGAATCTTTTTGTCAACAGCATGGTTTGCAATATATTCCGTCTAAAGGTAATTTTATCACCATTGATTTTAAACGACCTGCGGCACCAATTTATCAAGCCTTATTGCATGAGGGCGTGATTGTTCGTCCAATCGCTGGTTATGGTATGCCAAATCATTTACGCATTAGTATTGGTTTGCCCGAAGAAAATCAACGGTTTTTCACCGCACTTGAGAAAGTGTTACAAATTACTCCGTACTAATTTAAGCATGGTTACGCCACGCTGTGGCTGAAAATGAAATGAGAAGATGCGGAGCATCGTTACTTTATTTAACCCTGTACGTTAGTGCAGGGAGGAAACAAAATGGAAAAAATCACCCTAAACCCAATTTCTCGTATTGAAGGCACGATTAATTTACCTGGTTCCAAAAGCCTATCCAACCGTGCCTTATTATTGGCTGCACTTGCCAAAGGAACTACCAAGGTTACTAATTTATTAGATAGCGATGATGTTCGTTATATGTTAAATGCTCTGAAGCAACTCGGCGTGAACTATCAGTTATCAGAAGACAAATCTGTTTGTGAAGTACAAGGATTGGGTGGAGCATTTCAATGGCAAAGTGGTTTAGCCCTATTTTTAGGTAATGCGGGAACAGCCATGCGACCTCTAACTGCAGCCCTTTGTCTAGCTAATCCAAATGCGATACCAAGTGAAATTGTTCTCACAGGTGAACCACGAATGAAAGAACGACCGATCAAACATTTAGTAGATGCCTTATTGCAAGCTGGGGCAGAAGTGCAATATTTGGAACAAGACGGCTATCCACCTGTGGTCATTCGTAATAATGGGTTACATGGTGGAAAAGTGAAAATTGATGGTTCGGTTTCTTCTCAATTTTTAACCGCACTTTTAATGGCAGTTCCTCTTGCTACCGCAGATACTGAAATTGAAATTATCGGTGATTTAGTATCTAAGCCTTATATTGATATTACCCTAAATATGATGAAGATTTTCGGTGTGGAAGTGGAAAACCAACATTATCAACGCTTTATCGTAAAAGGCAATCAGCAATATCAATCTCCACAACATTTTTTAGTGGAGGGGGACGCTTCTTCTGCTTCCTATTTCTTAGCCGCAGGTGCGATTAAAGGCAAAGTAAAAGTGACTGGCGTAGGTAAAAACAGTATTCAAGGCGACCGTTTATTTGCAGATGTATTAGAAAAAATGGGGGCTAAAATTACTTGGGGCGATGATTTTATTCAGGCGGAACAAGGCGACTTAGTTGGCATTGATATGGATATGAACCATATTCCTGATGCGGCAATGACGATTGCGACTACCGCACTTTTTGCCAAAGGGGAAACCTGTATTCGTAATATTTATAATTGGCGAGTGAAAGAAACCGACCGTTTAACCGCAATGGCAACGGAGCTGAGAAAGGTTGGCGCAAGTGTAGAAGAGGGGGAGGACTTTATTCGTATTCAACCTCTTGAATTAAGTCAATTCAAGCATGCTGAAATTGAAACTTACAATGATCACCGTATGGCGATGTGTTTTGCGTTAATTGCTTTGTCTAATACAGAGGTAACGATTTTAGAACCAAAATGTACAGCAAAAACGTTCCCAACATTCTTTGACGAATTTTTAAGCATCGCTATGTATGATAACAGAGTCTAATTCTGAGTGTTCTCTTGTAGAATACGAGCTGATCAGATAAAATACGCACACTTTTTTATAAATTAAGGAATAATCAGAATGTTCGGAAAAGGCGGAATTGGTGGCTTGATGAAACAAGCTCAACAAATGCAAGAACGTATGCAAAAAATGCAAGAAGAAGTGGCTCAACTTGAAGTGACTGGAGAATCTGGTGCTGGTTTAGTCAAAATTACTGTAAATGGAGCGCATAATTGTCGTCGTATTGAAATTGATCCAAGTTTGATGGAAGATGACAAAGAAATGCTGGAAGATTTAGTTGCTGCGGCTTTCAATGATGCGGTTCGTCGTGCAGAAGAATTGCAAAAAGAGAAAATGGCAGGATTAACCGCAGGTATGAACTTACCTGCTGGCTTTAAAATGCCATTCTAAAAATTCAAAGGTTATCACCGCACTTTTTTGTCAAACAAAAGTGCGGTTTATTTTTAAGGAATTTTTATGCAAAGTAGTCCGCTATTAGAAAATTTGGTGGAACATTTACGTTGTTTACCTGGGGTTGGACCAAAATCTGCTCAACGTATGGCATACCATTTGTTACAACGTGATCGTAGTGGAGGCATGAATTTGGCTCGGGCGTTAACTGATGCCATGTCAAAAATTGGGCATTGTTCCTATTGTCGTACATTCACTGAAGAAGAAATTTGTAATATTTGCGATAATCCACGTCGTCAGAATTCGGGTTTGCTTTGTGTGGTGGAAATGCCAGCAGATATTCAAGCTATTGAACAAACAGGGCAATTTTCAGGACGCTACTTTGTATTAATGGGGCATTTATCCCCTTTAGATGGTATTGGTCCTAGAGAGATCGGGTTAGATTTGCTACAACAACGGTTGCAATCAGAACAATTTAATGAAGTGATTTTAGCCACTAATCCAACCATTGAGGGAGATGCAACAGCAAATTATATTGCTGAAATTTGCCAACAACAGGGCATTAAAGCGAGCCGTATCGCTCATGGTATTCCAGTCGGCGGTGAACTGGAAATGGTAGATGGCACTACATTAACTCACTCATTCTTAGGAAGACGAGAGTTGTAGCAAAAAGAGTGCTGATATGCACTTTATTTTTGATTAAACCAGCCTATATAATCAAACTGATCATAATATTTTTTACCCAATAAACCTGAATAATCAAACAAATCACCCACTTGATCTTGTTGTTCAAATCCTTTGATATAAAATGCGGATTTTAATTCTGGATAAGGTTTATGAGTAAACACCACTTTATGCACAAAAGGCAATGCCTCAAATTGTTGTAAATGTTGGTAAGTGCAACCATCACGGTCGGTCATGATAATAAAAAGATTATCCATATTTATCCGTTTAGTGCGTTCTTGCCATTTTTGTTTAGCTTGTTGCTCGGAATGATAATGCACAAAGTAAATCCGAAGATCGGCTAATTGCCCGACAGGATAATTTTTATCACTCTTGACAATGGTTAATTCCTGATTTTTATAGTATTCAATATTGCTCAAATAACGAATAAAATCATCAGGTTCCAAATAAAGATTGACGAAAGGTGAATTAAATGGCTGATGAAGATCGTGTAAAATTAAGGCACCGTTGCAATTACTAGAGATAACCGAAAAATTGCTATTTTTTAACCGCACTTGATTCGACTTATTGATGCCAAGGCGGAAAGGTTTATTGATGACGTTTTGTATTTTTTTTAACATGGTTAAATACCCATAAAATAATTTATTTAATTGGGGGTATGTTATCATATTTAGTAAAACAAAAAAGCTGAATTCAATACACCTGAATTCAGCTTTTTATATCATACATTATTGAATTTTAAACTGTACTGGTACGCTTACCGAACTTCCCATTCCTGCTGGGCGAGGTCCTATAGATCTGGCACTTTGTACCGCTTGTAAGGCAGAATTATCTAAATCTTCGCTACCAGATGATTTTGCCACTCGAATACCACTAATTGAACCATTCTCACCGAGATTAAACGCAATAACCACAACACCTTGTTTACGCATCATTTTAGCTCGTTGTGAATATTTCTTATGGCGTTCAATTTCACGTCTTAATGCACTTTGGTAAGCACTAATTTCTGACGTACTTGTTCCACTACCTGCTAAATTTGGGTTATTGGTTGTTACGTTATTGGAGGTTGATGTCGCTTGCGAATTTACCGCAGCATTTCCCTCTCTGACAGCATCTGCTTTTACAGCATTGGGATCAGGTTTAGCAATAACTTTATTTACTGGTTCTTTTGGTTTTTCTTTTGGCTTCTCTTTGGGTTTTTCTTTAGGCTTTTCCTTTGGTTTTTCTTTTTTCTTCTCAGGCTCTTTGGGTTTTTCTGGCTCTGGTTTGATGGTTGGATCCGCTACAATTTCTATCTTTTCGGGTTCTGGCTCTTTTTGTGGTTCCACTTCTGGTTCGGGGGCAGGTTCTTCAATGGTTGTTGCCATCATCATTTGCATAGAGATGTTGGTATCTAACACTCCAGCCACTTGGCTATTCGCCGCATCCTGATTAACAACGAGAGAGAATAATACTCCCCCCAATCCACAGTGAAACACCAATGAACCGACAAAGCCCAGTAATGAATCTTTCTTCATTTTACTTGCCTTTGTCTTTCATGGTGACAATCGCCACATTGGTAATTTGATTTTTAGCCATTAAATCCGTAATAGATACAAAATCTTGGAATACAGCATTGGCATCCACTTTTAAAGTTACTTTTTGGGTTTTATCCCAGCTTGCAACTTCTTTTTCTAATGCTTCCTGTGTAATTGGCTTATCATTAAAAAAGATTTCACCCTGTTCTGTTACAGTCAATAATTTAGCTAAATCATCTGATTTAAACGCTACCGTTTGTGATGCTTTAGGCACATTCACCTGAATTTTGCCCTGTGAAATAAAAGAAGCAGTAATTAATACAATAGCTAGTAAAACCAGCATAATATCAATAAATGGAATAATGTTAATTTCATCAAATTTTTTCATTTCAACATTACTCCAGAATTATTGTTCAATGTGTTTTGAGCTATTTAATGCTTTCCATTTCAAACGGTTAACTTCGACTTTACGTCCCAATGCACTGTAAAATACCATGGATGGAATAGCGACTAAAATACCGATTGCGGTGGCTTTTAAGGCTAAAGAAAGATGTAACATAATGGTAGCTGCATCAATATCACCAGCGGAATTACCTAAGTCATAGAAAGTTAATAAAATACCAATTACTGTACCTAATAAACCAATATAAGGAGCGTTGGCACCAATGGTAGAAATAATGGTTAAATGACGATTGAGTTCAATATCTAAGGCGTGAATATTACTATAACTTGTGACTTTGATTTTGCTAAGGAATATATAGCGTTCAATAACAAACCAAACCATAATAAAGCTCATTAAACAGAGTAATCCGATGATAATATAATCACTATAACTTTTTAAAAAATCAAATAATGCTGGCATAGCTACTTTCCTTTGTCTAAATAATCAGAAAACTAATTGATAACTAATTTCAATTGGTACGGAATTTTAACAAATTCATCTGATGAGATAAAGAATATTTTTTATTTCGGATAAAACTATATAAGGAAAGAGGTTAATTTTCGTAACACTAGAAAATAACAAACCCCTAGACATATAGACAGGGGTTTGTGTATAATTCCTTTCGTGCTATCGGCGACCTGAGCAACGTGTTTGCTTAACCGTAGCACGTTGCCTAGTCGTCTTAGTCCTATGGCACTAGGGGGGTGATTTATGTGAAAACATCAGAAACTATTGCTCTGATGATACTAGCTCTTCTGCTAGTAGGGGCTTTCAGTACTCGGTTTGTAGCCATTTTCGATGTACTGTTAGCAGTTCTCAATAAATAGCCTAAACGGCTATGGAAGTGGGTAGGGTAGCAACCTACCCACGACTTTCTGTATTATAAGCCTTTCATTTCAAATTTCAACCATTTGATCTTTCATTTACTGAACAGCCACCACTTGACCACCCATATAATCCACCGTAATCACCTGATCAGGTAACAATTTACCCGACAAGATTTGTTGTGCCAATGGATTTTCGATTTCTTGTTGAATCGCCCGTTTCAATGGTCTTGCTCCATAAATTGGATCGTAACCCACTTCACCGATGAAATCTAACAAGGCATCACTAAATTGTAATTGATAGCCGTGATAAGCCATACGTTTAGTTAAGCGTGCTAATTGAATTTGAGCAATGGCTTTAATGTTTTCTTTGGCAAGAGGGTGGAACACCACGGTTTCATCAATACGGTTGATAAATTCAGGGCGGAAGTGTGAACCCACCACGGACATCACAATTTCTTTCATGCCGTCATAACCCAAATCTTTGTTCTCTTGAATTAAATCTGAACCAAGATTAGAGGTCATAATCACCACCGTATTACGGAAATCCACGGTACGACCTTGTCCATCGGTTAATCGTCCATCGTCCAATACTTGCAATAAAATGTTAAACACATCGTGGTGTGCTTTTTCCACTTCGTCTAATAAAATGACGGAATACGGACGGCGGCGAACGGCTTCGGTTAAATAACCACCCTCTTCATAGCCCACGTAGCCTGGAGGTGCACCAACCAAACGAGATACGCTATGTTTTTCCATAAATTCGGACATATCGATCCGCACCATCGCATCTTCATCATCAAATAAGAAGTTCGCCAAGGTCTTGCAAAGCTCGGTTTTACCCACCCCAGTTGGACCTAGGAACAAGAATGAGCCAATCGGACGATTTGGATCAGAAAGCCCAGCCCGACTACGGCGAATGGCATTGGCAACGGCTTCCACGGCTTCACCTTGCCCGATCACCCGTTTATGTAATTCATCTTCCATTCGCAACAATTTTTCTTTTTCTCCCTCCATCATGCGAGAAACAGGAATCCCTGTGGCACGAGAAAGCACTTCAGCAATTTCTTCATCTGTTACACGATTACGCAACAAAGTCATTTCTTTACCATCAGATTTATCCACTTCCGCTAACTGTTTTTCAAGATTTGGAATAATGCCATATTGCAATTCGGACATCTTATTCAAATCGCCAGCACGGCGAGCTTGCTCCATTTGGGTACGAGCATTTTCTAACTCTGCTTTAATATGTTGTGTGCCAGAAAGGGCGGCTTTTTCGCTTTTCCATACGTCTTCCAGCTCGGCATATTCCCGTTCTTTTTCCGCTAGCTCCGTTTCCAAGGTTGCCAAGCGTTTACGGCTGGCATCGTCTTCTTCTTTTTTCAACGCCTGTTGTTCCAATTTTAATTGGATAATACGGCGATCGAGTCTATCCAATGGTTGCGGTTTAGAATCAATTTCCATCCGAATGGAACTGGCTGCTTCATCAATTAAATCAATGGCTTTATCTGGCAACTGACGGTCAGAAATATAACGATGCGAAAGCGTTGCCGCCGCCACAATGGCAGGGTCAGTAATCTGTACGTGGTGATGTAACTCATAACGCTCTTTCAAGCCACGCAAAATCGCAATGGTATCTTCAACAGTCGGCTCGTCCACAAACACTTTTTGGAAACGGCGTTCCAAAGCAGCATCTTTTTCAATATATTGACGATATTCGTCCAACGTAGTCGCCCCCACGCAATGCAATTCGCCCCGAGCCAAGGACGGTTTGAGCAAATTGCCAGCGTCCATCGCCCCGTCTGTTTTGCCAGCCCCGACCATGGTATGAATTTCATCAATAAATAAAATCACCCGACCTTCTTCTTGAGCAAGCTCTTTCAACACCGCTTTTAAACGTTCTTCAAATTCACCGCGGTATTTCGCCCCTGCGATCAACGCCCCCATATCAAGGGAAAGCACTCGTTTATTTTTCAACCCTTCAGGCACTTCACCGTTGACAATGCGTTGTGCCAAGCCTTCTACAATGGCGGTTTTCCCTACGCCCGGTTCACCAATTAACACAGGGTTGTTTTTGGTGCGGCGTTGCAATACCTGAATAGCACGGCGAATTTCTTCATCACGCCCAATCACAGGATCGAGCTTGCCTGCTTCCGCCCGTTCGGTTAAATCAATGGTGTATTTTTGCAATGCCTGACGGTTTTCTTCTGCATTTTGATCGTCCACTTTCTGCCCCCCACGAATTTGTTTAATCGCCTGTTGTAAACTCTCTTTTTTTGCACCGCACTTGCGTAAAATCTGGCTCAAGCTGCCGTTATCTTCTAATGCGGCTAACAAGAAAATTTCAGATGAAATAAATTTGTCTTGTTGCTGTTGAGCGATTTTGTCGCAAAGATTTAAAATATTCACCAACTGCCGAGAAATCTGCACATCACCGCCATTACCTGATACTCGTGGTAACTTATTGAGTTCATTATTTAATTCATTGCGTAATAAACTCAAATTCACCCCAGATGCGGTTAAAATCGGAGCAATTGAACCGTCTTGTTGATTTAACAGTGCGGTCAATAAATGCACAGGTTCAATAAACTGATTATCTTTACCCAAAGCCAAAGATTGTGCTTCGGCAAGGGCTTGTTGGAATTTTGTAGTAAATTTTTCAATATTCATAATATTTTCCTTAAAAATAGGTAAGTTGTTACTGTCCTTACTCTATATGATCTCTTTTTAAGCGATTTCAAGGATTATGTTAAATTAAATTTTATAGCTAACAACACATTGTCGGTGATAATAATTAAGTTATTCTTGTGATACCCATTCCAAATCTCAACTCATTTTCTATTCAAATTTTATCTATCGCTTTATTATGCCCCCTTGCCATAACCACAGTGATAACAGATAATTTATGCGATTATTTAAAACCAAATCTTTCGCTGCCTTTGCTAATAAAAAAGGCATTGATGATAGTGTATTAATTGATGCCGTAGAGCGAGCAGAAAAAGGCTTGATTGATGCGGATCTTGGTGGTAATGTGATCAAACAACGCATTGCCAAACAGGGACAGGGGCGATCTTCAGGCTATCGTGCGTTGATTTTCTATAAAATTGGACAAAAATACTTTTTTGCATCCATTTTTGAAAAAAATAATCGAGAGAACATCACCAAAGAAGAATTATCAGAACTAAAAAAATTAGCGAAAATCTATCTTCATTATTCTGATGAAACCCTAGCTCATTACATCAAACAACAAGCCATAATAGAAATTTTTGTTTAATAGGAGAAATTTATGAAATATCGCAGTGAAATTTTTCAACAAATCCACGAAAATGCGATGGATTTATACGAAGTGGGTGGTATTGATGAAAAAACGATGAAAGAATTTGACGAGAGCTGCCTTGCCCCTAATTCCCCCAAAATTCTTTCTAGCCATGAGATTTACCAATTGCGTGAAAATGCTGGTATTTCGCAAAGCACTTTTGCAGATTATCTCAATGTGAGCAAAAGCCTTGTATCATCGTGGGAACGTGGTGTGAAGACACCAACGGGAGCTGCATTAAAATTATTGAATATTGTACAACAAAAAGGCATTGCCGCCATTGCCTAATCTTCTCACCAAACTTGTCTAAATTTCACGGCGTTGATTTACTCAACGCCCTTTGCCGATTATAATACCAAATAACATAAACGAATTTTAAGGATGAAAACAATGCAGTTTTCTAAAATGCACGGTTTAGGCAATGATTTCGTGGTGGTGGATGCAGTGACACAGAATGTCTATTTTCCTGAAGAATTGATCAAAAAACTGGCTGACCGCCATCGTGGTATTGGTTTTGATCAGTTGTTAATCGTTGAACCGCCTTACGATCCTGAATTAGATTTTCATTATCGCATTTTTAATGCAGATGGGAGCGAAGTTGCCCAATGTGGCAATGGAGCGAGATGTTTTGCTCGTTTTGTGCTACTTAAAGGCTTAACTAATAAAAAAGATATTGCCGTCAGCACCGCAAAAGGCAATATGATGTTATCCGTGTTAGATGATGATAATGTGCGAGTTAATATGGGGGAACCTGTTTGGCAACCCAATAAAATTCCGTTTATTGCCAATAAATTTGAGAAAAATTATATTTTACGCACTGAAATTCAAACTGTGTTTGCTGGAGTGGTATCGATGGGGAATCCCCATTGTGTCGTACAAGTAGATGATATAGTCACCGCCAATGTGGAGCAACTCGGTCCATTGTTAGAGAATCATGAACGCTTTCCTGAACGTGTTAATGCGGGTTTTATGCAAGTGATCAATCGCAATCATATTAAATTGCGGGTGTATGAACGTGGTGCTGGTGAAACACAGGCTTGTGGCAGTGGGGCTTGTGCAGCGGCAGCAGTAGGGATAATGCAAGGATTGTTAGATAGTCAAGTACAGGTAGATTTACTAGGTGGTAGCCTGATGATTGAATGGCAAGGTGAAGGTTATCCTCTTTATATGACAGGTTCAGCAACCCATATTTATGATGGTGTGATTAAACTGTAAGGCACTTTTTTAGGGAAATGGGGGGGAAAGAAATGAGCGAAAATATTTTAGAACAACAAGTCGTAAAATTTCTGCAAAACACACCGCACTTTTTTGCTCAACATTTAGATTTATTAGACACATTGGTCATTCCTCACGCTCAAAAAGGCTCACTTTCATTAGTGGAAATGCAATTAGAACGCCAACGAGAGCAGATTAAAATCTTACAAAGCGAACTCGCCATTTTTCAACAATTAGCTCATCAAGAACAGGATATTTTCTTCGCTTTAATGCCGTTACAGAAAAAATTAGCCAGTGCGGAAACCCTTGAGCAAGGCATTGAAATACTAAATCAGTGGGCGAAGAAATTTGATTTACAGCAGGTTAAACTGTTGTTATTTCGGGATAAATGGCAAGGGGAACAAATTAGCGATAAGAACTGGTTAGATCGCAAAGGCTTTGAATTGATTCGCCTTGAACGTTTTGGTTTACGCCGTTTTTATTTGGGCGAATTGAGTAATCGAGAAAAATCCTTACTGTTTTTGTTAGATGAATTGCCAGTAGGATCAGTGGCTTGCTGTTTGCTTGGGATTAAACCTAATCAGCATCAAGCTAATGGTATTTTGCTGTTTTCTGCTCGTGATACACAACATTTTTACAACGGACAAGACACCGCTTTTCTTTCTCATTTAGTGGATATTGTGGAATTGCATTTACACCGTTGGCTATTGCCCTGCGAAAAACAATAGCGAGAAAGCATAATGGAACAATGGCTACAAAAATACTACGATTTCTTACGTATTGAACGTCAACTGAGCCACCATACTTTGACGAATTATCAACGTCAATTAGCCGTGGTGCTAATCTTGCTGAATGAACAAGGGATTCAACATTGGCAGCAGGTTACGCCAAGTGTGGTGCGATTTATATTAGCCAGTAGTAAAAAATCTGGCTTACACGAAAAAAGCCTTGCTCTACGTTTGTCGGCGTTGCGGCAGTTTTTAAGTTATTTAGTGGTGCAAGGGGAATTAAAGGTTAATCCAGCGATAGGCATTTCCGCCCCGAAACAAGGCAAGCATTTGCCGAAAAATATTGACAATGAACAAGTGGCTAAACTGTTGAATAATAACAGTAAAGAGCCGATTGATGTGCGAGATCGAGCTATGTTGGAATTAATGTACAGTTCAGGTTTACGTTTATCAGAATTGCAAGGATTGAATTTAACCAGCCTAAATATACGTACTCGAGAAGTGCGAGTGTTGGGGAAAGGTAATAAAGAGCGGATTTTGCCTTTTGGTCGCCACGCTTCAACGGCGATTCAAGATTGGCTCAAAGTGCGGTTATTATTTAACCCGAAAGATGATGCCTTATTTGTGAGTTCCCTTGGCAATCGAATGTCGCACCGTTCCATTCAAAAGAGGATGGAAATTTGGGGTATTCGTCAGGGTTTAAATGCTCACCTCAATCCGCACAAACTCCGCCATTCCTTTGCTACTCACATGCTTGAAGCCAGTTCTGATTTGCGAGCTGTGCAAGAGTTATTAGGGCATAGTAATCTGGCAACAACACAAATTTATACTCATTTAGATTTTAAACATTTGACTGATGTTTATGATCAGGCACATCCCCGTGCGAAAAGAAAATAGGAAAAACATAATGAAATTCTACCGCACTTTTACCCCTTTCAAGGTTATCAGCTTTGATCTTGATGATACGCTTTATGATAATGTCCCTGTGATTTATCAGGCAGAACAGCAATGTATCGAATTTCTGCGAAATGCAAGCCAAATTGCAGAATTAGGCAATGAAATGTGGTTTTCATGTAAACAACAGATTTTCCAACAAGATCCGATTTTCTGTGAAAATGTGACCGAATGGAGAATTAAAACTATTCATACGGTGTTACAAAAACACGGTAAAAGTGCGGTGGAAATTGAGCAACTTTGTAAAGCGTGCATTGAACATTTTCTACATTGGCGACATAAAATTACCGTACCACAAACCAGTATTAACCTACTCAACCAACTGAAAAAACGTTATCCTTTAGTGGCTATCACCAATGGCAATGTTGATCCATTACGTATTGATTTAACCCAATTTGATTTAATTTTGTGTGGTGGCGTACAAGGTCGAGCCAAACCTGAAGCTGATTTATTTCAACAAACTGCCCAGCATTTTGGTATCAAAACAAGTGAAATTTTACATGTTGGCGATAATTTGATTACTGATGTACAAGGTGCAATTCAAGCGGGTTGCCAAGCGGTTTGGTTAAATCTATCGGGCAAAGGCATGAGTCAATTTAGTGAAGCACGATTATTGCCTAGTGTGGAAATGGCTGACTTAACTGAGCTTCTTTTACTACAAGGCTAAGACTAATACACCAGATAAAATCAAAATTGATCCTATTAATAGTTTTAAGCTAAAAGGTTCGCCAAGCACCACAATCCCTAAAATAATCGCAATCACCACGCTTAATTTATCAATCGGAGCAACCCAAGAGGCGGGGGCGAGTTGTAAAGCTCGGTAATAACAGAGCCACGACAAACCCGTAGCAACCCCCGAAAGCACTAAGAATGTGAAAGGACGAGCAGCGATATGTTGTGGCAGTTGCCATTCGTTACGCATAGTAATAATGCCAGCTACAACAAAGAAAATGACGATAGTGCGGATGAATGTCGCAAGATTGCTATTCATGCCTTCTACCCCAAGTTTACCAAAAATAGCTGTCAATCCTGCGAAAAAAGCAGAACCGATAGCGAACCAAAGCCAATTTGTTTGGAACATTTTTTCTTCCTTTTATCCAATATGTCCCCGTCTTTGCCGCCTGAAAATCCATAAATTTTTAGGAAAATGGCATCTGTTTGAGCGTAGCGAGTTCAGCCATTTTCCGTTAAAAAAATTTATGGATTTTCAGGAAACAAGGCAAAATCGGGGCGTGTTTCTTTTTGCTTACTTTTGCTTTGCACGAGCAAAGAAAAAGTAAGTCGCCATCGGCGAAATCCGATCTTAATAAACACAAAAAGCGTGACAAAAACAAGAAAAAATAATTAGGCTTTCGTCACTTCCAATCGTTCAAACCGCAAAACATACCGTTCTAAACGACGTAATAATAACGTAGCTACCCCTGTAATCACAAGATAAATCAAGCCAGCCAAACCATAAATCGTAATGGCATCGTATTCCGTACCATAAAGCTGTCTTGCATAACCCATAATATCCATTAAGGTAATCGTGGAGGCAAGGGAAGTGCCTTTAAACACTAAAATAATTTCATTGGTATAAGAGGGTAATGCACGTTTTAATCCATAAGGCACTAAAATTTTTAGCGTTTGCCAACGGCTTAAACCTAATGCCGCACAACTTTCCCATTGACCTTTAGG
Organism: Lonepinella sp. MS14435; assembly: GCF_042485795.1. Classification (GTDB taxonomy): domain Bacteria; phylum Pseudomonadota; class Gammaproteobacteria; order Enterobacterales; family Pasteurellaceae; genus Lonepinella. Next base: position 1,056,843 of record NZ_CP169368.1, read on the forward strand.
GATCGCTTTCATCGCCCCATGAAACAGTTGAGTAGAGTAGGCAGCACTGTTTAAAGCTAAGGTTAACATAGCACAGAACCAAGCATCTGACAATAATAGCCAACATGGACTATTCACAATCCATTGAAATTGCCCAGGACCTGAATAAATCAGAAAGAATTGTACTAACAATGGCGTACCCGTGAATAAAACTAAGTAAAAATTCACCGCACTTTTAACGATTTTATTTCCCAGCGAAAGCAAAAAGGTGAGCAATACCGCTAATATAAATGCAATGGTTAAAGACACGGCGGTTAACATCAAACTGGTTGGAATGCCTTGTGCAATAACCGATAAATAATCTTGCCACATTATCTCACCCCACGTTCAAATTTAGTGAAACGAATTTCAAGTTTGCGAATAAATACCTGACTAATCAAGGTGATACAAAGATAAATAAAGGCTGCCAAGGCATACCAAGTAAAAGGTTGGTGAGTTCGGGTATTGATCAATTCCGCTTGTCGCATCAGATCGCTCACACCAATTAAGGAAATTAACGCCGTATCTTTTAATAGCACTAACCATTGATTACTTAAACCTGGTAAAGCGTGCCGCCATACTTGGGGTAACACAAGCCGAATAAAAGTATAAGGACGGCTTAAACCAAGAGCCGCACCACTTTCCCATTGCCCTACTGGAATAGCTTGAATTGCCCCACGTAAGGATTGAGAAGCGTAAGCTGCAAAAATAAGAGAAAGGGCTAATACGCCGCAACTAAAGGCACTAAATTCCACATATTCGCCAGTAATTTTTTCCACTAATTCGGTTGAACCGAAATAAATCAGCAACACGACAATAATTTCGGGCAAACCACGCAATAAACTGACAAATATAGAGGTTGGAGTACGCACACAAGCCAGTTTATTCATCTCAAGTGCGGTGAAAATTAACGAAAAAAATAAGCCCACAATCAGCGAACAAACCGCTAACCCTAAGGTCATTAGGGTAGCGGAATACATTAAAGGGAGATAATCGAAAAACATTATTTCGCTGTCATCCATTTATCATAGATTTTTTGATATTCACCACTAGCTTTTACCGCGGCTAGTCCTTTGTTTAATTGATCAACTAATGCTTTATTTTTTAAGTTAACAGCAATGCCTAAACCATTGCCGAAATAACTTTGATTTTCAACTTTTTCACCAGAGAATGCTAGATCATCATTATGATTAATCATATCCAATAACACTGGCATATCACCAAAAATAGCATCAATACGACCATTTTTAATATCTAACACAGCTTCTTGTAATGACGCATAAGGTTTTGGTGTATATTTAGTTTCTTTCACAATATAACTTTGGAATGTCGTACCATTTTGTACACCAACGGTTTTAATTGAATTGAAATCAACCCCTTTTTTGGCAATAAAGGTTGCAGCACTTGCAAAATAAGAATCACTGAATAATACTTGTTTGGCACGAGCTTCGGTAATATCAATCGCCGAAATAGCCGCATCAAAACGTTTTTGTTTTAAACCTTGAATTAATGAATCAAAGGCTTGACTTTGGAAAGAGCAGTTGGCTTGAATTTCTTTACAAATCGCATTTGCTACATCCACATCAAGACCGATAATCTCGCCTTTCTCATTGGTCATTTCGAATGGTGGATAACTTGCTTCCATGGCAAAGCTAATATCTTTCGCTTGAGTAGCCAATGCAGTACCGACTAAAAGTGCAGTTAAGAGTAATTTTTTCATAATGTTATGTCCTTGTTATTAATATAAGAGTTAGTGAGAGAGATATTGTTTAAACTGTTCAGTTTGTGGATTTTCAAAACAACTGGCATCACCTGCTTCCACAATATGCCCTTGTTCCATATACACCACTTTGGTTGCCACTTTGCGAGCCACATTGACTTCGTGAGTGACAATCACTTGAGTAATTCCAGTTTGTTGTAATTCCTGAATAATCGATACAATTTGAGCAGTGATTTCAGGATCTAAAGCAGCGGTTGGTTCGTCAAATAACAACACTTGCGGTTTCATCATCAACGCCCGAGCAATCGCCACACGTTGTTGCTGACCGCCTGAAAGCTGTAATGGAAAACGATCGGCGTGTTCTTCCAAACGTAAACGGGAAAGTAATTCCATCGCTTGTTGTTTGGCTTCGGCTTGCGTTAAGCCTAAAATTTTCATTGGTGCTTCAATTAAATTTTCTAATACCGTAAAGTGTGGCCATAAATTATATTGTTGAAATACCATGCCGACATTTTTGCGTAATTGTAAAATTTGTTTTGGATCGCTTTTTTGGGATAAATCAAATTGATTGTTAGCAATATTTAATTGTCCTGAAGTCGGGACTTCTAATAAATTCAAGGTTCGAATCAAGGTACTTTTTCCTGCACCACTGGGACCGAGTAATACGATGGTATCGCCGTCTTCTGCACTTAGGCTAATGTCAAACAGTGCTTGGCTTGATCCGTAAAAGAAATTGAGATTTTGAACACTAATAGTCATTGATGGATGTTCTCTTTATTTGTGAATTGAAAATATATTACTTATTTTTGCATAAGTATGCAATGTGAAATGTTAAATTTGAATAAAAATTTATTTGTTGGGTTTCGCCATGTTCCTTACTTTTCTTTGCTTGTGCAAAGAAAAGTAACAAAAGAAACACACCCCGATTTTGCCTTGTTTCCTGAAAATCCATAAATTTTCTTAACGGAAAATGGCTGAACTCGCTTCGCTCAGACAGACGCCATTTTCCTAAAAATTTATGGATTTTCAGGCGGCAAAGACGGGGACCCTGTTTTAGGCAGGGAAAAATGACGGGGGCGGATACATAGATCCGCCCCGATGAGTGCGATTAAAATTTAATGGAAAACTGCGGTCAAAAATTTACGAATTTTTTGCCATTTCAAATTCAATTAACATCATTAAAATATGAATTACTTTAATATGAATTTCTTGAATACGATCTGCATAACGGAAATGAGGGACACGGATTTCAACATCGGCTAAACCTGCCATTTTACCACCGTCTTTGCCAGTCATTGCAATCACTTTCATACCTTTGGCTTTAGCTGCTTCAATGGCATTTAAGATGTTTTTAGAATTACCAGAGGTGGATAACCCAAATAACACATCGCCTTTTTGCCCGACAGCTTTCACATAACGAGAGAATACATATTCATAGCCAAAGTCATTACTCACACAGCTCAAATGGCTGACATCAGAAATCGCAATGGCAGGATAACCTGGGCGATTTTCACGATAACGTCCTGTTAATTCTTCCGCAAAGTGCATGGCATCACAGTGCGACCCACCGTTACCACAAGATAGCACTTTACCGCCTTGTTTGAAGCTATCCGAAATGAGAAGTGCGGCTTGTTGAATGAGTTTGATGTTATTTTCATCAGCAATAAATTTATTTAATACATCTTGTGCTTCCACTAATTCGGCTTTGATTTGATCTAAGTACATGGTTTTTACCTTATTTATGTTATTGAATAAAAAGGATTATATAGCAAAAGTGCGGTGAGAATCTATGATAAATTTATTTTTATGGGCACTTTTACTAATTTTAATGATAACTATTTGCAAAAATTTGCTTGTTTGTGTATGATTTCACCATTTTACGCCGATCCTATAGTAGGACTAAATTAAGGGTGATCCCCTTATTTTTTTATTTGTAACGTAAGGAATAAGAATGAAAAAGAAGCAAACCAAATTCACATGTAAATTATCTTTAGTGAGTTTGTCTGTTTTAAGCAGTTTTGCCATGGCTGTGGAAAATACGCAAAACGTAGAAGAGCTTGAGACAATTCACGTTACTGCAGAACAGCAATTACAACAATCCCTTGGAGTATCCCAAATTTCCAAAACTGATTTGGAAAAACGTCCTGTTGCCAATGACGTATCTGAATTATTACGCACCATGCCAGGGGTAAATCTAACGGGTAACAGTTCAACCGCTCAACGTGGTAACAAACGCCAAATTGATATTCGTGGCATGGGACCTGAAAATACCTTGATTTTAATTGATGGTAAACCTGTTACTTCGCGTAATGCAGAACGTATGGGGCGACGTGGTGAGCGTAATACACGAGGGGATTCTAACTGGGTGCCACCTGAACAAATTGAAAGTATCACGGTATTACGTGGTCCTGCCGCAGCACGTTATGGCTCGGGTGCCATGGGTGGGGTGGTGAATATTAAAACCAAACCAGTCACTAATGAATTAAGAGGTTCCGTGACTTATTACACTAACCAACCAAGAGATAACGCTGAGGGTTCAACAAGTCGTGTCGGCTTTGATTTGAGTGGTCCAGTGATTAAAGATGTATTGGCTTTCCGTTTGTACGGTAGTGCGAATAAAACCAAAGCGGATGCAGTAAATATCAATCAAGAAGCATCAAGTAGTAATATTGCAGGGGTTGAAGGGGTGCGTAACCGTGATATTGCAGGGCGTTTAGAATGGAAAATTGATCCTCGCCAAACCTTAACCTTTGATTCCAGTTTTAGTCGCCAAGGTAATATTTATAATGGCGATACACAGTTGAGCAATGCGGCAGAGTTCACAACGGTTCTTCGTGAAAACGGTATGGAAACGGCACGTTTATATCGTTCAGCCTACTCTTTAACCCATAAAGGTGAATGGAATTGGGGGAATACGGAAAATAGCATTAGTTATGAGCGTACAAAGAATAGTCGCTTACCCGAAGGATTGACTGGTTACAGAGAAGGTGCTTATACTTCAACCACAAATTATTCTGACAGTAGATTAACTAATTTACGTCTTCAATCTGAAGCTAATATTCCGTTTACCTTAGGTGTATCGCAAGTATTAACCGTGGGGGCTGAATATAATCATGCTAAATTAGATGACCCACAATCGATGACGCAACCGTATCTGGTGTCTGTATCAGGGTTTGATATTGGTACAAATCGTAGTGGTGAAAAATCCCAAAGTAACATTGCGGTTTTTGCCGAAGATAATATTTATGTCACAGAACGTACCATTGTTATTCCATCTCTTCGCTTTGACTATAATACCGACAGTGGTTCAAACTGGAGTCCAGCATTAAATATCTCCCATCAACTTAATGATATGTTTACCATTAAAGGCGGTATTGCTCGTGCTTATAAAGCACCAAATTTATATCAAGTTAATCCTAATTATTTGTTGTTTAGTACAGGTGCAGGTTGCCCTTTGCCGAGTGCGGCTAATGGTTATACCGTTTATAATATGTCTTGTTATATTTTGGGTAATGAGAATTTAAAACCTGAAACTAGCGTCAATAAAGAAATTGGTTTAGAGTTTGAGCATAACGGTTGGCAAGCATCGCTTACCTACTTCCATAATGCTTATCGCAATAAAATTGTTACAGGAGAACGAGCGGTATGGACAAATGGTAATGGTGGGGCAGGGCATGTGTTCCAATGGGCAAATACACCAAAAGCCACGGTTGAGGGCTTTGAAGGAAACTTAGTGATTCCCGTATTGGAAAACTTAACATGGAGCAATAACTTCTCTTATATGCGTAAGTCAGAAGATTATCAAGGTAACCCATTGTCGATTATTCCAAAACACACCATTAACAGCACTTTAGCATACCAAGCAACAGAAAAATTGGATATGAATCTCACCTTTACTCATTATGGTCGCCAAAAACCACGTACCGTGGCGATTATTAAAAATGAAACGTTATCAGCGACATTGTTAACTTATGATGAAATCGGGAGCTACGGAGTTTGGGGAATCAATGCAGGTTATCAATTTAACAAGCACTTTAGCGGTCGTATTGGAATGACCAATGTGTTTAATAAAAAACTTTATCGCACAAATAATGGTGCGCAAAGTTATAATGAACATGGACGATCTATTTATATGACAGCTAAATTATCATTCTAATAGAAAATAAATTGTTTAAAGGCGGAAGATGATTTCCGCCTTTCTTAATTTCGTTTGGATTGAATGGTTAAAATGTTGAGTGTATGATAAGAAAATATATATCAGATGCTAAATCTTAGGAAAGAAATCACGATGAAATTAAGGAGAAAACATGCAAAAACAACTTAATATAAATTACCAGAATTTCAAATCATACAATGAATTAAACGATATTGAAAAAAAATTGTTTGATGCCGCAAAAGCTGCTAGAAAGAAAGCCTATGCCCCTTATTCTCATTTTTTAGTAGGTTGTGCCATGTTGTTGGAAAATGGTGAAATTATTACGGGCAATAATCAAGAAAATGCGGCGTATCCCTCTGGGTTATGTGCGGAAAGAACCGCTATTTATTGGGCTTCAGCGAATTATCCAGATCAAAAGATTTTAAAAATATTCGTGGTCGGTGCACCAGAAGATGAAATGAAAAATAGCCCAGTCCCACCTTGTGGAGCCTGTCGGCAAAGTATTTTGGAATACGAAACCAAACAAGCACAAAATATTGAAATCTATTTCGCGTCTATCTCTGGCGAGATTTTTAAAACCTATTCGATCAAAGATTTATTGCCGTTTAATTTTGATGTGTCATTTTTGTAGAAAACAATGAAAAAAACCACCGCACTTTTATTAATGAGTATGAGTACATTTGCTTACAGCCAATCCATTTCCTTGCAAAATGGCGATTTTGTCAAAGGGGAATTTACTGTCACGGACAAAGACGGGGCGGATTTAGCCATTGTTTTTGCGGATAAAAGCGAGCGGTGGTTGTTGCAAAATGTGGTGGGTAAGAAAGAGTTTGTGTTCGAAGCCGAGCAAACAGGCACGGCGGATTTTGTGATTTATCCGTCTAAAGCTGAAAAAACTGAAAAGGCTGAAAAAGCTGAAAAAGCCGAAACGGCACATTATCAGATTCAGATTTTACAACAGATTCCTGTGGCGGAACAACAGGCGTTGCCTGAAAAATACCTTAGTCCAACTATTCAACAGCTTGCCGAACAATTAACCAAACAGAATAAAGCCGCACGGCTAGATGAATTTTGGCAAAAGATCACCCAACAAGGTTTGCCCCTCATTGAACCTGTTGAAAATAGTAATCAAAGCATCGTTACGTTTTTATGGCGTGGGGCAAAACACAATGTGTGGTTGTGGGGTTCGCCGAGCCGTGAAGATCATCATGACAGGCTTGAACATCTGTTCGGTTCGGATATTTGGTTTAAATCTTATCAACTTCCCAATGACAGTCTGGTTTCCTACGGTTTCGCTCCCGATGTACCGAGCTTGCCCGTCAACCAAGGTGAGCAACGCCGAGCTATATTAGCCACCTTGCAAGCCGATCCTTTTAACCCGAATACTTATCCAGCCAAGCCGAAATATCCACAGGATAGATTTAGTTATGTGTCGGCATTAAAACTGAAAAATACACCGCAATCGCCTTGGCTTAAACCGCAAAACGCACCGCAGGGCAAGTTGCAAACGCATCAATTTCATAGCCAAATTTTGGCAAATCACCGCCGTGTGCAGATTTACCTGCCTGCTCATTTTGAACCGAACAATCCCGATCTTCGCTTGCTGTTTTTATTTGACGGCACGGATTATATAGATAAAGTCCCGACCCCGATGATATTGGATAATCTGATTGCTCAAGGCAAAATTCCGCCGACAGTTGCGGTGTTTATTGATAATCCGACTACCCAAGCCAGAAGAGCGGAATTACCGCCCAATCCCGATTTTGCCAAAATGATAGCAACGGAATTATATCCTTGGGTAAGCCAACAACTAGGCATCAAAATTGCCGTAAAACACACTGCACTTGCAGGCTCAAGTTTTGGCGGATTAGCTACCGCTTATATCGCCAATCAATATCCTGATATTTTTGGCAATGGGTTGATTTTATCAGGTTCGTTTTGGTGGAAAGATCCGACAGACAGCCCACAATTTAACAACGCAATGGCACATTTATATGCCAGCCAAGCGACAAAAAACCTTCATTTTTTTATCAGTGCAGGGATTTATGAGCAAACCATTTTAAACAGCTCAAGGCATTTTAAAGATGTATTGATGGCGAAAAATTACCCTGTGATCTATAAAGAATACGCTTCCGAACACGGTTATTTTTCATGGCAAACGATTTTGCCTGAGGGTTTGCTGGCGTTGTTTGGTCAGTAAAGCATAATCGTATTGATGGTGGGTTTACCCCACCTATCATCTAATGACTATGCCATTTTTTCCAACACTTCCGCTTCGGTCAATTTCGGTACATCATTTTTTAGTTCATAGAAAGACGGCTTTTTGTCGATAAAAATTTCGTCTTCCAAGGTAAACGTGGTTTGCCCGTAAAATAAGCCAGTGGAAACATAATAATGTTGCGTACCCAACATGTGATAATAAAGATGTGAGCCACAATTTCGGCAAAATGCACGTTCTGCCCATGGGGAAGATTGATAACAAGCAATATGTTCGCTTCCTGTGGTTTCTATTTTTTCACTATGAAATGAAAATAATGGACCGCTGTTCCAGCGTTGACACATGCCGCAATGGCAGACACTGGCGTTTTGATTATCGGCAACCGTAAGTGTGATGGCACCGCATAGACATTGACCTTTCATGATGTCATTCTCCTTTGATGATGTTTATCATCGTTCGATTTTACCACAAACTCCCCAACAAATTCTTGATAAATTCCAACCGCACTTTTGCCTGTTCTAAATTGCAAGTAAAGCGAAATTTCGTTGGTCCGTCAAATTTAAATACCGCAGGTTGCTGTTTGATTAAGGCTAAAAACTTCATCGGATCAATATCCGCCGTTGGGTTAAATTCTACAAAGCCACCGTGGGCAGTGCCGTCTATTTTAGTCACTTTGAGCGGTTTTGCCATTAATCGTAGTTCGGCAATTTGCAACAAATTTTTTGTCGGTTCGGGCAATAAACCAAAACGGTCAATCAATTCCACTTTCAATTCATCAAGGGCGGCTTTGTTTTCTGCCCCTGCAATACGTTTATAGAATGACAACCGCATATTCACATCGCCCAAATAATCATCAGGCAACAGGGCAGGTACACGCAAATCAATTTCCACTTGCTGTTGGGTGAGTTCGTCCAAACTTGGCTCACGCCCTTCTTTCATCGCTTTCACCGCACTTTCCAGCAATTCCATATACAGGCTAAAGCCGATGCTTTCAATTTGTCCGCTTTGTTCTTGCCCGAGTAATTCGCCAGCCCCACGAATTTCTAAATCGTGGGTCGCCAAAATAAAGCCAGCCCCGAGATTATCCAAACTTTCAAGGGCTTCAAGGCGTTTTACTGCATCTTTGCTGATGAGTTTTGGCGGCGGCGTGAGTAAATAAGCGTAAGCCTGATGATGAGAACGCCCAACCCGTCCACGCAGTTGGTGCAGTTGAGCCAAACCGAAATTATCCGCTCGCTCAATAATGATCGTGTTAGCGGTCGGCACGTCAATGCCCGTTTCAATAATGGTGGAGCAGACCAACACATTAAAACGTTGATGATAAAAATCCGACATCACCCGTTCAAGATCCCGTTCTCGCATTTGTCCGTGACCGATAGTCACCCTTGCTTCGGGGACAAGTGCGGTGATTTTTTCTGCACATTTTTCAATGCTTGCCACATCATTATGCAAATAATACACCTGACCGCCACGCAGGATTTCACGCAAAATGGCTTCCCGAATGGTGAGATCGTCCGCTTGTCGCACAAAGGTTTTAATGGTTAAACGGCGTGCTGGTGGGGTAGAAATAATTGACAGATCTCGAATACCGTTCATCGCCATATTCAGCGTGCGTGGAATCGGTGTCGCAGTCAGGGTCAGAATGTCAATATTGGCACGGAGCTGTTTAATTTTCTCTTTTTGGCGTACGCCGAAACGGTGTTCTTCATCAATAATCAGCAAACCGAGATCGCTAAATTTTACGTCTGATTGAATCAGTTTATGGGTGCCGATCAGAATATCCACCTTGCCCTCGGCGAGATTGTCCAAAATTTGCTTTTGTTGTTTAGCGGTTTTAAAGCGTGACACCATTTCCACATTGACCGGTAAATTAGCAAAGCGATCTTTGAAATTGTCAAAATGTTGTTGAGCCAGCAGCGTAGTCGGCACCAGCACAGCCACCTGTTTATGATTCATCACCGCCAAAAATGCCGCACGCATTGCCACTTCGGTTTTGCCAAAGCCCACATCACCACACACCAGCCGATCCATCGCTTTCGGTTGACACATATCGGAAATCACCGCATTAATTGCCATTTCTTGATCAAGGGTTTCTTCAAACGGGAAGGTTGCCGCAAAGGCTTGATAGTCTTGTTTATCATATTGAAACGCAAAGCCTTTTTTCACTTCACGTTCCGCATACACATCTAACAGTTCCGCCGCCACATCACGAATTTTTTCTGCCGCTTTGGAACGGGCTTTTGCCCACGCATCACTGCCGAGTTTATGCAAGGGTGCAGTTTCATCGCTACCTCCTACATAACGGCTGATTAAATGCAGACTAGCGACAGGCACATACAATTTTGCATCGTTGGCATAGGTCAACAGCAAATATTCCGCTTTCACACCAGCATTTTCAAGGGTGACTAAACCGCCGTAACGCCCCACTCCGTGATCCAAATGTACCACTGCTTGTCCGATTTTTAGTTCCGCCAAGTTGCGAATGAGCGTATCGGGATTTACGCTTTTGCGTTTATCACGGTGGCGTTGTTGGACACGAGAGCCGAGTAGTTCGTTTTCAGAAATGATGGCAATTTTGACCGAGATTTCTAAGATGAAACCTTGATCTAGGGGACTGATTTGTAGTCCGAACTTCGGCAATTCTTCGGGCGGACACATCGGTCCGCCCCTACGGTTTATTTTATCGTTTGATCCTTGTAGGGGCGGATCTATGTATCCGCCCGAATTGGTCGGAGAAAATACGTTGATTTGTTTCGGCTTAATTTTTAACGGTGCCAACAAATCCAACAAGGTTTCACGCCGTCCTTCGCTTTCTACCGAAAATAAAATTTTGCCGTCAAATTGTTCGATAAATTGGCGTAATGCCTGTAATGGCTCTTTTTGTTGGGCTTGAATTTGCAACTCAGGCAACGGACTTACGCTTAAATTGGTTTGCCGAACGGATTTTTTCAAGGTTTCGGTTTTTAATGAAATGCGTGGATATTGCTTCAAACGGCGGTTAATTTCATCAATTTTGAGCCAAAGTTGATCGGGAGGTAACAGCGGTCGCATTGGATCCACTTTGCGACTTTCAAAACGGCTTTCCGCATCTTGATAAAACCGCTCGCCTTGGGTTTGATAGCCGTCAAGATCCACAAACAGGGTGTTTGGCGGCAAATAATCAAACAAGGTCGCCATTTGCTCAAAAAACAGCGGTTGCCAGTATTCAATGCCCGACACCAGCGTGCCTTTGCTCACTTGCTGATAAATATGCTCGGGATCACGGCGGATTTCGCCAAAGGTTTCGCGAAATTGGCTGCGGAAAAATTCAATGCCACGGCTATCGGTAGGAAATTCGTGAGCAGGCAACAGATTAATTTTGTCAATTTCAGTCAGCGTGCGTTGGCTGTCCACATCAAAGGTGCGAATACTGTCAATTTCATCATCAAAAAAATCCAACCGAAACGGCTCGTTGCTCCCCATTGGAAACAGATCCAACAGCGAACCCCGTACGGCAAATTCGCCCACTTCCAATACCTGCTCCACCGCTCGATAGCCCGCATTTTCAAGGTTCAACCGCATTTTTTCGATATTCAGTCGATCGCCTTTTTTAATCAACAGCACATTTTGGCTTAAAAATGACGGTGGACAAAGGCGTTGCATTAAGGTAGTAATTGGCAAAATCAACACGCCCGATTTGGCTTGTTGCAAGTAAAACAGACTACTTAGCCGTGCGGAAATAATGTCTTGATGGGGGGAAAACGCATCATAAGGCAAGGTTTCCCAATCGGGAAACAGTTGCATGGTTGGCAAAGTTTGGCGTAAACCTTTTTCCAAACGCACCGCGGTTTTGCTGTCTTGCGTAACGATAACGGTTAGCCCTTGATATTGCTGGGCAATTTGGCTTAAGGCAAAACTATCAGCACCCACAAGGACGTTGCCGAGCAGTTTGTGATCTTGGGGTTGAGTGGGGATATCTAATTGGAAAAAGGCGTTGTTCATTATTATGTTGCGTTAAGAAGATAGAAATTATGTCTATCTTAAAGGAAAAAGAGGGAATTTCGCAATGCTTTTGTGTTTGGAGAGAATGTGCCTACGCTATTTTTGTTGAATGGTTGGGACTATGCTATCAAAAAATTTTTTCAGAAATTTTGTGATCGGTATCTCATTTTTGAAAATTGCCCTTTGATTGGAGTGTTTTTTTTTTTGTATGATGTTCCTTGAATAATTAATTCAGAAAACTCTATCTTATAAACTATATACCTTAATTAAGGGGAAAATTATGAAGAAGTTACTTAAAAAAACAGCATTATCATTATTGATTTCAGCAGCGATTAGTAGTTCGGCTTTGGCTGCGGAGGCAAGTAATGTTCCATCTATTTTTTCTTATACGGGCTACACACCTTATTCTTCAGCAATTGACGTGACAGAAACCTTTACTAATCAAAATGCCTTTTCTATGGATAGTGGCTCTTTAACTTTCCGTTTTAGTAATTCAGCCCCGTCAGGTGATGCTAGTTTATTAGGGATTTCCGACCCAACAAAACCGAATGTTTATGTTAACCTTTACATTAATCGTAATACGGATGGGGATTTGTTTGGTATTGAAGTTCGTAATAATAGCCAATTAGTCCCAGTTAAGGATGTAAAAACGAAAAGAGTTTCACAATCTGAGGGCGAATTTAGAACAGTTACCTATGTCTTTAATAAAGAAGGTGGTGAAATTGTTATTTATGTGGATGGTGAAAGAGCTTTAACTTGGAAAGGAGATGTTAAATTCCTAAGAGATGTTCCAGGATTATCAACTGCTTATGTAGGTAAGACAGCACGTTCATCAGGTAATCAATATGGTTTTAGTGGTGATGTGAGCTATGCGGGGGCGACTAACCAAGTATTAACAGATGCTCAAGTACAAGAACAATATCAAGCTCTTACACATAAAGAAGATGAAATTCAGACTGAACGAGTTTATCAAGCGGAAAAATATACTGGTTTAGGAGCCTATAAAACTGAACGCGATCCTATTTTTAAAGGGGTACGAGTATCACAAGATGAAGATTCTGCTGATGCCTTTGGTTATCGTATTCCATCTCTATTAACCACCAAAGATGGCGTAGTGATTGCTGCTGCGGATAAACGTTATCAACACTGGAGTGATTGGGGAAATATTGATACCATTATTCACCGCAGTTTAGATGGTGGTAAAACTTGGCAACCAGCTCAAACAGTGATTGATTTGGTTAGTCAACCCTATGCTATAGATCCAAATTCAGCTCAAAATTCTGCTTTTTTAATTGACCCACTATTAGTACAAGATAAAAATACAGGACGTGTCTTTATGTTAGTGGATATGTTCCCTGAGTCAAGAGGATTTGGTGGTATTAATAATGTAGCAGGGGAAGGAAATGGCTATATCAATATTGGTGGAACGTATTATCAAAAATTGACTGATAAGGATGATAATTTATATACCATTCGTGAAAATGGAGTTGTTTATAATTCGTCAAATCAACCAACAGATTACCGTGTAATTGTAGATGGTAATCCTGAAAAACATTTTAAAGATTTGGGTGATCTTTACAAAGGTGAAGAACGCTTAGGTAATATTTATCTTTCAACCAATTATGAAAATAATGGTAGTGCTCCATTACAATCAGCTAAAACTATTTCTTTATGGTTAACACATAGTGATGATAACGGTGCTACTTGGTCTAGCCCTGTTAATATATCTAAACAAGTGAAAAAAGATTGGATGCGTTTCTTGGGGACAGGTCCTGGAACAGGTCTTCAATTAAAAGATGGCAGCTTAGTAATGCCAGTGTATTACACTAACGCAGATGGCAAACAATCTGCAGCCTTGATTATTAGTAAAGATGGTGGTATGACGTGGGATCTTGGTGAATCACCAAATGATGCGGTATATCGTTCAATTGGTGGTTCTCGTCATATTTCAAGTAAAGATCAGGAATTAACTGAATCACAAGTTATTCAATTAGATAACGGTGATTTAAAATTATTCTCTCGTAACTATAGTGGTAACGTTAAGATTTCTACCAGTAAAGATGGTGGTTATACTTGGGATCATACCATTGAAAGCGACCAAGTATTGTTAGATTCTTACTGTCAAATGTCAGTTATTAAATATTCTAAACGCATTGATGGTAAAGAATATGTTGTATTTGCTAATGCTCATTCAAGCAAACTATGGGATCGTACCAATGGTAAGGCTTGGTTGGGTGAAGTACAAGAAGATGGTTCCATCAAATGGAAATATAACACCAGTTTCTCGCCAGCGGAAGGTACAAAACAATATGCTTATAACAGCCTAACAGAATTGCCTGATGGCAGTATTGGTATCCTTTATGAAAGCCACGCAGGCTATGATATTCAATATGTGCGGTTTAATTTAGAAGATTTATTCTGGCAAGGAAATTATATCTATCGTGATTTAAGAGACGAAACATACAAAGATGTGACGTTAAACAGCCCTCGCGAAGAAACTTTCTACAAAATCGGCGATGGCGAAATGATTAAAGTAGGCAAAGGCAAAAACTTAGCCAATCTTGAAGTTCGTGAAGGTATCGCTACATTGAATCAACAAGCCGATGACAATGGGGCTAAACAAGCCTATGCCAACGTGACGGTTAAACCAAATGCCACGGTTCGCTTGGCAGATTCTGACCAAATAAATTTCAGCAATTTAACCTTAGAACAAGGGGCAAATCTTGATTTAAATGGTGCAGATCTTACGGTTAAAAACGGTGATGAGCGTACAGGCTTACGTGCGGAAACTATTAATGGCAATATTGTAAATAATAAAGCTAATAGTGAAGCTACCTTTAGTTATCAAGTCAATGGTAATCATATTTTTACTGGTGTGGTTGGTAATGGTGAAAATGGTAATGTTAGCCTTGTCTATGCACCAGAAGACAGAGCTTCAAACTTAACTTTGGCAAATAGTAGCTTCTTAAATATGCTTGATGTACAAGCAGGTTCTTTGATTTATGGTGAGGGTTCTTCTCATGTTGTTGAGAATGCCACACTTCATTCAAATTCAAATCTGATTTTACAGGATAATGTAGGTGCTAATATTAAACATATTACACTAGAGAATGCAGCAAATTTAATTGCTAATGTTACAGATAATAATGCGACACAATTATTTACTGATAGCATTACGGGTGAAGGTAATTTAATTAAACAAGGTACTGGTGCTTTATTTATTACTGGTAATATTAATCATACTGGAAAAACCGATATTCAAGAGGGGGCTGTTGAATTACAAGAGAATGCTCAATTAGGTGGCTCATTAACTTTGGCTAGTGGCACAAAATTTGGTGGTCAGGGTAGTGTTAAAGGTGATAGTACATGGTCTTTTGATAGTTCGATTTCTCCAAGCTTCAATTCTTCTCAATGGAATATCTTTCAACGTAGTGCAGAAGAAAAAGCTTTTGCTGGAAAAACATTAACCTTTGGTAATGTGGTCAATCAAGGGGCGGATGTTAATCTAATCGTAGATAATAAGGGAGATGATATAACTCAATGGAAGCATGATGCTTTAAATATTACAGGTGACTATCATACAGAAAATCCAACGCTAGTGAATTTATTAATGTTAGGTACAAATCAAGGTGTATCAGATAAAAATAACAATGGTCGTTATGATGCTGATGAGGGGTTATCCTTAATTAAAGTCTATGGTAATGTAGATCGTATAGATTCCTTTGCTTTGGGGGTAGCGGCGGATAAATTACAATCAGCTTATCAATTCGAATTAGTCAGCTTTGAAAAAGGCAGATCAGGTAATTTCTATGACTATCAATTACATCGTAAATTAATCAAGAAAGATGGCACAGCAGTTAATAATGTAGTTTACGCACCATTGCCAGATCCATTGGAAAATAGTTTACCAAATGATTTGATTATTACTGCTGTGCCAGATAAAGCACCAACGCTTGAATTGCCAAATGATTTAATCGTGACTGATGTGCCAGCAGATTCTCCAACCGTTGAATTGCCAAATGATTTGATTGTTACTGCGGTACCAGATGAGGCACCAACACTTGAATTACCAAATGATTTAGTTGTTTGGCAAGTCTTGGCTGAAGGTGTTGAGCCACCAACATTAACTATTGAAGAAGCACCAGCCAGTGTGTTGGCAGCCGCCGAAGCAGAGCAAAATGTACGGGCTCAATTAAGAGAGGAAATACCGTCTTATTTAGTGGCAAATACCGCCGTAATGCACCAAGGTACAACTGTGCGTGATATGTTTACGGATAATCTTTGGGCAAAACATCAAAAAGGTTTCTATGTTGAACAAAGACATACTCGTTCAGACTATAAAACCGATTTGGGCTTTGTAGATTATGGTTACGATTATGAATCTATCCAAAATACCACTTTATTTGGTAGCTATATGCCAGTGTCTGACAGTACGGAACTACACGCAGGGCTAGCATTTAGTAATCAAAAAGTGACACCAAAAGCAGTAGATGGTTATAGCTCAACTAAATATAAATCCACTTCATTATTGTTAGCTATGCACAATGAATGGGATAATGTGTTATTGAATAGTCACCTTGGTATTCATTGGCATGATGGTAAAGTATCTACCAATAGCCAAAAAAATATTGCCAAAATTAAAGGTGAACAATATCAAGTTGGTACTGAGTTAGGTTATAAATTCAAACTCGGTCAATTCTCAATAACACCTGTAGCTGGCTTAAGTTATCAATATTTTGATATGCTAGTCACGGATAAATCATCAGCACAACTTAAAGTCAATGCGGATCCGTTTAAAGTATTTAGTCAACATGTTGGTTCCTACTTCGGCTGGGAAAATGACTATGTTGATTTAAGTGTGGGGGCATTATATGAACACCATAACGAAAGCAGTAACCCAGTTGTGGTCAATGATGAGCGTTTTAATACGGGTAGTTTAGATAACGCCGTTGTTGCCAAAGCGAATGCAGATTTCAAACTTACCCCGAACTTTAAAATAGGTATTCAAGTAAACCACCGTCATTCCGTTTCTGATTCTAAAGTGAAACAAACTAATATCGGTGCGAAATTGGAATATCAATTCTAGTTAACTTTACAACCAATAGGGCGGATAATCGTTTATCCGCTTTTTTTATGTGGATGGGGTTTTATTTATACTTAAAATCTTTTCTATTATTTATAAAAGTTTCAAGTATGATTGAAACTTTTTTGTTTTATTGTTAATATTTCAAGTATAATTTATGTGGAAGGAATAGGCAAAATGAAAAAAGACCTGATTTATCGTAAGCGTTATCTTGATATCGTTCGTCCTTTTATCGGAAAAAATTTGATAAAGGTTTTTACTGGGCAACGACGTGTTGGGAAAAGTTACTTATTGTTTCAAGTGATGCAAGAACTGAAAATTATCAATCATCAGGTCAGTATTCTCTATATTAATAAAGAAGATTTAGCTTATTCACAGATTAAAATTGCACAGGAATTAGTGGATTGGGTCAAATCTGAGAAAAAGTGCGGTCAAAAAAATTATGTTTTTATTGATGAAATTCAGGAAATTACCGATTTTGAATTGGCGTTACGATCCTTGTTATTAGATGAGGAGTTGGATCTCTATTGCACGGGGAGTAATGCCCATTTATTGTCGCGAGATATTGCAGGGGCATTAAGTGGACGAGCCATTGAAATCAATGTGCATTCTCTTTCTTACGCTGAATTTCTTGAATTTATGCAATTAGAAGACAGTGATAAAGCACTGTCGCAATTTCTTAAATATGGCGGATTGCCTTATTTAAAATATTTACCCTTGCAAGATAATATTGTATTTGAATATTTACGTAATATTTATTCAACGATTGCGGTGCGTGATATTGTTAATCGTTATGCGTTACGCAATGTGGGTTTTTTGGAACAGCTGACGCAGTTTTTAGCGAGTAATATTGGCAATCTATTTTCTGCAAAAAGTATTAGTGATTTTCTAAAATCACAGCGTATCTCCACTTCATCCACACAAGTACAAAATTATGCAGAATACCTTGCGAATGCCTTTCTTATTCATAAAGTAAAACGCTATGATATTGAGGGAAAACGTTTTTTTGAAATTGGTGAAAAATATTATTTTGAAGACTTAGGGTTACGTAATGCGTTAGTTGGCTATCGAGTACAAGATCGAGGAAAATTATTAGAAAATTGTATTTTTAATCATCTGCAAATAGCGGGTTATGAGGTAAGTATTGGTGGACTAGATTCACAAGAAATTGATTTTATCGCTGAAAAAAATGGTGAACGGATTTATGTACAAGCCACATTGACCATTAATGAAGAAAAAACCTTAGCCAGAGAATTTGGTAATTTACTGAAGATTCAGGATAATTATCCCAAATATGTGGTGACTATGGATGAATTTGATGGAAATACTGTTGATGGCGTAGCTTGTTTGAGTTTAAGACAGTTTTTGTCAATGTTGTCATAGGTTATTGAGGATTCGATTCAACTAGATAATCATAAGGCGGATAATTCGATCCGCCTTGTTTAGTGCGTGTGGTTATTACTCCGCCATATTCTCCACATCCGCTGTCATTAAATCGTGGGTGTTATCCATGGCAAGATTCATAAAGCGTTCATATTGTTTTAATACGTCAGCGATAAGCTCTTCTTTTGTCATATATTGTACATCATAACCTTGACGACCATCTATGAAGTAAGTAATCGGTTCATAGATTTTGCTTTCATCAATATTTGGCACATTGTTATCATCTACCACTAAGTCCGATAATTCACGGGATTGACATTCAATGCCATATAAGAAATTACGCAGATTTTCTTTAATCACTTCAAATTCGATTTTCGGATTTTTGCCATCAACGAAATTGAGCTGTGCGGTTAAACCGTGGCTTTCAAATTCAGCCACCAATTCGCTAAAGGCTGGTCGAGCGACTTTGTTTAAGAAACGTCTAATGTCTTTTCGATCAGTCGGATTGACGATTTTTTCTAAACGTTCTTTCCAGTTTTTGCCTGTCCAGTTGGCACTGCCTTGGCTAAATTCTTTGTTAAAATATTGTGCATCAATCATCAAACCTTGCCAAAGCCCGATACATAATATCAACATGATCAACATAAAGGGTAAGGCGATAATTAATGTCATGGTTTGTAATGAGGCTAATCCACCAGAATATAAGAGAGATAAACCTAATACCGCTAATAATCCTCCCCAGTACACACTTTGCCATTTGGGTGCATTTGATTCGCCTTGAGAGGCAATATTATTTAGCACTAAAATACCTGAATCAGCTGAAGTGATAAAGAAAATTGAGATAATAATCAATGCGATAACTGAAGAAAATGTGGTAAATGGCAAATGTTCAAAGAAACCAAATAAAAGTTGTTCAGTATTACCGCTGATGGCGGCTAATTCTCCACCTGTTTGTTGATCTATCCAAATGGCTGAACCACCAAAGGTTGTCATCCAAAGAATGTTAAATAAAGATGGAATAAATAGTACGCCAAGAATAAATTCACGAATCGTACGACCTTTTGAGATTTTGGCGATGAATAAACCAACAAAAGGCGCCCAAGATGCCCACCATGCCCAGTAAAGTACGGTCCACCCACTTAACCAACCTTGTTGTTCAGGTTCATAAGCAAAGGTACGAAAACTGATTTCTAATAATGAGCTGAAATAGTAGCCTAGATTTTCTGTTAAACCTGAGAATAGTTGTAGGGTTGGTCCTGTGATAATAACAAAAAGAAGTAAGGTTCCAGCTAACAGAAGATTTGTTTCACTGAGTATCTTAACGCCTTTTCCCACACCTGATACAGCAGAAATAATCGCTAATGTCATTGCCACAACCACTAATATGGCGAGGGTATCAAAGCTATTACTATCAAATACGCCAAGTGCTTTAAATCCAGCATTGACTTGCATTGCTCCATAGCCCAATGTAGTGGTTAAACCAAAAATGGTGCTACATAATGCTACGGTATCAATTAAATGCCCCCAAAAACCAGAGATACGATTTTTCAGTAATGGATAGAATCCTGAACGAATGGTTAATGGTAATTTATATCGAAAGCCAAAATAGGCGAGAGCTAATGCGATGACGGCATAAATTGCCCATGCGTGAATACCCCAGTGGTAAAATGTAGTCACCATGGCTTCTTTGATTAAATCAGATTCGTTTAAATTTTGATGCACAGGATTAAGATAATGCAAGATAGGTTCTGCTACCCCGAAGTACATTAATCCGATCCCCATTCCTGCCGCAAATAACATAGCTATCCACGACATGAAAGGATATTCTGGTTCATCGCTGTCTGCCCCTAGGCGAATATCACCTAATCGGCTGACGCATAAAAAGATTAAGAACAGAAAGAAAATTGAGCCAGCTAAAATATAAAACCAACTAAAATTAGCAAAAAATATTTGTTTAATGGCATCTAGCCTTGAGCTAGTCTGTTCTGGTAAAAAAGCACAGAAAATCACAACTAACACTACTAATATAGTGGTTGGGATAAAAATAGGGGCTTTTAGTGTGCTATCGGCACGCATTCGTTGTAAAACGTTCAAACTAGTTCTCCTAAAAAATGTAACGAAAAACACCGCACTTCTTGGCATTTAACTAAAAAGAAAGATGATAAATGAAATAAAAAAAGTTTAATTTACGATACCCTATAAGACAGGGGATTTGGGATATTAAAGTGGAGAGAAACCCTTTAACAAGATAGGCGTGTAATGCCCTGAACAGGTTTATTATAATGAAAAGTTTGTAAAAATTCAAGTTTAAGTGTTTTTGATTATAAAAATGTGAAAGAAGGTTTTTATTTATCATTTATTTATGCTAAGGTGATATTGCTTTCTGTTTTTGAAAGTATCGTATGAATAGCCTTAAATTAGAACATTATAGGAGAATATTTATGTTACATTATTCAATTATATTTTTTATTATTGCAATCATTGCTGGTGTATTAGGTTTCGGCGGTATCGCTGGAAGTGCGGTGGGAATTGCTAAAGTTTTATTTGGTGCATTTATTATTTTATCTATTCTATCTTTCATTTTTGGACGTAAACGTTAACTTAAATTTTAGTTAATGATATAAGAGCTAGATTCTGCCAGATTTAGTTAGATTATTTAATAGCTCATTGCCTAAAAAAGTTGTATAATTTGCGACCTTTCGCCGAGTTGACTAAGCCGAGTTGACTAAAAAGTGCGGTGGAGAAAATTCCGTAGGAATTTTCAACAGGGGCAAAGTCCCGAACAATCCTACCAAGGATTGTGAGTAAAATTTTAAAACAAATAGAAGACAATTTAATGGCAGATTTAGATATTAATAAATTGCGTAACATCGCAATTATTGCACACGTTGACCATGGTAAAACCACCTTAGTTGACAAACTTTTACAACAATCAGGCACCTTAGAAAGTTCTCGCAGCGGTGATGGCGATGAACGTGTAATGGATAGCAACGATCTGGAAAAAGAACGTGGCATTACCATTTTAGCCAAAAATACCGCAATTAACTGGAATGATTATCGCATTAACATCGTAGATACCCCAGGACACGCCGACTTCGGAGGCGAAGTAGAGCGAGTGCTTTCTATGGTGGACTCTGTATTATTAGTGGTGGACGCTTTTGATGGTCCGATGCCACAAACCCGTTTCGTGACACAAAAAGCCTTTGCTCACGGGTTAAAACCGATTGTGGTGATTAACAAAGTTGACCGTCCAGGGGCTAGACCTGACTGGGTAGTGGATCAAGTATTTGATTTATTTGTGAACCTAGGGGCAACGGACGAACAATTAGATTTTCCAATTATTTACGCATCGGCATTAATGGGTGTAGCAGGCTTAGAACACGAAGAGTTGGCTCCTGATATGACCCCATTATTTGAAGCTATCGTAGAACACGTAGCTCCGCCATCTGTACATCTTGATGCACCGTTCCAAATGCAAATTTCCCAATTAGACTATAACAGCTATGTGGGGGTTATCGGTATCGGTCGTATTAAACGTGGTTCGGTGAAACCAAACCAAGCGGTGACTGTGATTAATAGCGAAGGTCGTACTCGCCAAGGGCGTGTGGGTCAGGTATTAGGGCATTTAGGCTTACAACGTTATGAAGAAGATCAAGCTTTTGCTGGCGACATCGTGGCGATTACAGGCTTAGGTGAATTGAATATCTCAGACACCATTTGCGATATTAATGCAGTAGAAGCCTTGCCTGCATTGAGTGTTGACGAGCCAACCGTCACCATGTTCTTCTGTGTAAACACTTCTCCGTTCTGTGGTAAAGAGGGCAAATATGTGACTTCTCGCCAAATTTTGGAACGCTTAAATAAAGAGTTGGTGCATAACGTGGCATTGCGTGTGGAAGAAACCCCTAACCCAGATGAATTCCGTGTTTCTGGTCGTGGCGAATTGCATTTGTCGGTGTTAATCGAAAATATGCGTCGTGAGGGCTATGAATTAGCGGTATCTCGTCCAAAAGTTATTTATCGTACTATTGACGGCAAAAAACAAGAGCCATTTGAGCAAGTGACCATTGATATTGAAGAACAACATCAAGGTTCTGTGATGGAAGCATTGGGTATTCGCAAAGGCGAAGTAAAAGATATGCAACCTGACGGTAAAGGACGCACTCGTTTAGAATATGTGATCCCAAGCCGTGGTTTAATCGGTTTCCGTAACGAATTTATGACCATGACATCAGGTACAGGCTTGCTTTATTCGACATTTAGCCATTATGACGATATTAAACCAGGTGAAATCGGTCAACGTAAAAACGGCGTATTGATTTCTAACGCTACAGGTAAAGCCTTGGGTTATGCCTTATTCGGCTTGCAAGAGCGTGGTAAATTAATGATCGATCATGGTGTGGAAGTGTATGAAGGTCAAATTATCGGTATTCACAGCCGTTCAAATGATTTAACCGTGAATTGTTTACAGGGTAAAAAATTGACTAATATGCGGGCATCAGGTAAAGACGATGCTATTGTATTAACTACGCCAGTGAAATTCACCCTTGAACAAGCCATTGAATTCTTGGATGATGATGAATTAGTGGAAGTCACCCCAACATCAATCCGTATTCGTAAGAAATTACTAACGGAAAATGATCGTAAACGGGCGAATCGTACTACGGTGAGTACGAGTATTCATTAATAAAAATTAAGCTATGATCTGACCCCAAAAAGTTAGACGCTTATATCAAGGACTGACGACGATATTGTATTGGACTCAGTCCTTTTAATTTTAGCTGAATACGTTTTTCATTGTAATAACAAACATATTCATCAATCATTACTTTAATCTCATCAACGTTATTAAAGGATTTTTTGTAAAAACGTTCCGTTTTCATTCGCCCAAAAAACTTTCCATTGCCGCATTATCCAAGCAATTTCCTTTTAATGGACGTACTTTACTCAATGCCACGACGTGAACATTATTGCAATTATTTTTTACCTAAATCTTGCTGTTTATAAAACATCGCTAAAATCCACCGCACTTAATCAATCCGATTATCCAATCCTTGTTCAGCAAGGCTGTTATTTACTTTAGCTTGTTCTTTTTGCATTTCAGTGAACCATGCTGTTTTTTGCTCTTCAGTCATTTCCTGCCAGATTTTTTCTGCATTCTCTAAAGCAATATTGGCTTTTTTACGAGAAAAACAGCAGGGTAAGGCTAAGAAATTACAGAAAGTTATCATCGGGTAAAAACCAAGGGTGCGATAGTGATTGCCGATATGGTTTAAAAATTCTGGGTTCTCATCATCTAAAAATGAGCGAATGGCATAAAGAATATCTTTATTATGTCCTTCGTAAGGTGTTGGGTAAACACCAGCAAGTTGTGCCGCACTTAAACCCGAGACGATGTCCTTAATTTGAATATGCAACGAAAAGTGTTTAAAGCCACCAAAGGCATATAAACCAAATTTATCGTAAATAATCCCCGCTAGTGGATCGCCTTTTTCCGGCACATAAGCCACAGGATATTGCTTAAACGCATCTTGCCAATAAATTAAGCGTTTTTTGCGATTAACCCGAATACCGTTTATTCTTGGGAAGAAGATAAAAAATAATAATATGGGCGGCCAGATAAAATGGAAATAGGCTCGGATACGATCCCATTTATGGACGTTTATATAATATACTTTTTGTTCTTCATATGTATCTGCCTTTACATTTGGAAACATTTTTATAAATTCAGGATCTCTATATGTTTCAATATGTTGCTGGTATAAGGGTTTAATTTTTTCATCAGGATTGAAAGCCCAAATGAAATCTAATCGGATAGTCCTTATTTCATCTTCAAATGGTTCCTTTCCATGCCCCCAATTAAATAATGTATTGACAATAACAATCCCAACCAAAACAGCTCGGATAAATCCTCTAATATACCCATCAAAAGTCGAGGCTCGGATTTCGATTTCATCTTTACCGCGTTTACGAATTGAATGTGCTAATGAGTGTTTATTACGAAAATTTTTAAATTTATCGATTAAACCCGTTAAACCTAATCTATCGATTAAATCTATTTCTTCTTGTTCCATGTCTTCCTGCTTAATTAAATGTAAATATTTCTTTTTTAGATGTTTTTTGTGTTTGACTGCCACGAAAATCTTTCATGCTAACTGCCAACTTTAAACTGCGTAAATCATCATAGTTCCGTTGTTCTGCAATATTCCACTGCTTTGAAGCTAATGTTAACGATGACTGTTTAGGTGTTAATTTAATGACAGCTTCGCCCGTTTTTTTAATTCAATATCAGTATCCAATTGTTCTGGGTTAAGATAAAATTCTTTGTTGGATTGAACGTAAGAATTAATCTTGTCGGAGTAAGTTACTTCGATTATCGAGCTTAACTTTAAGGTTTCAGCGTCTTCCTGTGTGTAAATGCCTGAATATTTCACAATAATGGTGTATTTATCTGGCATACTAATTTCTATTTTCGCACCAATACTTAAGATAACGTTGCATTTCAATTTGATAACATTTAACTATCTCTGATGATTTTAGATTTGTATCGTTATAAGTAAAGATACTTGTATCAATTTGCGATAGAAAGTCATCAGCATCTAATTTAGCTAAATAATGGTGATAACCCGATAAATCGCGTACTGTGCCGACCCTTTGTAAAACATTGCTAAAATCCACCGCACTTAATCAATCCGATTATCCAATCCTTGTTCAGCAAGGCTGTTATTTACTTTAGCTTGTTCGTTTTGCATTTCAGTGAACCATGCTGTTTTTTGTTCTTCCGTCATTTCCTGCCAGATTTTTTCTGCATTCTCTAAAGCAATATTGGCTTTTTTGCGAGAAAAACAGCAAGGCAAGGCTAAAAAATTACAAAAGGTTATCATTGGGTAAAAACCAAGGGTGCGATAGTGATTGCCGATATGGTTTAAAAATTCTGGGTTCTCATCATCTAAAAATGAGCGAATGGCATAAAGAATATCTTTATTATGCCCTTCGTAAGGTGTTGGGTAAACACCAGCAAGTTGTGCCGCACTTAAACCCGAGACGATGTCCTTAATTTGAATATGCAACGAAAAATGTTTAAAACCACCAAAGGCATATAAACCAAATTTATCGTAAATAATCCCCGCTAGTGGATCGCCTTTTTCCGGCACATAAGCCACAGGATATTGCTTAAACGCATCTTGCCAATAAATTAAGCGTTTTTTGCGATTAACCCGAATACCGTTTATTCTTGGGAAGAAGATAGAAAATAATAATATTGGTGGCCAAATAAAGTGGAAAATTGTTCGAATAACATGCCATTTTGACCATGACTCATCTGTATATAGTTTTCTATATTCTTCGTATGATAGAAGTCTCTCATTAGGATATTTTGCTTTTGTTTCTGGTTTGAGTACCCATTCACGATATTCCTCATACATTGGTAAGAGCTCTTTATCTTTATTAAATGTCCATATAAAATCCTCTCTAATAGTTCTAATTTCATCAGAAAAAGGCTCTTTTCCGTGACTTAAATCAAAGAAAGTACCAACCAAAAAAATGCCAACCAACACGGCTCGGATAAATCCCCGAATATACCCATCAAAAGTCGAGGCTCGGATTTCGATTTCATCTTTACCGCGTTTACGAATTGAATGTGCTAATGAGTGTTTATTACGAAAATTTTTAAATTTATCGATTAAACCCGTTAAACCTAATCTATCGATTAAATCTATTTCTTCTTGTTCCATGTTTTCCTGCTTAATTAAATGTAAATATTTCTTTTTTAGATGTTTTTTGCGTTTGACTGCCACGAAAATCTTTCATGCTAACTGCCAACTTTAAACTGCGTAAATCATCATAGTTCCGTTGTTCTGCAATATTCCACTGCTTTGAAGCTAATGTTAACGATGACTGTTTAGGTGTCAATTTAATGACAGCTTCGCCCGTTTTTTTAAATTCAATATCAGTATCCAATTGTTCTGGGTTAAGATAAAATTCTTTGTTGGATTGAACGTAAGAATTAATCTTGTCGGAGTAAGTTACTTCGATTATCGAGCTTAACTTTAAGGTGTCAGCGTCTTCCTGTGTGTAAATGCCAGGATATTTCACAATAATGGTGTATTTATCTGGCATACTAATTTCTATTTTCGCACCAATACTTAAGATAACGTTGCATTTCAATTTGATAACATTTAACTATCTCTGATGATTTTAGATTTGTATCGTTATAAGTAAAGATACTTGTATCAATTTGCGATAGAAAGTCATCAGCATCTAATTTAGCTAAATAATGGTGATAACCCGATAAATCGCGTACTGTGCCGACCCTTTGTAAAACATTGCTAAAATCCACCGCACTTAATCAATCCGATTATCCAATCCTTGTTCAGCAAGGCTGTTATTTACTTTAGCTTGTTCTTTTTGCATTTCAGTGAACCATGCTGTTTTTTGTTCTTCCGTCATTTCCTGCCAGATTTTTTCTGCATTCTCTAAAGCAATATTGGCTTTTTTGCGGGAAAAACAGCAAGGCAAGGCTAAAAAATTACAAAAGGTTATCATTGGGTAAAAACCAAGGGTGCGATAGTGATTGCCGATA
This sequence comes from Lonepinella sp. MS14435, assembly GCF_042485795.1. Classification (GTDB taxonomy): domain Bacteria; phylum Pseudomonadota; class Gammaproteobacteria; order Enterobacterales; family Pasteurellaceae; genus Lonepinella. The sequence continues at coordinate 1,083,983 of NZ_CP169368.1, forward strand.
TGGTTTAAAAATTCTGGGTTTTCGTCTTGTAGGAATGAACGAATGGCATTGAGAATATCTTTATTATGTCCTTCGTAAGGTGTTGGGTAAACACCAGCAAGTTGTGCCGCACTTAAACCCGAGACGATGTCCTTAATTTGAATATGCAACGAAAAATGTTTAAAACCACCAAAGGCATATAAACCAAATTTATCGTAAATAATCCCCGTTAGTGGATCGCCTTTTTCAGGTACATAAGCCACAGGATATTGCTTAAACGCATCTTGCCAATAAATTAAGCGTTTTTTGCGATTAACCCGAATACCGTTTATTCTTGGGAAGAAGATAAAAAATAATAATATGGGCGGCCAGATAAAATGGAAATAGGCACGGATACGGTTCCATTTAAATACATCAAGGTAATAATTTTTGTATTCTTCATAAGTGTTTAGTTTAGCATTAGGGTATTTTTTTATAAAATTAGGATCATTATATCTATTAACTTTTTCTTGATATGACGGCATAAGATCTTCATCAGGATAAAATGCCCACATAAAATCTAATTGGATAGTTTTTATTTCATCAGAAAAAGGCTCTTTTCCGTGGCTCAAATCAAAAAATGTTCCCATAAAAAATATTCCAATCAAAACGGCTCGAATAAACCCTCGAATATAACCATCAAATGTCGATGCTCGAATTTCAATCTCATCTTTGCCGCGTTTACGGATTGAATAACTTAGATTGTAATAAATATCTTCTTTAATCATTTTCTTTCCTTATCTAAAATAAAGCGTAGCTTGTTCTTTCGACATAAAACAGGTTGTTGCCCCCTGATAATGGGGAATAGCTACCCGTATTTTTATACCATAAACATTTTCATCTACTACTTTAGATATTTTATTTCGTTCAAATTCATATCGCTCAAATGTTCCTAGTTGGGCTTGTGTTACTGGCGTAACAGTCCATGGTGTTGGAAAACATAAAATAGCCTGTCCCAGTTTATTTTCATCAAATATTATTTCATTCGGTTGTGCGTAAGAATAAAATTCACCATGGGCAATAATGATTATAGGTGCCGCATCGCCTCTTCCGCGTACAGCTCGAATTTGTTGTGCTATTTCTTGACTGGTAATTGAAGGATGTTCCACCAATATCTTATGTTTATCTTCTTTACTAACAAGTGATAATTTAATGGGGATCGAAAATTGATAATATCGTTGCATTTCAATTTGATAACATTTAACTATCTCTGATGATTTTAGATTTGTATCGTTTTCATAAGTAAAGATACTCATATCAATTTGCGATAGAAAGTCATCAGCATCTACTCTTTTTTGATTTTCCCACTGATAAGCATTTACAGCATTACCCCAATAAAATTCACTCTTCCCCCAAAACCCATTCTCAATCCATATCTCCATATCTACTCGTTCAAACGCCGATGCAATAAGCCCAGCCAGTAATAACAATGCACCAATAGCAGTGCCTACTCGGGCAAGCGTGATTAAACGTAAAATTACTGGTGTAGGGGTTTGAAGTGATAAATAACCCAAAGCCCCAATTGAGCCTTCAAAAGTAATACCACCCACTCCCTGAAGTAAAGCTCCATACATAGCGGCTTCATCACCTTTATAACTGGCTTCTTTCCAGTTACCATAAGCAAATAATGCACTTATCCCCGCTAATAAGGTATTCATATTCATGACAACATATTTTAACCGTGCAGCATTACTGCTGAATTTCGGGAATTTCTCGCCATTTCTCACACGCTCAAGTATGCTACCTTTAGTGGCATATTCATTAAGTAGCATATTGGCAGCAAGCAAGGTCGGGTCTTGGGCTAATTTACCAGCTTCTGTTTTCGCATTATTGTTATCCCAAAATGTTGCCAACAACTGACTAAAAAATAGGGTTTTCTTCAACCCCTCAAACGGCATGGTTTTAAATAATTCATCATAGCTACTACTATTCGGGGGCGAATTTGGGGCAAGGGGGGACTGTTTGCCGTAGATAACTTGCACTAATTCCTGATAGGTTGGTTCACCTTTTTTTCGGTATGTATCATGTACTGCCATTTTATCAATCACGGTTCTAATAAAAGAATCATACGCACTTAGGTTAAATTCTTCAGCTATAGCATTTTCTTTTAACGTGTTAAGTATTGTTTCAGTGTTGCCTAAAATATTTTTTAACGCAGAAATGGCACCATCATCGGTTTGTGCTGTATTGGGAAAAGAAAAATCTTTTCCTCGCGGACAAAGGGCGGCAATAATTGCATTTCGACCGTAAGAGGATGCATCAAGACCATGTAAAATACTTTGCATAAATAAGCACCAATTTTCTGTGATATACTGTGGTGTACTTTCCTTAGATGATGTGTTTTTAGTAAGCAATACTGTAGTGAGTGTTTCAAATCGGTTTTTAATCTCCGAACTATTCAGGTAGTGAGTAAAAATTCTCACCAAATTTTTAAATGGCTTGCCATATAGTGTAGGGATAGTTGCCATTTTATGTACGGAATTAATCCCCTTGATGTCTGTTTCAAAGGCAAATTCAGCTTTTAATGCGTCAAAAATATCGTTGTTCCCATGTTGAGTTAGATGAGCTTTATGTATATTTAATGACGCATAAATATCGTTTATCTCTTCTGCTGGAATAACACCAAAGCCTGCTGAACCGCTGGCTAAAACAGCATTATAATCATTTCTTGCTTTAATATATTTTTGCGTAACATAATTATGAATTATCTGTGCGGTAGTGATAGCATATTCATATTTTCTCATCACTGTTTGACGCTGTTTAGCTAAATAATGGTGATAACCCGATAAATCACGTACTGTTCCCACTGGGTCTTTTAATGCCACAAGGTGAACGTTATTACAATTATTTATTTGAGTAATAATTTTTTCATATTCAGGGCGTTTACCAATAAAGATATTACGGCGTGCATTATCTTCTTCTTGTGCAACAAATTGTTGTTGGTCATTAAAGTCGGCAACATAGTCTTTGATTTGGTCTTTGGTATCAATTTTTTTTACCAGTCCTTCTTCTTTATTCAAAAAGAACTTTTGCATCCAATCGTTACGCGTGCTTTCATCATTAGCTAATTTTTCTAATATTTCAGGTGCCAATGCCGTTTCACTATACATAATGTCAATAACGCTCACACCGGGTGGTAAAGGAATAAATGGTTTTCCTATATTATCGGCAGGGATATGCCAATGAGCGGTAAGATTTCCGTACGGATAGCGTAAAAAATGATACATCGTTGCACTATAACCATCAGAAATATCTTTAGTCGTATATTGATAAATTAGCCAGTTATACATGTTATTTGCCCTTGTACTGGCAAATTCCTCTCGTGAAGATGGATTTATATTAAGCATCAAGATGTAAATATAGCCTGTACGTAACTGACGTGTTTCATAATCTCCACCTAATTCTGCAAAACTCTTCGGTAACACAGGGAGAGCTGATGATGTGGGAATGTTATCTAAATAGGTTTTGCTTAATGCCAAACGAACGGGGTAAATAATATGTCCTGGTTGACACATTTTTATCGGCGAAATGCTGCCTGTTGGTCTTTCAATCTTTTGGGTATGACTCATCATCTGTATCCTGTATAAATTTATGCCAAAGTAATGATGCTGTTTCAGTTAAGCTATACTGCCTCTCAAGTAAATAGTTTTCTTCGGCATAAAAATCTTGCCCGTTTTTCACCGCACTTTGTCTTGCCATCGCATATTGTATCAGACTGTCAATATCCGTATAGCCTTTTTGAAATGCTTCATCTAAACCCTGCGATAAGTCATTTTTATCCTGTTCCGTGACTAAATGGGGGTATTGGTATAACAGATATTGTAAGGCTTTATCTTTTTTAGCCAGCCACTTCTGCTCTTTAAACCCCTCCATTTCCCATTTTGCCAACATAATTTTGGCAGGCACCGTTTCTTCTGGCAGGGCTTTGAGCTGATAATAATTAAAACTGTCATCAATACCTGAACCAAACGCATGGATAATTCGCTTATCATAGCCAAAGAATTTACTCAGTTTTTCAGGACTTTTGGCAATCACTGCAAGGTATTCACGTAGTACTTTCGGGTCGTAGAAGCGGAAGAAGAACCATTTGTCGTTTTCGTCTTTCATCATCGGAAAATGGCGGAAGTGGTGCAATACGGTGTCGAAATCATAGCGGGAATGGATAAAAATTACCGAACGGTCTTGCCAGTTAAATCGATTAACAGCTTCAAATTCATTAAAAATCCCATATAATTCACCAGACTGCTGACTTTCATTATAGGGAATGACTTCCACCAGATAAGGGGCAACTTTCTCGGTTTCTTTGGCAAATTCCCCTTGGAATAAGTTTTCAATACGACAGGAAAAACGTTCAGGTCGCAAGAATGGGTATTTATTGCTATCTAAAATTACATAGCATTTTAACGGTGGTAACGGTTCACCGAAAACTGCGGTGTCTTTTTGATACGTTTTTTCATCAAACTTTGGGGCAGGAAAAGTGGGTTGCTGCCATTTCTCCCAGCCTATTTGAAACATATCTGCTGGAATATCTACATCGGGAAAAAGCAGTTTTGAAATTTCATCAGGGGCAAATAATTTAGGATGACGTCCAAATTGCCAATCAAGTAATTTTACTGGTTTGATTTGATGGCAAAGCACATAATTAGTGTCGGACAAGACCAATTTTTGTTCACTTTCACCTAAATCAATCATACGCACTTCGTTTTCGGTTAAATCCCGAGCGGAGTGAATCAACCAAGCTTTACCATGCCGTTCAAAAAATGTATTCATTGGCAAGGGTGCCAACTGTGTACGAAAACGGTAAGTCTGCTTTTGCAAACCGACTGCTACACGTTGTTCAAATTCTTCTTTGCTATTGGCATAAGAAATTAACGCTACTGGTTTTTCGGTTTGGTATTCAGATGATACTTCACTTTGTGCAAGACAATAGCCTGTTTGTATCCAGATTGATGGCATAGGGGGTTCCTTTTTATCGAAAAATATTGTTCCTTTTTATACCTTGTTTTTCAAAGGTTTTCAACCATTAGCTAATCATTTTGGAGCTTGTTAAATCAAGATGTAATGCGACATATCTGCCTAAATCTGAATGTTTGAATTGTGTAATCTACAGTCTAACCATTTCATTGGGTAGATTAAAATGTTTGAATGCTTTTGTTTTGGGTAAGTTTTCATGATTTGCGAAGTAAAAATCTATGACTTGTTGTTTAAAGATTTGATTATATTTAGTCATAAAAATCTGCACCTTGACTTGGTTGGTTATTAGTACAATTTTTTTTGGGGGGGCGATCATGCTATAGAAGAGCGGTTTTTTATATCTTTATAACTAAATCTTATTTAATATAACCTAATTTTATTTGCTTATATAAGATTTTTTCATTACAGTTGTGAGTCTATTGATTATAATCCCCTTTTTTGGAGAACTTTATGAAAAAATTAAATTTATTGGCTACAACCGTTATTGCAATACTTAGCAGCAGTGCCTTTAGTGCCAATGCACAAACTTCAACCCTTGATACCGTAAAACAACGTGGTCACGTGATTTGTGGTACCACCACGGGTTTTGCAGGCTTTTCTGCACCTGATGATAAAGGTGAATGGAAAGGTTTAGATGTAGATTTGTGTAAATCTGTGGCGGCTGCTGTGTTTGGTGATGCCACTAAATTTAAAACTGTGCCATTAAATTCTCAGCAACGTTTCACCGCACTTCAATCAGGGGAAATTGATGTATTAACCCGTAATACCACAGTAACACAACAACGTGATACCGCACTTGGTTTACAATCTCCGGGGGTAAATTTTTATGATGGACAAGGTTTTTTAGTGAAAAAATCTCTTGGCGTGAAAAGTGCTAAAGAGTTAGATGGGGCGACTATTTGTTTACAAACAGGAACCTCTAATGAAAACACACTGGCAGATTGGGCGAGAGCAAATAATATTAAATATACGCCAGTAGTATTCGATCAATTTAATGAAGTGGTCAATGCCTTTGCTTCTGGTCGTTGTGATGTGTATTCCACTGATGCGTCTGGTTTAGCCTCAATTCGTATCTCACGTTTATCTAATCCTGATGATTATGTGGTGTTACCTGATTTGATTTCTAAAGAGCCGTTAGCACCTTTCGTGCGTCAAGGTGATTCACAATGGTTTAATATTGTGAAATGGACGTTGCAAGCACAGTTCAACGCCGAAGAATTGGGTTTGACCAGTGCCAATGTGGATGAAAAATTAAAAAGTGAAAATCCAAATATTCAACGTTTGTTAGGTGTTAGCGAGGGAACTGGTAAAAACCTTGGTTTAGACGATAAATGGGCGTATAACATTATTAAACAAGTAGGCAACTATGGCGAAAGTTTTGACCGTAATGTAGGGAAAGACAGTCCGTTAAATATTCCTCGTGGGTTAAATAATTTATGGACACACGGTGGTTTACACTACGGCTTGCCGATTCGTTAATATTTAACTACTTGATATTACTATAACAATTATTTATAAAATAGAGGGGCGTAATTATTACGCCCTCGTTACATAATGAAAAAACTACAATTTTCTTTAAATGACGCAAACACGCGAGCTTGGTTATACCAAATCGTGATATTGTCTGTCGTTGTTTATTTTGTTTGGTATTTAGTGGACAATACCTTGCATAATTTAGCTGCTCGCAATATTCAAACAGGCTTTGCTTTTTTAGATAAAGAGGCAGGTTTTGCGATTGGTGAATCTTTCATTGAATACAACCTTACCGATACTTATTGGCAGGCGATCAAGGTAGGAATTTTTAACACTTTGCTTGTGTCTTTTATTGGTATTGTGTTGGCTACCTTATTGGGTACGTTGATTGGTATCGGAAGACTTTCTACTAACTGGTTAGTCAATAAATTAGCCTCGGTTTATGTGGAAGTGATGCGAAATATTCCGTTGCTGATTCATTTATTCTTTTGGTATTCCTTACTCACAGAAAATCTACCCAGCCCTCGTCAAGCGTTAAATCCGATTGACGGGGTGTTTTTGTCTAATCGTGGGATTAAAATTCCAGCATTAGTGGGGGACTCACTCCCTTGGCTCGGTGTGGCGTTCATTTTAGCTATCCTTGCCACGATTTTTTTAGCCTATTGGGCGAAAAATAAACAGAATAAAACAGGGCAAACGACCCCTGTGTTTTATATCAGCCTTGGCTTTTTTGTCCTTTTCCCTGTATTAGCGGTGTTGTTTTCGGGCTGTCAGCTTGATGTGGTAAAACCTGAACTGAAAGGATTTAATTTTGTTAATGGCTGGCATTTTAGTCCTGAATTAGCAGCATTATTATTGGGTTTAGTATTATATACAGCGGCATTTGTGGCAGAAATTGTACGTTCAGGCATTCAAAGTATCGGCAAAGGGCAGTGGGAAGCTGGCGAGTCGCTTGGTTTATCTCGTTTTAAAACCTTACGCCTGATTATTATGCCACAAGCAGTGCGAGTGATGATTCCTGCCATGAGTAATACGTTTATGAATCTCACCAAAAACAGCTCGTTAGCCGTTGCGATTGGGTATCCTGATATTGTGTCGATTGTCAACACGATGCTGACCCAAACAGGACAAGCCATTGAAGCGGTGATGATTATTATGTTGGCATACTTTACGATTAGTATCAGTATCGCTATTTTTATGGCTTGGTATAACAAGCGTATGGCGTTGGTGGAAAGGTAGGGGAGTAACCATGGTAAATTTAACCGAAAAAAACACCGCACTTTCTTCATTGCAACGCCTAGAAGAATGTTCACGTCCACCTAAGCAAACGGGCGTTTGGCTGTGGTTAAAGAATAATTTATTTGCTACCCCTGCACATGGATTGGCAACTATTCTGGTACTTTGGTTTTTACTCTTTTCTATTCCTGCGATAGTCGAATGGGGCTTGTTGCAAGCCAATTTCACCGCAAACAGTGGACAAGAATGTCATGCTTCAGCAGGTGCCTGTTGGTCCTTTGTGCATCATAAATACCGCATGATTTTGTTTGGGATTTATCCTTTTGATGAACAATGGCGACCGTTTTTAGTTTGCATTTTGTTGATCGCCTTAATTATTTTGAGTGCTATTTCTCGCTTTTGGAAAAAATCTCTCGTGAGCATTTGGTTGGTGGTGTTGGCGATCTGTGGCGTGTTAATGCACGGTGGTATTTTCGGTTTAACGGAAATTGAAACCGCACGTTGGGGCGGTTTGCCCGTCACGTTAATTTTGGCAATTTTCGGGATTTTGTTTGCTACCCCGTTAGGTATTTTATTGGCGTTAGGTCGCCGTTCAGACATGCCAATTATTCGTTCATTATCCATTACTTATATCGAATTGGTGCGTGGTGTGCCGTTCGTTAGCTTGTTATTTATGGCATCGGTGATGGTACCGTTGTTCTTTGCTGATGGTTTTTCCTTGGATAAATTACTGCGAGCGCAAATCGCAGTGATTGTGTATGTGTCCGCTTATATTGCCGAAGTGGTGCGGGGTGGTTTGCAATCTATCCCGAAAGGGCAATTTGAGGGGGCGGCATCTTTAGGCTTGAGTTATTGGCAAAGTATGCGACTTATTATTTTACCGCAAGCCTTAAAAGTGGTCATTCCGCCGTTGGTGAGCATTTTTATCTCGATTTTTAAAGACACCTCTTTAGTGGTGATTATCGGGATTTATGATTTAACGCTATCGGCAAAAGTCGCACTTGCCGATCCGTTATGGCAAGGGTTTAGCGTGGAAGCCTATATATTTCTTGCGTTTATTTATTTTATTTTTTGTTATGCCATGTCCCGTTACTCACGTTATATTGAGCAACGTTTAGACTTGGCAAGACAGCACTAATTAAAGCAACATAAGGAGCGAATTTGTGTCTAAAGTCATGGTGCAATTAAGCAATGTGAATAAGTGGTATGGCGATTTTCACGTTCTCAAAGCGGTAAATTTAACCGTCAACGAGGGTGAAAAAATTGTCATCGCAGGTCCCTCAGGATCGGGTAAATCAACTTTAATTCGTTGTATTAATGGGTTAGAACATCATCAAAGTGGCGAGTTAATTGTCAATGGGGTGTTGTTAAATAATAATCTGAAACACCTAGAAGAAATTCGCCGCAATGTCGGCATGGTATTCCAACATTTTAATTTATTCCCACATTTGACCGTGTTAGAAAATTTGACGCTCGGGCAAATTTGGGTATTAAAAAAGAGCAAGCAAGAAGCCATTGATGTTGCCTTAAAATATTTAGAACGGGTAAAAATTGCTGATCAGGCTTATAAATATCCAGGGCAATTATCTGGCGGACAGCAACAACGTGTGGCGATTGCCAGATCCCTTTGTATGTCACCCAAAGTTATGTTATTTGATGAACCCACTTCTGCACTCGATCCTGAAATGGTGAAAGAAGTGTTAGATGTCATGGTAGAACTCGCCGAGCAAGAACGTATCACGATGTTATGCGTTACTCATGAAATGGGCTTTGCTCAACGAGTTGCCGATTCCGTGGTATTTATGGATCAAGGCATGATTATTGAACAAACTGCCCCAGATGAATTTTTCCGTCAACCGAAAACGGAAAGAGGGCAGCAGTTCTTGGCACAGATTTTGTAGTTTTTTGGGGAAAGTGCGGTGAAAATATTTTAACCCTGCACTTGCGTACAGGGCTAGATAGTAACGATGCTCCGCATCTTGAAACAAGCCAGCCACGGGGTGGCGTAACTATGCTTAACCCCGTATGCAAGTACGGGGTTAATGGCTAAAACCGAATTTCCACCGATGCACTGTAATTACGACCTGGAGCGTAGAAGCGTTCAAGACCTTGATTGCCATAACGATAATCTACAGTGTTAATAGTACTGCGGTAGTTAATACCCCGTAAATTGTCCCAAGTGTGATATTTGGTGTCGAAAATATTATAGACACCTGCCCGTAAGGTAATGTTTTTAGTCGGTCTGTAATAACCGAATAAATCAGCGACCCAATAGGATTTATTTAACCAACGATATTCTCGGTGGGTGACAGTATCTTCCCATTCTTCACATAAGCCATAGTAATTTTCTTCAACACAACTTGAATCACGTTCAGTAATCATAGCATCTTTACCTCGTTTTCCTTTTTGATAGGTAACTCGTGAGAATATTCCCCAGACACCATTTGGATCTTCATAATCTAAGCCAATCACAAGTTTTAATGGTTGAATAGATAATAAGCTATCACCATTGGATAATTTACCTTTGCTATAACCTAATGCCCCTGAAATTTTAAAGCCATCAGGTAACGGACTGATTTCGTGTAAATTAATACTACCTTTCACTTCTAACCCATAAATTCTGGCATTATCAATATTCACCATTTGTTGGAATGGAGCAGGCGAATATTGATGACAGTAAATACCATTGTAGTCATCAGAACAAAGTTCGTTGTAGTAAAGATCGGTCGTTTCTTGTTCAAATAGGAAGTTTTTATAGCGAGTATAAAATAAGTTCATATCCAGCATTCCAACGGGGGAATTGGCTTGTAAATATAAATTATGATTGGTACTACGTTCTGCTTTTAAATCTGGATTGGCTTTCCAGTTACCCGCAGGGTTATCAAAAGTAAAATAGATTTCAGAAGCGGTTGGTACACGGAAACCTGTATTAATATTGTAGCCAGTTTTCCAAACAGGGTTAATTTGAGCCTCTAATCCTAATGAGCCGCTCCAGTTATTGTAACTATTATTTCTTGGGGTATTGCGTTCTTCTGCTTTTATACAAGAAACGGTGCAAGGCACACCATTTTGATAATTTTGTGGTTTGAGTGTAGTGTGATCATAACGTACGCCAACGACAGAAGAAAAAATGTCATTCCAATAAATATTATCTTGTAAACCAAAACCATATAGATTGGTTTTAACTGGGCGTTGAATGGTATAAATACGAGTTTGGTTTATACTGCCATCCGTATTGAGTATTTTATCATTGTTGATATTTTCAAAATCCCGTTGAGCAATATAGCTTTTAAAAGATAATAAATGATCACCACCTAATTGGAATGGCTGTGAATCTACACGTAAAGAGAAACGTTTGTATTTGGTTTCCATATTACGGTCATCTACATTAAATAGTGTACCTTTAGTATAATCATAACCATCACGCCAATTACCAGTACGATCATAATTACCTTTGTAATTAGTTGCACCATTTTTGGTTTTTTGATAATCAACATCAGCACGAACAAGAGATAATAAAGTACTATTGTTTGGTATCCATTCGTAGAATAGATTTGCGTTTAAGCGTTTTTGATAATCATCTGAATCTCGCCAAGAAGTGTCCATATCATAGGATAATTCGTTGAGCGATAATTTATTATTCTGTCCAGAAATAGCCACACCAAGTTTATGTTCAGGGGTGATTTTCCAATTAAATTTGGCTAAATAACTACGTAATTTATGATCGGACGGATCTGGATGAATACGGGCACTTCCTACTTCTGCTCGGCGAGCTATATCTTTTTCTGTATCATAGCGAGATGTTCCCCAAGGGGTAATATTTCCGCCAGCACTTTTCAATTCATGTCCTTGTCGATGAGAATACATTAGCAACGCATCGAATTTTTCATCAACATAACCTAAACCAGCCGTATTAACCCATTCTCTATTTTTACTGGCATAACCAGAGCGTAATAATCCGCCAAAAGATTGATTTTCAAAAACAATATCTTGTGCATCTAAAGTATGATAATTGACAGAACCACCTAATGCACCGCTACCACTATTGACGGAATCTGATCCCCGAACCACATCAATACTTTTCACTAATTCTGAATCAATGCTAAGGCGTGAATTGTTAAAATTACCATATCGAGCATATAAGCTGTTTTCTTCGGCATCAGGCAGGTTTACACCATCAATGCTGATATTGACTCGGTTTGCTTCCACGCCGTGAATGGAAAATCCTTTTAAACGGCGACCATTATCAGCCACACCCACATCTGTCGTATAACGCACTAAATCACGCGTATCTCTGATTAATTCTCGCTGAATAGTTTGGTGTGTTTTCTTGATGACAGCAGGTTTTTGATCTTGTTCACTTTCTGTTGTTACAGAAATTTTATCTAACGTTTCCGTTTGACTAGATTCTTCACTAAAGCTAGGTTGGCTATAGCCTAACACGGCTAAAGTAATTAATGAGAATGAAAAAACAGGATTTTTCCTAAACATAGCGTATCTCCCTACATGATCCAAAGATTATTTTTAGTTAAAAGAAGAAAATTTCCAATGTGGATAATTATAATGAAAATGTATTTCACAAGCAAATGAGAATTATTGTTATTTGCTATAAAAATAACCTATTCAGCCAAAATTAAAAGGACTGCGTTTAGAACTCAGTCCTTAAATTAATCTAACTTTTGAGGGTCAGATCAATATGGCACAATATTCACAGCATTATATATTTACGACACTCGCCCATTCTCAATATGAATCACCTGATCGCAAATTTGCATGGTTGAGGTTCGGTGGCTGACTAAGACAATTAATTTATCTTGTTTTACTTTAAGTAATGCTTGTAAAACCATAGCTTCATTTAAGCTATCTAAGTTACTTGTGGGTTCATCAAGTAAAATAATCGGGACATTATTATGTAAGAACGCTCGGGCAATGCCAATGCGTTGTTTTTCGCCGTCTGATAGGCTGTTACCCAATTCGGTGATTTTCGTTTCATAGCCTTCAGGTAAGCTCATAATAAAGTCATGAATAGATGCTTTTTTAGCCGCTTCAATAACCTGTTGTTGGCTGGCATGGCGTTTTGCCATGATAATATTTTCATAAATACTTTCATTGAAAATATAGGTTTGTTGCGTAATATATGCCATATTTTCACGTAAACTTTGAGTGTTGATTTGGGTTAAATCTATGCCATTGATTTGAATATGACCAGATTGTGGATCGTAAAAACGCATTAGCAGTTTCAACAAAGTGCTTTTACCACTGCCACTACGTCCGTGAATACCTAAAATTTGCCCTTTGTTTAAGCTGAGATTGATGTTAGACAGAATCTGTTCATCAGCATAAGCAAAATTAAGACCTGTAACGTTGATTTGTTCAATTTCTGCTAAATTTACACCGCACTTTACATCGTCTAGTACAGGTTTTTCATGCAGTAAACCCAGTACTCGTTCACCGCTGGCAAGGGTTTGTAATAAATTATTGGAAAGATTACTTAATGCAATTACAGGACCATAGCTTGACATCAGTAGAATAACGGCAATCAATAAGCCACTGAAATCAATTTGTTGATAATAGAATAAAATTAATCCGGTCGCTAAGATCAACATATTAAACAATGAAACTGCTATTTCTGTATAGGCACGCACTTTAGATTCTTGTGCTTTTATGCGGAAAAAGGCTTGATCGATGGCTTGGCTACGTTGATTAATTTGTGCTAACCGTTGGTCTTCATAACCAAATAATTGGATTTCTTTCATGCCACGAATGCTGTCAAGAAAATAATCATTCATTTCACCGACTAATTCACGGTATTTTCTACCTTCATCACGAGCCATGGCAGTGGTAATTGTGGGTAGAATAAAGCCAATGGTGATATAGGCAAGCAAAGCGATTAAGACAAACCAAACAGAAATAGCCCCAAATACCATGAGTAAAATCGCCGATGTTAAAATAGCAATAGCAATAGGTGCTATGGTGTGAGCGTAAAATACTTCCAGTAATTCAATATCATTGGTGACTAATGATAATAATTGCCCCGATTGTTTTTGTTGTAATTTATCAAAAGCCAAACGGCGTAGGGCGGTGAAGACTTTATCACGCAATAGTGCTAATAATTTAAAGGCAATGTAATGCCCTGACATTTGTTCTAAATAACGTAGGATACCACGAGCGATAGCCAGTACAATCAGTGCGGTAAGAATTTGACTAAAAGTAAAGTGAGTGGCAAAACCTGCTAGATTCACTAATCCGATTGCTCCCAACACAATAATAAAAATCGCCGCAAGGAAGCCAAGCGTTCCCATAATAATGGTGAAACTCATAATATGAGCTAATGGTGTGACTAATTTGAGCAAATGCCACATGATGATAAATCCATTTTTACGCATAATTTGCTCCTGTTCTGATATTTTCTAAGGCTTTTTGTTGGTTAAACATTTCTGTATAAAGCCCTTGTTTTTCCATGAGTTGCGAATGTGTTCCTTGTTCGACTAATTGCCCGTTATCTAACACATAAATTTTATCCGCTTGTACCGCATTGGCTAAACGATGTGAAATCATGACAATGGTTTTTTCAGCTTTAAGTTTATGAATAAACTGCAAGATAATTTCTTCACTCTCTACATCAATATTGCTGGTGGCTTCATCAAAAATATAGCAACTGGCATCGTGTAATAAGGCTCGAGCTAGGGCTAAACGTTGAATTTGTCCGCCTGATAAATTATTACCACGACTTAATAATGGCATATCTAAACCACCATTTTCTCGCACAAAATCTGCCAAATTAACTTGGCTTAACGCTTGATAAATTTGTTCATCGCTAGCGTTTATTTGTGCCATCAGCATATTTTCTCGTAATGACCCTTTGAAAATATAACTGCTGTGGCTGACTAAACAAATTTGTTGATAGAATGAAGTGCGGTGCAAATCTGTGCTGTTTTTGTCATTAAACAGAATTTGTCCTTGTTGTGCGTGGTTAAAGCCCATTAACAGGGAAACTAAGGTTGATTTTCCACAGCCACTTTTCCCCACGAAAACGGTTAATTGATGGGGTTGAATGGTTAAGTTTAAGCCATTGATGGCATTCTTTTCAGCTGAATAAGCAAAATGTAAATTTTGTAATGTAATTTGAATGTTATTTTTTTCATCAAAATTCACCGCACTTTCAGCTTGGGTTTGTGTTATTGGTGTGTCTAATAAGGTGAAAATTTTATCTGAAGCCGCTTTACCATTCATGGCAACGTGGAAAAATGAACCAAGTAAACGTAAAGGAATGAAAAATTCAGAGGAAAGTAGAATAAATAGAATGACCGCAAAGACGGTTAAATGTCCTGCTTGGAATTGCAATAATGCGGTTAAAATCCCAATCGCCGCACCACCATAAGCCAATAAATCCATCAGCGAAACAGAGTTTAGCTGCATAGTTAGCACTTTCATAGTGATTTTACGAAAATGTTCCGCTTCAATATCCATTTGTTTCGCTTTATAGTCATCATCTTGGTAAATTTTGAGGGTGACTAGCCCTTGTAAGTTATCTAAAAAACTACTGCCTAATCCCACATAAATCGCCCAATATTTGGCTAATAGTCGTTTAGCAATTTTATTGACTGCAATAATTGACATCGGAATTAAGGGGACGCAAACCAATAAAACTAGAGCGGTCGGTGCATTAAAAAAGACTAAAAAAAGAAATAAAGTCAGCGGGGCAAGTAAACTATAAAATAATTGTGGCAAATAACGTCCGAAATAGATCTCAATTTGTTCTACACCCTCTGAAGCAATTTGCACTAACGAAGAAGTGGATTGTTGATTAACCTGATTTAACGGCATAGAGGCTAATTTCTGATAAATTAAGGTTCTCAATTTATGTTTAACATTGGTGCTAGCATAGTAAGATGCTTTGCCTGCCATTTTCCCTGCAAACACACGCAAGCTCAATGCAGCAACTAAAACAATAAAAAAAATCACCGCACTTGTCAGGCTTAGAGTTTGCTCAAAAGCCTGATGCAGACACCAAGCAAATGTGACCGCAGTGACAATACTGCCAACCAACGCAAGCCAAT
Organism: Lonepinella sp. MS14435; assembly: GCF_042485795.1. GTDB lineage: Bacteria > Pseudomonadota > Gammaproteobacteria > Enterobacterales > Pasteurellaceae > Lonepinella. The sequence goes on from NZ_CP169368.1 coordinate 1,099,744, forward strand.
TCCACAACACAGTCGCAGCAATCCATTTTTTGCTGTCTTCCACCGTGTTAATCAGACGTTTATCTATCATCATGATGTTAAGTTTCCTAAAATTTATTTTTGCTAACAACAAACTTGAATTTTCAATAATCAGCGGTGTTCAAGTTGTGTTAGTCTAGCTTAAAATAGAACGATTATCATTTAATTATAGTGATCAGGACACTTCTAATCAAATTATAATGAGATAATTCTAATGTAAGCATAGCCTAAATAAATTTGCGACACCGATAGATATAAATTTTATAGCATCACTCAAATTGGGCTTTGTTGTGTTTATGTTATGTTTTTGTAATTTTTGTAAGTTCTCAACCCGACAATGTCATGATGTTATGAATCTGGCTTGATTATTCATATTGTCTAAATATAATCCTATTTTTGTATGCTTTATCTGCAAAAAGTCATGTAAAATTTTTGTTAAATTTAAAAAGTGTGATGTAGATCATATTTTTATTTTCAATAATAAGGTAAAGTTACGCCATTTAGATTACACTTATAAAATCTAAATTTTGTGTATGATAGATGTTAAATTTAATAGGTAGGAAAACGATGCAAAATAATTCATTTCAGCAGTGGCTAGCACAAAGTGCGTTGTCTGGTGGAAGTCAGTCTTATATTGAAGATTTGTATGAAGATTATTTACAAGATCCCGATTCTGTGGAAGTGAGTTGGCGACAAACCTTTGATTCTTTAGCAAAAAATATTATAGGGTCAAGCCAACCCGAACAAGCTCATTCACCAGTACGTAATTATTTTCGCCGTTTGGCTTTGGAAAAATCCCCCAAAGGTGTTACAGTCATCGATCCTAAAGTGGGAGAGCGTTTAGCCAATGTCTTGAGATGGCTTAATGCGTATCGTTATCGTGGACATTTATTGGCAGATGTTGACCCCATTAATTTACGTGAAAAACCTGAAGTCCCAACCTTAGATTACCGTTTCTATAACCTTACCGATGCCGATCTTGATGAAGTTTTTGATTTGAGTGGACATATTTTCCATAAAGAAAAAATTAGTTTGCGTGAACTGGGTGATTCGTTGAAGAAAACCTATTGCGGTAAAATTGGTTTGGAATTTATGCACGTGAACGATTTAGAAGCCCGTAGATGGTTACAAAAACAAATAGAAGATTGGGTAAATACACCGCACTTTAGCCAACCTGATCAAGAAAAATTGTTAGCTGAATTGACTGCTGCCGAAGGATTAGAGCGTTATATCGGAGCAAAATTCCCCGGTGCGAAACGTTTTTCATTAGAGGGTAGTGATGCCTTTGTGCCATTGATTAAGGAAGTTATTCGCCATAGTTCAAAACAGGGTGTACAGGAAATCGTATTTGGTATGGCACACCGTGGTCGCTTAAATATGCTGGTTAATGTATTAGGTAAAAAAGCGGCGGAATTATTTGATGAATTTGCTGGCAAACATTACACCAATGGTACTGGGGACGTAAAATATCATCAGGGCTTTTCTTCTGATTTCTTGACAGATGATGGTCGTGTGCATTTGGTGTTAGCGTTTAACCCGTCACATTTAGAAATTGTCAGTCCAGTAGTTGAAGGGTCAGTGCGTGCTAGACAGAAACGACTTGGTGATGATGATCATAGTAAAGTGTTGGCAGTGACTATTCATGGTGATAGTGCTGTTGCTGGTCAAGGGGTAGTACAAGAAACCTTGAATATGTCTGATGCTCGGGGTTATACGGTGGGGGGTACCATTCGTATTGTGATTAATAACCGTATTGGTTTTACTACATCTTTCCCAAAAGATACACGTTCTACTGTTTATTGTACGGATATTGCCAAAATGATCGAAGCACCGATTATTCATGTGAATGGTGATGATCCAGAAGCGGTAGCCTATACAGCTCGTATGGCAGTAGAATTCCGAACCTTATTCAAGCGTGATATTTTTATTGATTTGGTGTCTTATCGGCGGCATGGTCATAACGAAGCAGATGAACCATCAGCTACTCAACCGATGATGTATAAAAAAATCAAAGCTCATCCAACCCCCCGTCAAGTATATGCCGACAGACTTATTAATGAGGGCATTATCGATAATGCAAAAGCCACAGGATTTATTAATAATTACCGTGATGCACTAGATCGTGGTGAGCGAGTGGTGTCTGAATGGCGAGAGATAAATTACGATAAAGTGGATTGGTTACAGTTTTTAAATCCAGAATGGAATGCCGATTATGAAAGTCGTTTTGATTTACAACGCTTTAAAGATTTGGCTCAACGTGTTTCACAATATCCTGAAACCCACCCAATTCATCCTCGTGTAGAAAAAATTTATGCGGATCGTGTTTTAATGGCAAAAGGTGAGAAATTATTAGACTGGGGGATGGGTGAAACCATGGCTTATGCAACTTTACTTGATGACGGTTATCATATCCGTTTATCTGGTGAGGACTGTGGACGTGGTACATTCTTCCACCGTCATTCGGTGTTACACTGTATTAATGACGGAAATGGCTATGTGCCATTATGTCATCTGCATGATAAACAAGGTAATTTTGAGGTCTGGGATTCGGTTCTTTCTGAAGAAGCCGTGCTTGCCTTTGAGTATGGTTATGCGACCACCACACCAAAAACCTTAACCATTTGGGAAGCTCAATTCGGTGATTTTGCCAATGGCGCACAAGTGGTAATCGACCAATTTATTAGTTCTGGTGAACAGAAATGGGGCAGAATGTGTGGTTTGGTGTTATTACTCCCACATGGTTATGAGGGGCAAGGTCCAGAACATTCATCTGCTCGTTTGGAACGTTATTTGCAACTTTGCGCTCAACATAATATGCAAGTCTGCATCCCCTCTACACCTGCACAAATTTATCATTTATTACGCCGTCAAATGCTACGTAAAGTGCGTCGTCCTTTAATCGTTATTTCACCAAAATCTTTATTACGTCATCCATTAGCGGTTTCTGCTATGGAAGAATTAACCGATGGCACATTCCAAAATGTGATTGGTGAAATTGATGAGTTGGATCCAGCACAAGTAAAACGTGTCGTATTGTGTTCGGGTAAAGTCTATTACGATTTATTAGAACGCCGCCGTAAAAACAATCAAACCAATGTCGCTATTATTCGGATTGAACAACTTTATCCTTATCCAGAAGATGAAGTGCGGTCTGTTTTAAGTGAATATTCACACGTTAAAGATTATGTTTGGTGTCAGGAAGAGCCGTTAAACCAAGGGGCTTGGTATTGTTCTCGACATAATTTTATCCAAAGCATTCCTGAGGATGCCAGTTTACGTTATGTAGGTCGCCCAGCATCTGCTTCTCCAGCAGCTGGATATATGGCATTACATAATGAACAACAACAGAATTTAGTAACTGATGCTTTAACTTTATAAGCTAATTTTTATGCACAATTAAAAAGGAAATATTATGAGTGATTTAGACATTCTTACCCCAGCACTACCAGAAAGTGTAGCCGATGCAACGGTAGTTAAATGGCATAAAACGGTAGGTGAAGCCGTTAGCCGTGATGAAATTTTAGTGGAAATTGAAACCGATAAAGTAGTATTAGAAGTACCAGCTTCTGCAGACGGGGTGATTGCGAGTATTACTGAAAACGAGGGGGCAACGGTGGTGAGTAACCAAGTGCTAGGTAAATTAAGCACCGAAGTAGATGGAATTCAAACCAAACTAGTAGAAAAAACAGCGGAATCGACTCCAGCGGAACGTTATAAAGCGAGCTTAAACCAAGATGCAGAGCAAGATCATCAAGAAGATTTAAGCCCTGCAATTCGCCGTTTAATTGCGGAATATGATCTTGATCCGAAAGAAATTAAAGGTTCTGGAGTAGGCGGTCGGATTACCCGTGAAGACGTAGAGCGTACTTTGGTCAATAAAGCTCAAACTGCGGTGCAAACGGGCGAAGATTTCTCACAAGCAAATTTACGCAGTGAAAAACGTGTGCCGATGACCAGATTACGTAAACGTGTGGCGGAACGTTTACTTGAAGTGAAAAACACCACGGCAATGCTGACTACATTCAATGAAGTAGATATGCAACCGATTATGCAATTACGTAAAAGCTATGGCGAAAAATTTGAAAAACGCCACGGTGTGCGTTTAGGCTTTATGTCATTTTATGTCAAAGCGGTGGTGGAATCATTAAAACGTTATCCAGAAATTAATGCCTCTATTGATGGAGATGACATTATTTACCACAACTATTTTGATATTAGTATTGCGGTGTCAACGCCACGTGGTTTGGTGACTCCAGTCTTACGTGATTGCGATCAAATGAGCATGGCGGAAATTGAGAAAGCGATTAAGACCTTAGCTGAAAAAGGGCAAAATGGCAAACTTACCGTGGAAGAATTAACGGGAGGTAATTTTACTATTACTAACGGCGGTGTGTTTGGTTCGTTAATGTCAACACCAATTATTAACCCTCCACAAAGTGCTATTTTAGGTATGCACGCCATTAAAGAGCGTCCGATTGCGGTCGATGGTCAAGTGGTAATTCGTCCTATGATGTACTTAGCGTTGTCTTACGATCACCGTTTAATTGATGGACGTGAGAGTGTCGGGGCGTTAGTCACGATCAAAGAATTGTTAGAAGATCCAACCAGATTGTTATTGGATATTTAATTTTCGCTGATTTGAGTTGGGCAAAAACGCCCTGATGCTAAATGAATAAAAAGGACAGTCGATGAATTTACATGAATATCAATCCAAACAAATTTTTGCTCAATATGGTTTGCCAGTGAGTGAGGGCTATGCTTGTCAAAATGTAGAACAAGCGATTGAAGCAACAAAAAAACTGGGGGGGACTGCATGGGTGGCTAAATGCCAAGTTCACGCTGGTGGACGTGGTAAAGCTGGTGGTGTGAAAGTGGTGAAATCTAGCGATGAAGTGCGGTCATTTTTTACTAACTTTTTGGGCAAACGTTTAGTTACGTTCCAGACTGATAGCAATGGTCAGCCGATTAATACTATTTACATGGAAGCCTGTGCAGAGGTAAAAAAAGAACTTTATTTAGGTGCCGTGATTGATCGTAGTTCACAACGTATTGTGTTTATGACTTCTACTGAGGGCGGTGTGAACATTGAAGAAGTGGCTGAAAAAACACCGCACTTATTACATAAAGTCGCAGTTGATTCTTTACTGGGCGCTCAACCTTATCAAGGGCGTGAACTGGCGTTTAAATTAGGTTTAACGGGTAAACAAGTCGCACAATTTGCTCACCTATTTTGTCAACTCAGCAAATTATTTATCGAAAAAGACCTTAGCTTATTAGAAATTAACCCATTAGTGATTTTACAAAATGATGATTTACATTGTTTAGATGCCAAAATTGTGGTTGATGATAATGCGTTATACCGTCAACCAGAGTTAAAAGCCATGCAAGATCCAAGCCAAGAAGACGGACGTGAAGCAGAAGCAGAAGCGTTAAGTTTAAACTATGTGGCATTAGAGGGTAATATTGGCTGTATGGTGAACGGTGCAGGGCTTGCCATGGGAACCATGGATATTATTAAATTGCACGGTGGACAGCCAGCCAACTTCCTTGATGTTGGCGGTGGTGCAACCAAAGAACGTGTTGCAGGAGCGTTCAAAATTATTCTTTCCGATCCCAATGTAAAAGCTATTCTGGTTAATATTTTCGGTGGCATTGTCCGCTGTGATTTAATTGCCGAAGGCGTTATTAGTGCGGTCAATGAAATCGGTGTTAATGTCCCTGTAGTAGTGCGACTTGAGGGCAATAACGCTGAATTAGGACGTGAAATCTTAGCCAAAAGTGGTGTCAATATTATTGCCGCTCAAAGTTTAACCGATGCTGCTGAACAAGTGGTTAATGCAGCGAAATAAGGATCGGATATGTCAATTTTAATTAATAAAGATACAAAAGTGATTTGCCAAGGATTTACTGGTGGTCAAGGCACATTCCATAGTGAACAAGCCTTAGCTTATGGCACAAAATTAGTCGGTGGTGTATCGCCCAATAAAGGTGGCACTACACACTTAGGCTTGCCAGTGTTTAATACAGCCCGTGAAGCCGTTGAGCAAACTGGTGCAACCGCAAGTGTAATTTATATTCCAGCACCGTTCTGTAAAGATGCCATTTTAGAAGCTATTGACGCTGGTATTAAATTAATTGTATGTATCACCGAAGGCATTCCAACCATAGATATGTTAGCCGTCAAACAAAAACTGGCTCAAACTGATGTGGTGATGATTGGTCCGAACTGCCCAGGGATTATTACCCCAGATGAATGTAAAATCGGCATTATGCCAGGCTATATTCATAAAAAAGGGCGTGTAGGGATTGTTTCTCGTTCTGGTACTTTAACCTATGAAGCAGTAAAACAAACCACAGATAATGGTTTCGGTCAATCTACTTGCGTAGGTATCGGTGGCGACCCAATTCCAGGGTCTAACTTTATTGATATTCTCAAACGTTTCCAACAAGATCCAGAAACTGAAGCCATTGTGATGATCGGTGAAATCGGCGGTTCTGCGGAAGAAGAAGCAGCGGCATTTATCAAAGCCAACGTGACTAAACCAGTGGTGTCTTATATTGCGGGAATGACCGCACCGAAAGGTAAACGAATGGGGCATGCGGGGGCTATTATTAGTGGCGGAAAAGGAACGGCAGCAGAAAAAATCCAAGCCTTACAAGATGCTGGTGTGACAACGGTACAAAGCCTTGCAGAAATCGGTGATGCTTTGAAGAAATTATTGGGATAGATTAGTCCCTTTTAATACATATTGAGGTGTGGTGTAAAAAATAAAAGATTTTACACCGCACTTTTTTATTGTTGAGCTATAAGATTGACGAAATAAATTTTCCCTTTAAAATAGCAACAAATGATTTTTAACAAGGATTTTAACAGTGTTTAAGAAATTCTCTCTCTCAATTACCTTATTTTTATTACTAGGTTGTAGTTTTAGTGATAATCAATCTACTATTCCAGCAGAATATGCTGGAGCGGCGTATGAATTATCGGATAGTAATGCACAAAAATGGGCGTTTGTCGCAAAACAAACAGAACAATGTATTTACCCAAATTTAACTCGGATTCAATATGAGCATTTCCAAAAAGAAGATAGCTATATTCACTCTCAATACGTCTTTTTTTATCCGCTAGAAGATATTATTGGTGAAGATAATGTGAAAATTATTCAAGGCGATCAAAAAGCCATGGATTACGCCACCTATCAATTTAAAAAATATAAATCCAAAGACGATGTAGAAAGTCTGGATAGTAAACAATGTGCTGTATTACGCACTAAAGCCAGAGATGATTTAGCCGTGGTACAAGGGGAACGTAAATCTGCCATGGTAGAAGTGGAAACTAAAGAAAATGGTAAATCAACCACTGCAGCTACAGATGATAACAAGTTCTTCTTTGATATTATTAAATGGGGATCGGCACTGTTGTTGTAGTTGGTTATGTTGAGGGTAAAAGTGCGGTAAAATTGACCGCACTTTTAACTTTTAAGGAGTATATCATAATGAAATTCATTAAAATAGTTATCCCTGTGTTACTGATTATTGGTTTAAGCGGTTGCAATAAACCTTTTCGTGAAGACTTTTTTGCCAATCGCCGTTGTGTAGAAATCAATTACGGCTGTTTAAACGAATCGCAACCAACAAACAATAAGGAGAATACCATGTTTCAACCTATGCGATTAACCCAAGAGCAATGGGATAAAATCCGTCGCCAAGAAACGTTACAGGTTTATGGTGAAGTCGCCAGAATGCTGGATATTTATTATCCCGGTTTTTGGTTGGATAAAGACAACGCTTTTCAACTGGCTTGGATTGAAAAAGTCGATAACATTGCGACAAAGTATTATGGTCGACATGACAGAGGAACTTTGGAAACTATGGCTTTAGTCTGTGCCATTATTGGCAGTGACTTTGAACAAGATCCCAAACTGGATTTTATTGTGAACAAAATGAAAAGCAGTCATGTAGATACACCTTTAGGTGAAATTTACGATTATTTACGCTTTGAAATTTTGAAAAAAGATTTTGACCATGCTGGCAGACAATACAACAACTGGAGTTTACGTGGCATGCAAGAAAGTATGCCGAAAATCACCCGAAAAATTCCAGATTTTTATACAGAATGGCAACCAGATAATGAACAGGACAATGTCTGGTCTATTTATAAAAATACAGTAAGAAGTGAGCGTAATTTGTAAAGTAATTCGGAACGGCGTTTTTAACTAAAATCAAGCATAAAAGTCAATTAAAATTGACCGCACTTTTTAGGAGTATATCATGATGAAATTCATTAAAATAGTTATCCCTGTGTTACTGATTATTGGTTTAAGCGGTTGCAATAAACCTTTTCGTGAAGATTTTTTTGCCAATCGCCGTTGTGCAGAAATTAATTACGGCTGTTTAAAAGAATCGCAGCCAACAAGCCATAGGGAGAATATCTCGTTTCAACCTATGCGATTAACCCAAGAACAATGGGACAAAATCCGTCGCCAAGAAACGTTACAGGTTTATGCTGAAGTCGCCAGAATGCTGGATATTTATTATCCCGGTTTTTGGTTGGATAAAGACAACGCTTTTCAACTGGCTTGGATTGAGAAAGTTGATGAAATAGCAAAACGTTATTATCCCAATCGAAGACGTGGAACCTTGGAAAAAATGGCTTTAGTCTGTGCCATTATTGGCAGTGACTTTGAACAAGATCCGAAACTGGATTTTATTGTGAAAAAAATGAAAACTGACGATGTGGATATCCCTTTAGGTGAAATTTACGATTATTTACGTTTTGAAATTTTAAAGAAAGATTTTGACCATGCTGGCAGACAATACAACAACTGGAGTTTACGTGGCATGCAAGAAGGTATGCCGAAAATCACTCGAAAAATTCCAGATTTTTATACAGAATGGCAACCAGATAATGAACAGGAAAATGTCTGGCATATTTATGATAGCCAAATTAGAGGATTGGAGGGCTTATGACCTGTAAAGTAATTTGGAACAGCGTTTTTTAACTAAAACCAAACAAAAAATTAACCAAAATTGACCGCACTTTTTAGGAGTATATCATGATGAAATTCATTAAAATAGTTATTCCCGTGTTACTGATTATCGGTTTAAGCGGTTGCAATAAACCTTTTCGTGAAGACTTTTTTGCCAATCGCCGTTGTGCAGAAATCAATTACGGCTGTTTAAACGAATCGCAGCCAACAAACAATAAGGAGAATACCATGTTTCAACCTATGCGATTAACCCAAGAACAATGGGATAAAATTTACTATCAGAAAAAACTGAAAATTTATGGTGAAGTCGCCAAAATGCTGGATATTTATTATCCTGGTTTTTGGTTAGATAAAGACGAAACTTTTCAACTGGCTTGGGTTGAAAAAGTTGATGAAATAGCAAAACGTTATTATCCCAATCGAAGACGAGCAACATTAGAAACTATGGCTTTAGTCTGTGCCATTATTGGCAGTGACTTTGAACAAGATCCGAAACTAGATTTTATTGTAAAAAAAATGAAAAGCAGTCATGTAGATACACCTTTAGGTGAAATTTACGATTATTTACGCTTTGAAGTTTTAAAAAAAGACTATGATGATGCTGGGATTCATTACAACAATTGGAGTTTGCGTGGCGTGCAAGAAGGTATGCCGAAAATCACTCGTAAAATTCCAGATTTTTATACAGAATGGCAACCAGATAATGAACAGGAAAATGTTTGGTCTATTTATAAAAATACAGTAAGAAGTGAGCGTAATTTATGACTTGTAAAGTGATCCGAATAGGTATGTTTTTTGACGGTACGGGCAATAATTTATATAACGATTCCGAAGGTCGAAGTCAGAATGGGTTGAGCAATATTGCCAAGTTGTATAAATTATATCGTGACGGCGAAACCATCAAAGGGCAAAAGGTTACCGAATGTCAAATTGTCGTTAAAGCTATTTATATTGAAGGTGTGGGGACAAAAAAGAACGAGAAAGATTACACCACGGGTCTTGCTTTTGGTTCTGGTGGGGCTCAACGTATTAGATTGGCAATCAACCAAGTTAAAGAACTTTTGGAAAAATTTCCTGATGATCAATATAATCAACAAATTGATGTATTTGGCTTTAGCCGCGGTGCAGCTATGGCTAGAGATTTTATCAATACACTCGCGAAAACAGGAAAAAAACTAAACCACCAAATAAAATTCGTCGGTTTATTTGATACGGTTGGTTCCTTTGGCAACCCCGGCGATGATTATAACTGGAAGCCGAAACAAGACACACATAAAGAAAGCGACTTAAAACTGATTATTAACGAAAGACGTGGTAAAACACCGTCTTTAGAAAATTACGAAGCCTATAATTTTAATTTAGCCCCCTACAGTGCCGAACAAATCGTCCATTTTGTGGCATTAGATGAATATCGTGAAAACTTTCCACTAACCGACACAAACGGGGCGGGAATGACTTATGCGTTTATTGGTGCTCATTCTGATGTGGGTGGCGGTTATCGTGAAATTGAAACAGAAACAGTCGGCATACCACCAAATAGAAACATGGATTTAAAAAGCTATGAAAAACAACTTAACCAACAAGAACAAAATAATCTTAATTCGTCTATTCAACAATGGACATGCCATCCTCCCATTACAGCATATATGGGAAGAATCGCAGCACCTGCCCATTGCAGTGCTACCCGAATAGTTGGCAATGCCTTGCAAGACATCGCTTTGATTGTTATGCATAAACTGGCTTTCCACGGATTAACTAAAGTACCTTTCAGAGATATCAATCCTTTCCCAGAGATGTCGAATTGGACAGACGAACTAAAACAGTATTACTACAAAGCACTCAATGATTTAACCAATTTAAAATCTTATTTAAATCAAGATGTTGCCGAAGATAATGGTGAAACAGGCAATAACCGAGAAGCGAGAAGTCGTATTCATTTAAATATTTTGAGTAAATACGGACATAATTCGTCTATGGTTAGTTGTAAAGAATTGAATGGGGCAAACCCGCTAGGTTTAAAGAACCATATTACATTTTCATTGGACGATTTATTAGCTTTCAAACCAAGAGTAGTAGGTGAAAACAGAGTTTTTAAACGTAGAATATTTAATAACAAGCCAGCGTTAGCAATTAAAAAATCTTAATATTAAACCGCACTTTTAAAAGTGCGGTGAAAAAATACCGCACTCTTTTATTCAATCCACTCAACTACTTGTCCCACAGGTTTACGGTGTTTCTTTTTGATTTCCTTATTACGATAACCAAAGGTTACCATGCAAGATACACCGTATTCATTTGGATCTAATACACCTTGTTGGGCGAGAATACGATTCACTTCATCATAGTTAAAACCTTCAATCGGGCAGCTATCAATGCCAATTAAAGCAGCACCTGTCATCATATTAGCAAGGGCAATATAAGTTTGTTTACTACACCAATCAAATAGAGTACGTTCGCTTTCAAGAATTTTAATATCATCTTGTTGGAATGATTTATAACGGACAATGGTGGCTTCAATTTGCTCAGGATTTAGACCATGTTGCACAAGAGCATTGCGTAAGAATTCACTATCGTAGCGAGCGTTCTTTTTGGCTAAGATAATCACTAAATGACTGGCTTCTTGAATCGGGTGTTTAATTCCCCATGTCACTGGGTGAATTTTTTCACGCAATTCTGGATTTTGTAGCACAATAAATTTCCATGGTTCAGAACCAACGGAGCTTGGGGAAAGGCGAGCGAGTTCCAAAATATAATCCATATCTTGTTGTGGGATTTTTTTGTTTGGATCGTAACTACGACAAGCAGAACGAAAATGAAAGGCATCTAGTACCTGTTGTTTTGTAATATCCGTCATGATTTATCCTGTGTTTATAAAAGATCAATAAAATAAACCGCACTTTTCGTGCGGCTAAACTTAGATAATGCTAGCTGATAATTAGTTTAAGTATTTAAATACTTTAACCACTTTTTCTACCCCAGACACTTTACGTGCCACTTCTGCGGCGGCAGTGCCTTGATCTTGGGTAACATTACCAAGTAAGAAAACTTCTTTATTTTCAGTAATCACTTTAATATCAGTGGTTTTAACCGCAGAATTTAACAACATATCAGATTTGATTTTTGTAGTGATCCAGCTGTCTTGTGTTTTTTGAGTAAGTGAAATAGGTGAACCTACACGCATTTCATTATATACATCACCTATATTTTCAACACCTTTCGCTAAACCTGTGGCAACTTCTTTTAAACTTTCATCAGGCACTTGACCAAGTAATAATACACGACCACTGTAAGAAACCACGACTACACGACCTTCAGCTTTAATTTGCTCATCTTTGGTGATGGCATCATAGACTTTGAGTTCTAAGGTTTCATCATCCACTTGTGAGCCTATTGTGCGAGGATCTGTACCAACTTTGGTTGCAACTGCTGCACCACCTAAACCTAAAGCAACACAACCTTGTAGGATAAATGTGGCAGTTAATATCATTGCGAGATTTTTTAGTGTGTTAATTTTCATTTGTTCTACTCCTTACATAACCTCTTATAGTCTGTTGTTAGTTCAGGGTTTTGTCAACCACTTTGTGTAAATAATGTATGATCAATAAGTTCACAAAGTGCATTAATCAGAAATAAATGGCTTTCTAAAATACGACTTTCTCTATTACTTGGTACGGCAATTTCTAGATCATTTTCACTCAGTAAACCACGTAAATGATCGCTATTATTACTGGTCAAAGCAATGACTGAAATTTCTTTGGTAAAAGCCTGATGTATCACATTTAAAATGGGTTCTTCATTACCAAAGGGAGAAAGCACTAATAAAATATCGCCTTGTTGTGCTACTGCATTAAATTGGCGTAGTAATAAGTTTTCTGTCGGGTTATCAAAAATAATAGCAGAACCCATGGCTCCGTCAAGACTTAATAAAACAGAGGGAAAGCTCGGGCGTTCTAATTCGTAGCGATTAATTAAATTAGCGACTAAAAATTGTGCATTTGCATAGGAACGTCCTAAACCACATACAATAATTTTATTGCCACGTAATAGGCAATTCACTAAGTTTTGCGTAGCAATACTTAGATTATTGGCTAATGATTTAGATGCCGAAATTTGAATTTGAATATTTTCTGCAAAGAGATCGTTAATTTTATTTAGCATATTAGTCAAGAAAGTTAGGGATCCATTCAATATCTTTTGGGGTTCGACCGAAAGCGACTAAATCAAAACGACAATCCGCATCTTCTAGGCTTTGTCCTTGTTGCATAAGCCATAAATTAGCGGCATTTTGCCATTTTTGTTGTTTATGCCAGTCCACACTTTCTACCGCTGAACCAAAAAGATCATTTTTGCGTTGGCGAACTTCCACAAAGACAAAGGTTTCATCGTCTAACATGATTAAATCTAATTCACCGCACTTAAAATTTTGATTCGCTGCAATAAAACGTAAACCTTGGTTTTCTAAAAAAAGGCGAGCATATTGTTCAAATCTCGCCCCTTGTTGTTTGGTAGAAAGTTTTTGTTTGGGTGAAAACATTTAGTTCTTAATGGTATTGATATTACCGTCTTGATATTGGAACCACGTCATATCGCGGTCAATATTACAATTTGGACCTGCACTTAGTTTACCCGTTAAGCCACTGACAGAATATCCTGGTACTTGACGTAGTTCATTAAATTGGTTGATTAATAACCACGCATCCGCTCCCATGGCATATAAACGCATTAAAGAATAATCACCATTCGTTTTCATCTCAATATTTTTATATTGCTCAGAATCGGTTTCCTTAAAGAATGGAATATCACTAAATTGCAATCCATTCATTTGTAAACGATATTCAGGCGTATTATTAGATGAATTACTACGAGAACTTGCATAAAGTTTTAGCTGTGGATTGACATTATCAACCACTGACTTAATTTCACCTAACTGTTCACTTAAAGCTACAATATACATTGCCTCTGCCTGTTTACTAGCACCTTCTTCTAAGGCTAAGGCGATATCTTGTGCTTGATTATAGAAGCGAATATTGGCATCTGAACCAGATAGCTGTTGCCAACGGACTGTAAATGCACTGGCTGTACGCTGCCCTAAGTCAGATTGTGGCACCATGACTAAAGGTGAATGAATGCCATCGTTCCACATTTTATTCGCAGCAGATTCTGCTTCATCTTCTGGAGCTAACCCATAATAACAAAGTTGATTAACTGCTTTAGCATTCGGGGTTGAATTTAAGGCGAGTACATTTAGACCTTGAATACTAGCTGGATTACTTAAAACCACATCAACATTATTTTTTAATAAAGGACCAACCATTGCTCTTGCACCAGATTGTTTAGCTTGTTCAATGGCAGTTGGAATATCGGTGGTCATTGTATCAATGACATCTACCTGAATTTCATTATTGGTATCACCCTTGGCATTATCAAATCCTGATTTGATGGTACTACCAAGTAGTTGAGCATCACCACTTAAAGGCAATAATAATACCACTTTGTTAACTTGGGTTTGTTGGAAATTAGATAAACTTTTTAGCTCAGTTGGGAATAAATAAGTTGCACTATGCGTTGGATAAGCTGATTTCCAGTTTTGTAGAGCTTCGCTTAATTGAGCTGGTTGGCTTAGATTATCATTGTAGGCTTTAGCTAACGCTAACCAACCGCCTAAGCTAGCATCACCTTCTGCTGAGGTAATATTAATGGTTGCTTTGTTGGTTTTGCGTAATAACGCCCAAGTGCGGTCAATATTTTCTTGTTTTCTTTGGACATCAGTTAGTGAGCTATCAATTTTAATACGTGCTTTCACCGCATCAATAAATTGATTTCGATTTTCCGCAATACGAGCGGACACTTCATAATAACGAGCAGTTTGCGAAGAACTTAACTGTGCTAAATTAATCAATTTTAACTGGCTTTCAGCTTGGCTATTATGTTGTTTTACTGCTGAAATTTGTGCATCAATTAAGGATTTATCGAGTAATTGTTCTGGGGTTAATTCTTTTAAATTTAATTCTGCTAATAAGGATTCCGCTTGAGCTATCTTATTTTCAGTGACTAAAACACGAGCTGCCAACAATTTATAGGTTTGTTGATCTTCGAGTTCTTGGGTTTGAGCGATTTTGTTCATATAGAAGTCAGAATTCGCATTGGCATCACGTTTTAAGGTTTGATCAAAGTCGCTACCGAACAAATTTGTACAGCCTGCTAGGAGTACAGGAAATAAAAGTGGCATTAAACGTTTTTTAAATTGCGTACCTTGTAATAGAATAGACATAATTACTCCGTTATAAGAAAGATGTGTAGATCTTACTTCGCTCATCAATTAAAAGCAATAAGAAGATATAAAATGATAAATTCAGGTACTTTATATATTGTTGCCACCCCGATTGGCAATTTGCAAGATATCACGCAACGTGCGTTAACTATTCTTTCCGAAGTGGATTTGATCGCTGCCGAAGATACACGTCACAGTGGTTTATTACTCAGTCATTATGGGATTAAAAAGCCTTTTTTTGCTTTGCATGACCATAATGAGCAACAAAAAGCGGATTTATTAGTGGCAAAATTACAGCAAGGCTTGAATATTGCCTTGATTTCGGACGCTGGTACGCCATTGATTAGTGATCCTGGATTTCATCTAGTGAGAAAGTGTCGTCAGGCGGAAATAAACGTTGTGCCATTACCAGGGGCTTGTGCTGCAGTAACAGCACTATGTGCTTCGGGAGTTGCTTCCGATCGTTTTTGTTTTGAAGGATTTTTACCTGCCAAAAGTAAAGCACGTAAGGATAAGTTGGAAAATTTAGCTAAAGAAGACCGCACTTTAATTTTTTATGAAAGCACCCACCGTATTTTAGACACATTAGCTGATATTGAAGCTGTTTTTGGGGCAGAACGATATGTTGTATTAGCTCGAGAAATTACCAAAACATGGGAAATGATCGTAGGAAATCAAGTGGCAAATTTACGCCAATGGTTAATCGAAGATAGCAATCGTACTAAAGGCGAAATGGTGTTAATCATTGAGGGAAAACCAAAAAATGATACAGATGAATTTGATCCTAAGGCGATTAAAGCGTTGCAATTAATTAGCCAACAATTACCGTTAAAAAAAGCAGCAGCAATTGTGGCAGAGCTTTATGATTGTAAGAAAAATGCTTTGTATCAATATGGATTAGAACATTTTTGTTAAATTTTTGGGATCTAGATCAAACTTTTGAAAATCAATGCTTTCTTTATGAGTAATAATATATTTATAATGCCCGTTCTGGAAATTTCGCATTTTTGAGGTAGCGATGAAATTAGATGAGTTAGCCAAATTAGCAGGTGTTTCGCGAACTACAGCTAGCTATGTGGTAAATGGTAAGGCGAAACAATACCGTGTTAGTGATAAAACAATAGCCAAGGTCAAGGCATTAATTAGTGAACATGATTTCAAACCTAATGTGTTAGCTGCTAGTTTGCGGGCGGGTAGAAGTCGCACCATTGGATTAATTATTCCTGACTTTGAAAATATGAGTTATGCCAAAATAGCCAATCAGTTAGAAAACCGTTGTCGTGAGAAAGGCTATCAGTTACTGATTAGTTGTTCGAATGATAATGAACAAAATGAGATGGGTTGCGTTAAGCAATTATTACGCCGTAAAGTTGATGCGTTGATTATTTCTAGTGCGTTGGTGACTAATCATCAGTTCTATGCAGAATATGCAGGTAAAGTTCCAGTGATTGGCTTTGACCGTAAAGTGAATGTCAAAAGTGCGTTAAATGTATTAACTAATGATGAACAAGATGCCTTTCAACTGGCGGATAAATTATTTCAAGAATCTTATCAACGAGTGTTATTTTTGGGGGCTGTTCCTGAATTACAAACTAGCCGTGAGCGTGAAAGAGGTTTTCGAAATGCCTTAAAAGTGCGGTCGAAATCTGCTGAGTTTTTATATGCCGATCATTTTCATAAAGAGAGTAGTGCAAAAATCTTTGCCCAATGGTTAGTCGAGAATACTTTGCCAGATGCGATTTTTGTAACATCATTGACCTTATTACAAGGGGTCTTTAGTGTGTTATTAGGTCAACATAAGTCTATTCCGAAAAATTTAGCGATTGCGACGTTTGGTAATGATGATATGTTAGATCTGTTAGAAAATAAGGTGATTTGTAGTGTGCAGAATCACCATAAAATAGTCGATTCTTTGTTGGATATCACCTTTAAATGTTTACAACGGAAATCCGTAAGAAATCATTCGCCATTAGTGCGAGATATTATTTGTCGAAATTAGATGATACGGGGGCAAGCATGCCCCCTAGTTTTTCTATTTATCTTAACAGTTTTATGATATTGCGGTACAATTCCCCTTTAATTTAATTTTAGGAGAGTATGATGAAAAAGATAATTTTGTTTATTTTAATGGCGAGTTTTCTTTCAGCTTGTACTGTTGGTGGCGGTTTTGGTGCGAGTAATGGTGGGGTTGGTGTTGCAGTTGGTACAGGCATTGGATTTTAAAAAAAACTTGAATTGTTTAAATCTTTATGTATAATACGCCACATATTTCGGACGCGGGGTGGAGCAGCTTGGTAGCTCGTCGGGCTCATAACCCGAAGGTCGTTGGTTCAAATCCAGCCCCCGCAACCACTTTCTTATTAAGTTTATTGGTAAGAAAGGAAATAAAGGTTCAGTGAAACCCAAATTTGGAATTTGGGTTTTTTTGTACGTAAAATTTGAGAGTTTACACTGGGCTTTTAAGCCCTTTTTTTGTGTCTGAATACAGATAACAGAAGATAGAGGACAGAAAAGGAAACAAGGATAATAAATGGCAACATTAGAACAAAAATTAACAGAATTGCTGCAAGGATCAGTGCAAGATTTAGGCTGTGAGCTTTGGGGTATCGAGTGTCAACGATCTGGGCGTTTTATGACGGTTCGTTTATTTATTGATAAAGACGGCGGTGTGACAGTAGAAGATTGTGCAGATGTTAGCCGTCAAGTCAGTGCTATCTTAGATGTAGAAGATCCCATTGCGGATAAATACAACCTTGAAGTATCTTCACCAGGTTTGGATCGTCCGCTGTTTAGTTTGGCACAATATGAACGCTATATTGGTAAGGAAATTTGTGTACATTTGCGTATTCCTGTGGCAGATCGCCGTAAATGGCAAGGTATATTAGAAAAAATTGACAATGATATGTTGACCTTAATTGTCGATAATCAACCGCAAACCTTAGTGTTTGGTAATATCCAAAAAGCGAATGTTGTGGCAAAATTTTAGTCATCGAATTTAACTATTAATAAGGATAATGAAAAAAATGAGTAAAGAAATTTTATTAGCGGCTGAAGCCGTATCTAACGAGAAATCCCTACCAAAAGAAGTGATTTTTGAGGCGTTAGAAAGTGCAATCGCCCTTTCAACTAAGAAAAAGCATGCTCAAAAACAAGAGCGTTTAGGGGTTGAAAAACCCTCTGAAATTGATGTTCGTGTAGCGATTGATCCTAAAACAGGTGAATTTGATACATTTCGTCGTTGGACAGTAGTCGAAGAAGTGACTAACCCGACTAAAGAAATTACGCTTGATGCTGCTCGTTTAGATGATCCAAATATTCAAGTAGGTGATTTTGTTGAAGATCAAATTGAATCTGTGGCGTTTGACCGTATTACGATGCAAACTGCACGTCAAGTAATTAGTACTAAAATTCGTGATGCGGAACGCAGCCGAGTGGTTGAGCAATTTGTTAGTGAAGAAGGTCATATCGTTATTGGTACGGTAAAAAAAGTTAATCGTGAAACTATTATTCTGGAATTAATTGGTAACAAAGAAGATCCTGTAAAAGCTGAAGCGGTGATTGTACGTGAAGATATGTTACCACGCGAAAATTTCCGCCCAGGGGATCGTGTTCGTGGTGTGTTGTATAAAGTTTCACCAGAAAGCAAAGGGGCTCAATTATTTGTGACCCGTGCGAAGCCGATTATGTTGGAAGAATTATTCCGCTTAGAAGTCCCAGAAATTGGTGAGGAAGTGATCGAGATTAAAGGTTCTGCTCGTGACCCTGGCTCAAGAGCAAAAATTGCGGTGAAAAGTAGCGATAAACGTATCGATCCAGTTGGTGCTTGTGTGGGTATGCGTGGGGCAAGAGTACAGGCAATTACCAATGAATTAGGTGGTGAGCGAGTGGATATTGTACTTTGGGACGATAATCCAGCTCAATACGTGATTAATGCCATGGCACCAGCTGATGTAAGTTCTATTGTGGTAGATGAAGATAATCATTCTATGGATATTGCGGTTGAGCCAGCAAATCTTGCACAAGCCATTGGTCGTAATGGACAAAATGTCCGTTTAGCCACTCAACTGACAGGTTGGACTTTAAACGTGATGACCACCGATGAGCTGAATGAAAAACACCAAGCGGAAGATAATAAAATTTTAAGATTATTTATGACCGCACTTGAGATTGATGAAAACTTTGCTCAAATTTTGATTGATGAAGGTTTTACTTCTCTTGAAGAAATCGCCTATGTTTCGGTGAGTGAATTAACGGCGATTGATGGATTGGAAGATGAAGATCTGATTGAAGAATTGCAAACTCGAGCGAAGAATGCAATTACCGCAACGGCATTAGCCGAAGAAAAAGCATTAGAGTCCGCACATATTGAAGAGCGTTTATTAAACCTTGACGGTATGGAGCGTCATATTGCTTTTAAATTAGCGGAACAAGGTATTGTTACCCTAGAAGAATTAGCGGAACAAGGGGTTGATGATTTGGCAGAAATTGAAGAATTAAGCCCAGAAAAAGCAGCTGAATTAATTATGGCAGCCCGTGAAATCTGTTGGTTTAGTTAATCGTTGTAAGGAGGATATTATGACTGATAAATTAGAAAATGAAGCACCGAAAAAATTGAGCTTACAACGCCGTACTAAAACAACAGTGAGTACGACTACGCCAACAGGTAAAGCCAAAGCCGTACAGGTTGAAGTTCGTAAATCACGTAAAATTGATACTGAAGCAGCTAAAAAAGCGGCGGAACAAGCTAGATTAAAAGCGAAACAAGAAGCAGAAGTTAAAGAAGCCAGTGACAAAGTCAAAAAAGAACGAGAAATGAAATCTGAATTAGTTAAAGCAAAAGTTGAAGCTAAAGCTAAACCAGAAAAAAGTGCGGTGCAAAAACCACTCGATCCTGAAAAAGAAAAACGTCGTGCGGAAGAAGCGGAATTACGTCGTAAAGCAGAAGAATTGGCACGTCAGAAAGCAGAAGAGCAAGCTCGTAAAGCAGCAGAAGAAGCAAGACGTTATGCTGAACGTGAAGATAATCATCATGAAACGAGCAGTGCAGAGGATTTTGCGGATTATCATTTAACTTCAAGTTATGCCCGTGATGCAGAAGATGAGGTTTCACGCCGTAATGAAGGTCGTGGACGTGGTGGTAAAAATAAAGTTGTCAAAGCCAAAAAAGGTGGACGTGATGATGAAAAGGGCAATAAAAATGAACGCCAATCAGATCGTCGTAACCAAAAAGATGTAAAAGGCAAAGGTAAACAGGGTAAAAAAGGCAGTTCAATTCAACAAGCCTTTACTAAACCTGCTGCCGCAGTTAACCGTGATGTGGTGATCGGTGAAACTATTACGGTTGCTGAATTAGCCAATAAAATGGCGATTAAAGCCTCGGAAATCATTAAAACCATGATGAAAATGGGCGAAATGGTGACGATTAACCAAGTGATCGACCAAGAAACTGCTCAATTAGTGGCGGAAGAATTAGGTCATAAAGTCATTTTACGTAAAGAAAATGAGCTAGAAGAATCAGTATTGGGTGATCGTGATACGCAGGCGGAAAAAGTCAATCGTGCTCCAGTGGTAACGATTATGGGTCACGTTGACCACGGTAAAACCTCTTTACTTGACTACATTCGTAAAGCCAAAGTGGCAGCAGGCGAAGCGGGTGGTATTACTCAACATATTGGTGCATATCATGTTGAAACCAAAGGTAAAGTGATTACTTTCTTGGATACTCCAGGACATGCAGCATTTACTTCTATGCGCGCTCGTGGTGCGAAAGCAACGGATATCGTGGTATTAGTGGTGGCGGCAGATGATGGTGTGATGCCACAAACTATTGAGGCGATTCAACATGCGAGAGCAGCAGGTGTGCCGATCGTGGTAGCCGTGAACAAAATCGATAAGCCAGAAGCTAACCCAGATCGTGTAGAGCAAGAATTATTGCAATACGAAGTGGTAGCAGAAAAATTTGGTGGTGATGTGCAGTTTGTGCATGTTTCGGCGAAAAAAGGGTTTGGGGTCGATGAACTGCTTGATGCGATTTTATTACAATCCGAAGTGCTTGAATTAACTGCTGTGAAAGACGGTATGGCAAGTGGGGTGGTGATTGAATCTTATCTTGATAAAGGTCGTGGTCCAGTGGCAACTATTTTAGTGCAATCAGGTACATTAAACCGTGGTGATATTGTACTTTGTGGTTTTGAATATGGTCGCGTGCGAGCAATGCGTGATGAAGATGGCAAGGAAATCGATAGTGCAGGTCCATCAATTCCTGTGGAAGTGTTAGGACTTTCTGGCGTGCCAGCGGCAGGGGACGAAGCGACAGTAGTGCGTGATGAGAAGAAAGCCCGTGAAGTGGCATTATATCGTCAAGGCAAATTCCGTGATGTGAAACTTGCTCGTCAGCAAAAAGCGAAACTGGAAAATATGTTTAGCAATATGGCAGAAGGTGATGTAGCAGAATTGAATGTTATTGTGAAAGCCGATGTACAGGGTTCTGTGGAAGCTATTGTTCAATCCTTACAAGAACTTTCAACGGACGAAGTGAAAGTGAAAGTGGTGGGTTCAGGTGTAGGTGGTATCACTGAAACTGATGCGACCTTAGCCGCTGCATCTAATGCGATTATGGTCGGCTTTAACGTACGTGCCGATGCGTCTGCTCGCCGAATTATTGAAAGTGAAAATATTGATTTACGTTATTATTCTATTATTTATGAATTGCTAAACGAAATCAAAGCGGCAATGAGCGGTATGTTACAACCTGAATTTAAACAAGAAATTATCGGTCTTGCCGAAGTGCGTGATGTGTTCCGTCACCCTAAATTTGGGGCGATTGCAGGTTGTATGGTGACCGAGGGTGTAGTGAAACGTAACAACCCAATCCGTGTGTTGCGTGATAACGTGGTGATTTTTGAAGGCGAATTAGAATCTCTCCGCCGTTTCAAAGATGATGTTA
Organism: Lonepinella sp. MS14435; assembly: GCF_042485795.1. Taxonomy (GTDB): domain Bacteria; phylum Pseudomonadota; class Gammaproteobacteria; order Enterobacterales; family Pasteurellaceae; genus Lonepinella. The sequence continues at coordinate 1,121,969 of NZ_CP169368.1, forward strand.
GCGAAGTGCGTAATGGTATGGAATGTGGTATCGGCGTGAAAAACTACAACGATGTCAAAGTTGGCGACCAAATCGAAGTATTTGAAGTGGTTGAAGTGAAACGTACGATTTAATAAATGTTAGCCCCCCTCAGGGCTTTGCCCAGCTCCCCCCGCAATGCAGGGGGAGCGAAATTTACAAATTCTATGTAAAATTATAAAGCTTTTGTTCCCCTGCTTACGGGAGCTATCTGCTACAGAAGAGAATGTGATATTCACGTTTTCTTCGCTCCCCCTGTTTACGGGGGGAGCTGTCCGCAGGACTGAGGGGGGCTTTTATTCCTAATAATATAAAGAGAAAACAATGAGTAAAGATTTCAAACGTTCTGACCGAGTCGCACAAGAATTACAAAAAGAAGTGGCAATTATCTTGCAACGGGAAGTAAAAGATCCTCGTATTGGTATGGTAACGGTATCCGATGTTGAGGTATCCCGAGATTTAGCCTATGCCAAAATCTTTGTGACATTCTTATTTGATCACGATGAATCCGCTATTGAACAGGGTATGAAAGGTTTAGAAAAAGCTGCTCCGTATATTCGCTCGTTAGTTGGTAAAGCGATGCGATTACGCATTGTGCCAGAGTTACGCTTTGTTTACGATCAGTCTTTGGTGGAAGGTATGCGTATGTCAAACTTAGTGACAGACGTTATTCGCAAAGATCAAGAACGACACATAGAGGAAAACTAATGTCTCGACCACGTAAAAAAGGTAGAGATATTCACGGCGTATTTTTACTGGATAAACCGCAAGGTATGTCGTCTAACGATATTTTGCAGAAAGTAAAACGCTTATATCAAGCCAATAAAGCTGGGCATACGGGAGCATTAGACCCATTGGCAACAGGCATGTTGCCAATTTGTTTAGGCGAAGCCACTAAATTTAGTCAGTTTTTGCTTGATGCGGATAAACGCTATCTTGTCACGGCAAAATTGGGTGAACGCACTGACACCTCTGATGCAGAAGGTCAAATTGTACAAACTCGAGAAGTGCGGTCAAAAATACCCGAGATTTTAACCGCACTTGAGCATTTTCGTGGCGATTTAATGCAAGTACCTACCATGTTTTCAGCCTTAAAACATCAGGGTAAACCCTTGTATGAATATGCCCGACAAGGTATCACCGTAGAACGTGAAGCACGTCCGATTCGTATTTTTGAACTGAATTTTATTTCCTACCAAGCTCCGTATTTAACCCTTGAAGTGCATTGTTCTAAAGGCACCTATATTCGTACCTTGGTGGACGATTTAGGCGAATATTTAGGCTGTGGAGCGCATGTCACCATGCTACGCCGTACTGCTGTGGCGGATTATCCTACAGACAAAATGCTCAGTTGGGAACAGTTACAAGTATTAGGCGAACAACAAGATTTGACTTTACTGGATAGCTATTTGTTACCCGTAGATAGTGCGGTTTCAAAACTTCCTATACTCAGGTTAAGCGTTGAACAAACCAACGCCGTCAGCTTTGGGCAACGGGTGAAATTTGAAAATAGCCAACAATGTTACGGTCAAGTGCGGTTATTTTCTGATAAGAATTTGTTTTTAGGTGTCGCAGACATCGGTAAAGATAATGTGATAAGACCGAGTCGAATGGTGAATTGGTAAGATAAGAATAGAACAGGGGCATCGTGAAATGCCCCTTTTTCATCATTATTTGATAGTTACTCTAGCAAATTTACGTTTACCCACCTGATAAACGGCTGTCGTACCAGCTTTGATGATCTGTTTCACATCATTTACGGCTTCACCGTTGATTTTCACACCGCCTTGTTGAGCTGCACGAATGGCTTCTGATGTGGACGGCACTAAGCCAGCTTCTTTTAATAAATTAGCTAACCCAATTTCGCTCTCAAAAGTAAATTCAGGCATTTCATCGGGCATTGCCCCTTTTTGGAAACGGTTGATAAATTCTTGTTCTGCTGCATCGGCTGCCGCTTGATCGTGGAAACGAGCGATGATTTCTTTGGCTAACAAAATTTTCACATCACGTGGATTTTTACCATTTTCCACATCGGCTTTTAATTGAGCAATTTCCGTTAATGGACGGAAAGACAGCAAATCATACCAATCCCACATTAATTCATCAGAAATGGACATCACTTTACCAAACATCTCATTTGGAGCATCAGCCACGCCAATATAGTTGCCTAAAGATTTGGACATTTTTTTCTCGCCGTCTAAGCCCACTAATAATGGCAAGGTAATGGCGACTTGTGGTTTTTGTCCGTTGGCTTTTTGCAGTTCACGACCGATTAATAGATTGAACGTTTGGTCGGTTCCGCCTAATTCTACGTCTGATTCTAAATGAACAGAATCGTAGCCTTGTAATAACGGATAAATAAATTCATGAATAGCAATAGGTTGTTGATTAGCAAAACGTTTTTTGAAATCATCACGTTCTAGCATACGAGCTACGGTATAGTTAGAAGCTAAACGAATCATGCCCTCGGTGCCAAGCTGTCCCAACCATTCAGAGTTAAACACAATTTGAGTTTTTTGTGGATCGAGAATTTTGAAAATTTGTTGTTTATAGGTTTCCGCATTACGTAACACATCTTCACGTGTTAGCGGTGGGCGAGTGGTATTTTTACCTGATGGATCGCCTACCATACCTGTAAAATCCCCGATTAAAAACTGCACTTGATGTCCTAATTCTTGGAATTGGCGTAATTTATTTAGCACCACCGTATGACCTAAATGAATGTCAGGTGCGGTTGGGTCAGCCCCGAGTTTCACACGCAACGGGCGGTTTTCTTTGAGTTTTTCGATTAAATCTTGTTCTGAAAAAATTTGATCAATGCCGCGTTTTAGTTCTGCGAGAACCGTATTCAAGTCTGTCATTTTGATTCCTAATTTGAACTTTAAAATAAAGCCTACATTATAGGCAAATTCAAATAAAGATAAAGCCTAGAATGATTTTTTTTCTGTTTTTTGTTATGCTAGTCATCGTTTCGTCACATCAATAAAGGAGTATTCTATGAAAATCGTCTTTCTTGACAGTACAGCATTACCAAAACACATTCCGATTCCACGCCCAAATTTTGATCATCAATGGGTTGAATTTGAATATACATCAGCGGATCAGGTGCTTGAACATGCTCAAGATGCAGATATTGTGATTACTAGTAAGGTTGTGTTTAATCGTGAGAATATGCGTCAGTTACCTAAATTAAAATTAATCGCTCTCACCGCTACAGGCACAAACAATATCGATTTAGTCGCTGCTAAAGAGCTTGGTATTAGCGTAAAAAATGTTACAGGCTATTCTTCTGTTACGGTACCTGAGCATGTATTAGGCTTTATTTTCAGTTTAAAACATAGTTTACATTTGTGGTATCATGATCAGTTACAAGGCAAGTGGGCGGAAAGCAAACAATTTTGTTATTTTGATTACCCCGTGACGGATGTAAAAGGTTCTACTTTAGGTATATTCGGTAAAGGTTGTTTAGGTACAGAAGTAGGACGTTTAGCCAGTGCTTTAGGTATGAAAGTACTTTATGCCGAACATAAAAATGCCACCCAATGCCGTGCTGGTTATACGCCATTTTATGAAGTATTGGCTCAAGCAGATATTTTAACCTTGCATTGCCCCTTAACACCAGACACCCAAAATTTAATTAACGCAGAAACCTTAGCCCATTGTAAAAAGGGGGCATTGTTGATTAATACGGGGCGTGGACCTTTAATTGATGAGCAAGCGGTAGTCGATGCGTTAAAAAGTGGGCAATTAGCAGGGGCAGCACTTGATGTATTAGGCAAAGAACCACCAGCCAAAGATAATCCGTTAATTGTGGCGGCTCAAACCTTACCAAATTTGATTATTACACCACATATAGCTTGGGCATCAGATCAAGCAGTAACCATTTTAGCGGATAAAGTGCGGTTAAATTTAGAAGAATTTGTGAGAACGGGAAAATAATGAATTTAGGCATTTCAGCGTTTATTGCCTTACGTTACTGGCGAGCCAAAAGTGCGGATCGTTTTGGACGATTAGTGACTAACCTTGCCAGTAGCGGCATTGTACTTGGTGTGATGGCGTTGATTATTGTTTTATCGGTAATGAACGGGTTAGAACAACATCAAAAACGCCAAGTTTTATCGAGCTTACCGCATGCGATTGTGATGAAGAAAGACGGTTATTTTGATACTAAACAATTCCAGTCGGAATTGCCTGATTTGAGCCAATTTCAACAGATTAACCACGTTACTCTGATTAATCGCACAAACGCAATTTACCAAACTACTCAAGGCGTAAGTGCTGGACAAGTGATTGGCGTGAACAATCCAACGGATGATCATCTGTTAAGCTATCTTAAACAAGCTGAACTGGATAATTTATTGCCAACGGGTGAATTTAAGTTAATTATCGGTTCGCAATTAGCTCAGAATTTAAATGTGCAAGTGGGCGATAAAATCCGTCTAATGCTTACAGAAAATAGTCAATATACGCCTTTAGGACGTATACCGATGCAGCGATTATTTACCGTGAGTGAGATTTATCCTGCTAGTAATGAAGTATCAGGTTATGAAACTTTTGCGAACTTAGCGGATATTGGGCGTTTAATGCGAATTAAACCTGAAAATGCACAAGGCGTACGATTATTTCTGCAAGATCCTTTTCAAATCACTGAACTTCCCCAAATTTTCCCCGAAGATCAATGGCAAATTGATGATTGGCGAAGTCAAAAAGGCGAATTTTTTCAAGCGGTACGCATGGAAAAAAACATGATGGGCTTATTAATTAGCTTAATTATCGTGGTGGCGGTGAGCAATATTATTACCTCATTGAGTTTAATGGTGGTGGATAAACAGGGTGAAATTGCGATTTTACAAACCCAAGGCTTAACTAAAAAACAAGTACGGTGGATTTTTATTCTACAAGGTTTTTTTGTGGGATTAGTGGGAACCTTGATCGGTGCCGTGTTAGGCGTGTTGATCACTCTGTATTTAGGCGATATTGTGAATGCCATTAATCCTGTGGGAATTTATTTACCAACCGAGATTAATCTGTGGCAAATTGCGGTGATTGTGGTGTTTTCGTTGGGATTGTCGTTGGTATCGACGGTTTATCCGGCGTATCGGGCAAGTAAAGTTGACCCTGCGGAAGCATTGCGGTATGAGTAGATCTTTACTTTTCTTTGCTTGTGCAAAGAAAAGTAACAAAAGAAACACACCCCAACTTCACCGCTTTTCTTTGCTCGTTTGGCATTTTCTTCACGCTAAATTTTGAACTCGCTACGCTCAGACATGCAAAATTTAGCTAAAAATGCCAAGTCGCAAAGGCGGTTCAGATGGGAACCCCGATTGGATTGAGCGTGGTAAAAGTGCGGTTGAAAAATGAAAAGATTTAAAAATTTACAGATGAAGTAAAATAATGCTCTGACAAAATGGGGTCCCCATGTTTGCCGCCTGAAAATGTTTTAATTTGTAGGAAAATGGCGTCTGTCTGAGCGAAGCGAGTTCAGCCATTTTACGTTAAGCAAATTAAAACATTTTCAGGAAACAAGGCAAACCTGGGGTGTGCTTTCTTTTTGCTTACTTTTACTTTGCACAAGCAAAGAAAAAGTAAGTCGCCATCGGCGAAACCCGATTTAAATAAAATAACCAATTTAAACTAAAAAACTTAACAAAGAATATAAAGATGACAACAGAATTATTAACCTGCAAAAACATCACCAAACACTACCACGACGGCGAAACCAAAACCCAAGTGCTTAACAACGTTAATTTTACGTTGAACGAAAAAGAATTGGTCGCCATTGTCGGCTCATCAGGTTCGGGCAAAAGCACCCTGCTTCACACCCTCGGTGGACTGGATCAACCGACCACGGGCGAAGTGTTTATCAAAGGGCAATCGCTACAAAAAGCAAGTAGCGATGAATTAGCTAAATTACGTAATCAATATCTCGGTTTTGTGTATCAATTTCATCATTTAATGGCGGATTTCACTGCATTGGAAAACGTGATGATGCCAATGTTAATCGGCAATCAAAACAAAACCGAAGCCAAAGATCGGGCGGAAAAAATCTTAAAATCTGTTGGACTTTCGCACCGCATTTCTCACAAACCGTCAGCCTTATCAGGTGGTGAACGTCAGCGTGTGGCGATTGCAAGGGCGTTAGTTAATAATCCAGCGTTGGTATTGGCAGACGAACCGACAGGGAATTTAGATCGTGCTACCACCGAAAGTATTTTTGAGTTAATTCAACGACTTAACCAAGAACAGGGTATTGCCTTTTTATTGGTCACGCACGATTTGCATTTGGCGGAAAAATTACAACGTCGCATGATTATGCAAGACGGCGTATTGCGAGCGGAGTAGGCGATGAATACCGCATTCTTAATTAGTTGGCGTTACCAACGAGCCAAGCAAAAAAATCATTTGGTTTCCCTGATTGCATTTTTCTCTACACTCGGCATTGCATTGGGCGTGGCGGTATTGATCGTGGGATTGAGTGCCATGAATGGGTTTGAGCGAGAACTGAATAACCGTATTTTAGCCGTTGTTCCTCATGCTGAAATTATATCGGCGGAAAATCAGCCCATAACTGACAAACAACAATTAGTCAGCACCTTGCAACAAGTACCCAATATTCAAGGCGTATCGCCTTTTGTCAGTTTTACTGCTTTAGTGGAAAATGGGGCAAAAATGAAAGTGGTGCAAGTGAAAGGAGTGGACAAAACAGCACAAGATACGGTCAGCCGACTAGGGGATTTTGTTCTTGATCAGGCATGGCAATCGTTCTCTAGTCATTCAGGCTTAGTATTAGGCTATGGGATCGCCAAAGAGTTAGAAGTACAAACAGGCGATTGGGTAACGTTGCTGATTTCGCAAAATAACGGTGAAGACATGGCACAGCCAAGTCGAGAGCGGATTCAGGTGTCGGGAATTTTACGTTTAGATGGTCAACTTGATCATAGTTATGCCCTCATGCCGTTAGCCCAAGCACAACAATATTTAGACTACAATGCTAATCAAATTTCAGGTGTCGATCTGAAAGTAGCGGATCCGTTTAATATGAATAGCTTGGATTTTTCTGCGTTAAACAGCTATCCACAATTACTCAATTTACAAACTTGGGTGAGCAAATTCGGCTATATGTACCGTGATATTCAACTGATCCGTACCATCATGTATATTGCCATGGTGCTAGTGATTGGGGTAGCTTGCTTTAATATTATTTCCACGCTGATCATGGCAGTGAAAGACAAAGCAGGCGACATTGCGATTATGCGAACATTGGGGGCAAACAACGCCTTTATTAAACGCATTTTTGTTTGGTATGGCTTACAAGCAGGCATGAAAGGCTGTTTAATCGGCATTGTGTTAGGGGTATTTTTAGCCTTAAATTTAACCGCACTTATTCAAGGTTTAGAAAGCCTGATTGGACGAAAATTATTATCTGACGGCATTTACTTTGTGGATTTCTTACCAACAGAATTACATTGGCAAGATGTGCTATTCGTGTTGGTTTCTGCATTATTATTGAGTTTATTGGCAAGTCTTTACCCAGCCAATCGAGCTGCAAAATTACAACCTGCTCAAGTATTAAGCAGTTATTAAAATAATTGCATTGTACTAGTTTACTAGTGCAGAAATTGATGCTACATTAACAGCATGTTTACACGGAAAGTGTTTTATTGATTTTATGAGAGTGATGAACTATGGTAAAAAGTAAAAATGAAATTCGTATTGCGAATGACGATACCCGTATTGGTAAAATTGAACAATTATTGCCCCCAGTCGCATTATTAGAAAAATATCCAGCCAGCGATGTAGCGATTAAAACGGTAAAAGCGGCACGCCTTGAAGCACATAATATTATTCATGGTACAGATGATCGTTTATTAGTCGTGATTGGTCCTTGTTCGATTCATGATCCAAAAGCGGCAATGGAATATGCGAACCGATTAAAACCATTACGTGATAAATACAAAGACGCATTACAAATTATTATGCGTGTGTATTTTGAAAAACCTCGTACTACTGTGGGTTGGAAAGGGTTGATTAACGATCCGTATTTAAACGACAGCTATGCGTTAAATGATGGTTTGCGTATAGCACGTAAATTATTAGCCGATATTAATGATTTAGGCTTGCCGACCGCTGGCGAATTTTTAGATATGATCACGCCGCAGTATGTGGCGGATTTAATGAGTTGGGGAGCGATTGGTGCAAGAACCACCGAATCGCAAGTTCACCGTGAATTAGCCTCAGGACTTTCTTGCCCTGTGGGCTTTAAAAATGCCACCAATGGCGGCGTAAAAATTGCCCTTGATGCTATTGGTGCGGCGGAAGCCCAGCACTATTTCTTATCTGTAACAAAATTTGGACATTCCGCCATCGTTTCTACCAAAGGTAATCAGGATTGCCACATTATCTTACGTGGTGGCGATAAAGCCACCAATTATGACGCAGAAAGCATTGCCAAAGTCTGTGCCGATATTGAAAAAACAGGACATATTGGTCACGTTATGGTCGATTTCAGCCATGCCAACAGCAGCAAGCAATTTAAACGTCAAATGGACGTATGCCAATCTATCTGCAACCAATTAGCCCAAGGTTCAAAACAAATTTTTGGCGTGATGGTAGAAAGCCACTTAGTAGAAGGTCGTCAAGATTTAGTCCCGAATAAACCACTCACTTACGGGCAAAGTATTACCGACGATTGTATCGGTTGGGAAGACACCGAAATCTTGTTGCAACAGCTTTCAGAGGCAATTAAGAAAAGAAGAAAAGGGTAATTTATTCAGTGAGATAGAAGTAGTGCGGTGGAAAAAATAATAGTTTTTTTCACCGCACTTTTTTGTTTAATAGGCACCATGTCTTTTCAAAACAACATTCACTGTCTTAAGTAAAATAACTATATCATTCCACAATGACCAATTTTTGACGTACCAAGAATCAAAGTAGATTCTTTTTTCATAATCAATATCATTGCGTCCACTGATTTGCCATAAACCTGTCATACCTGGTTTTGCCATAAAATAATAATCAACATTATTTTGATAATATACCAATTCATCTTCAACAATTGGGCGAGGACCAACAAGGCTCATATTGCCTTTTAGTACGTTAAATAATTGGGGGAGTTCATCTAAACTATATTGACGCAAGAATTTTCCAATTTTGGTAATTCTTGGATCGTTTTTTAGTTTAAAATCTTTTTCCCATTCTGCTTTTATTTCGCTATTGGTGTTTAATAAGGATGTTAGTACTTCTTCTGAGTTTACCACCATAGAACGGAATTTATAACAACTAAATTTTTGTCCGTTTTGCCCAACGCGTTTATGTTTAAAAATGGCTTTACCGCCATCCCGTTTTATTACATAAGCAAGCCATAACGCAATTGGTGAAAGCATCAAAATTAACATAGACGATAAAATAATATCCATAGCACGTTTTATTATACGCGATGATGCTTTTGCTAGATTATTATTGATACGCAATAAAAGCACGTCATAGCTAAATAGAAAAGAAATATCGGTGCTATATAGCGGTAAACCGCGTAAATTGGGAATAACCGAAACATAACGATAATGATGTTTGGCCAATGCTCTGATCCAAAAATCTAATTCTTCTGATTCTTTTTCTTCTAAGGCGATAATGATTTGTTCAAATTTAGTCGGTGCAATATTTAATAAAAAAAGATCGGTGGCGATATAAACAGGAACGCCTGTATTATTTAATGCAGATGAATGCTGTTCAGAAACCAAAAAACCTTTAATATTCAAACCTAAATAAGATTCAGACTTTAATGCGTTATACGCATCAATAGCATTTTGTCCAGCGCCGATAATAAAGGTATCCTTGATATACCATTGAGTATAAATAAGGTATTTTTTGATTAAGAAACGACATAATGGTACGAGAGTAAAGGATATAAACCAAGTGCCCAGCCATAAACCGCGAGAGAAATCCAATTTAGAAAAAGCCAAAATAGCCAATTCTATAATAGCAAAAATAAAAATAGTACGTAGAATTTCTTTTAATTCAAACCAAAATGGTTTACGGTAGGTATAATGACGTAAGCGTAGCCAATACCAAATTATTGCACAGAAGGTAATGCAAAAATGTGTTTGAAAAAATTCAGCTACATAATTATTTTCAAAAAAATCACTTCTAACATAATGATTATAAGCTAATGACAACAACGCGGCAGAAAAAAGTGAAATAAAATCCACCATTGCTAGAATATATTTGCACAATATCTGCTTATTCATCGTTATTCCTTCTTTAATTTATTTTTCTCAATAAGAATTTAAATGCTTTTTTAAGCATATTTTCAGGTTCAATGTGGGCAATTGGCAATGAAACAGTGTTAATTTCATTCTTATCCAGCCAAATATTAAACAATCTTTCAGCAATAAAGCCAAACACTCGCTGTTGATAAGCAGAATAGTCATTTATATCAATACGTTTTTCTAGGTCAAATAAAATATCAAATAACCAAATGCAATATTGTTCTACTAAATCACTGCGCATAATAAACATATTGTATAAATGCAACGTGCAACCATTAATAACTTTACGACAACTTTCCATGTAATCAGGATAGCGTTCTTTAATTATTTCTAATGCCACATCGAGATCTTGAATATGATGTGCATGTTTATAATGTGAATAAATACTCTCAATATAATAATTACGTTTTTTACCTAGAATGCCATCATGTTTTTCTAATTGCGATAAGATTTCTTGACGAGACATTATCGACTTGCCTTTAAGGTGAACACCTTGCCCTTTAAAATAACGGCGATAATGATTTAACCCGACATATTCATACTGCTGAAATAATCCATTCTTCCACGCCCAAAAAAGTGCTGTTAATTCGCAAAATGTTTTATTTTTTTGTGAAATATTATCACCAGTCTCATCACCTTGAAAGGATAATTTCTGCTCACTTAAGATTTTCCCGACTTGAATAGGAAAATAAACATTATCATCGGGTAAAGCATAATCTTTATGGGTAGCAACGAGTACTAAAAGCTCTTTCACTAGCAATTTTCCCCTGTTATTTCAAGTAACCGATATGTTGTGTGAAATTTTTTGTCAAGCCATGATAAAGTCCACGCAAAGCGGTCTTTAATCTGGATCTATTGGGTTTGGTAAATAAATAAAACCACATCACCTTAATACAATATAACCCAGTAATGAGATAACCTTTATATTCAAGCAAATTGCGAATATTATTTCGACACATGCAATATAACTTTAATGCCGATTCCGTATCATTAAATTTTAATAAATTAAAAAACATTGGTGTGCCGAGCGTTTTTTCTCGCGGATGATAAAATGTTGCATTGGTTACGGTAAAAATCTTAAAGCCAAATTTTGCCGCTCTCCATGTGTATTCCATATCATCACCCCAAATAAAATATTCTTTTTTAGGTAACCCGATTTGCTCAACAAGATGACGAGAAAATAAAATGCCATTAAATGGCATCACAATGTTTGGAATTATGCCATTTTTTGTCTGTTTTTCCACATCTGAAATCGTGCTTAAAACCGTTTTACGTCTTGGTAAACGAAGTGTAAACGTCAATAATTGCGGTTCATCAATATCAAGCACTAAAGGACCAATATAAATATCATCTGAGAGATATTGACATAAGCCACTCAAACAATGCTCAGTAGGCATGCCGTCATCATCCATCAACCAAATATAATCAAATTTTTGTTGATAGGCAAACTCAATCCCCGTATAAAATCCACCAGCGCCACCTAAATTTTCAGTCAAATTTAGTAAGGTAAAATTCTCATTATTAGTCCAATTATGTTCAATGAGAAAATCCTCTGTGCCATCTTGGCTTGCATTATTCACCACGACAATATGAGCGAGTGTATAGCTTTGTTTTTTTAACGCATTTAAACAAGCTAATAATTGCTGTTTTCGATTATATGTTACTACCACAGCACAGATAGATTTATTCATTACACATCCATATCCACATAAAACGGCGTTAAAGTCCCATTATTGGCTAATGTTTCTTTAATTTTATCCGCTGCTTCTAAGGCTTCTTTAATGGTTACGTCCATATCTAAATAACGATATGTGCCTAAACGACCAACAAAGGTGACTTGTGTTTCTTTATTGGCTTTTTCCACATATTTTTTCAATAAGTCTTTGTCTTTGACTAAACGAATTGGATAATATGGAATATCGTTTTCTTCACATAAACGACTAAATTCACGATAACAAATAGTTTTTTCGTGCTGTTCCCATGGTGCAAAATGTTTATGTTCGGAAATTCGAGTATATGGCACTTCTTCATCACCATAGTTTATTACTGCATTGCCTTGAAAATCACCTTCATCACGGAATGCTTCAAAATCAAGGGTACGATAACCTAAACGCCCTAATTCAAAACCAAAGTAAGCATCAAGTGGACCAGACCAGAAAATATGATCGAATTCTGTTTTCATACTTTCAGAGAACGGCGTATTTAATTTCACGGTAATATTTTCGTGTTTCAAAATATTTGCCACAATTTCTGTATAACCGTCTTTCGGCATCCCTTGGAATTTATGAGCGAAATAATTATCATCATAATTAAAACGCACTGGCAAGCGTTTTAAAATGCTTGCAGGCAATTCTTTTGGCTCAACGCCCCATTGTTTTTTGGTGTAGCCATAGAAGAATGCTTTGTATAAATCTTTCCCTACAAAACGCATAGCCTGCTCTTCAAAGGTTTGCGGCTCTTGAATAGAAAGATCCGCTTGACTTTCAATTAAGGCTTTCGCTTCTTTAGGTGAACAAGTTTTACCAAAAAATTGGTTAATGGTATGCAAGTTAATTGGCAAGGAATACACCGCGCCTTGGCTAATGGTTTTCACTCGATTCACAAACGGTTTCCATTCGCCAAATTGATTCGCATAGTTCCACACTCGCTCGTTGTCGGTATGGAAAATATGTGGTCCATAAATGTGCACCATAACATTCGTTTCTTGATCGCGTTCACTGTGGCAGTTACCTGCCACATGGTTACGTTGATCAATCACAGTTACTTGGTAGCCTTGTTCGGCTAATTCACGGGCGATAACGGCATTGGAGAAACCTGCGCCGACTAATAAAAAATTTTTCATTCTCTCATACACTTAATCTTTACCAATGCGAATTGAAAAATTATTAAGATGATTATATTGATATCATCGAAACTATTGAAATTTATAATAAGCTTAGCATTTTTATCTTCAATAGGAGATTTTTATAGTGATAATGTAATGCTATAGTAGAAATCATACTCACAATAAAATTATGTTTTATAAATAAATTGTCTTATCTTATTTAACCAACAATAAATTCGGTTAAATTTGTACTTCATTGAATGAGCCAAATGAAATGCTTTTTCATAGTTATAGAACATATGAAATTTTCTCCAGTTTTTAGGGTCTATTTTTTTCATTTCCAATTTTAATCTATCCATTGGAATAAGGTTGCTAGAATTAAAATTACCAATAAATTCATCATATAATCTTGCAGTATCTAATTCCTTATTCGACAAAGTGTCACCACACACCCAAGTAAAAATATAAGCTGCAGTTAAAGAATGGCTAACTTTTATTTTTTCCAAATCATCCAACGATAAACTATTTTTAAAAAACTCTGTATTTCTAGCCAATGAACTTGAAAAATCTCGTATATTTTTGTAATTTTTAACTTTCATTATACTACCATCTCGCTGTCTATAATTTATAACAGCTAAAGGGTAATAATAAACATTTTTACATTCATAAGCCAATAATGGAACTGTTGATACATCTTCATAGTTCTGCCCTACAGGAAATGGATGTTTTATAACAATATCTCTTTTAAAAATATGTCTCCAAGCATAAAACTGTCTTGATTCATAAACTGCATTAATAATATTATAACTTCCCGAAATTAACTTTTTCGCGTCTAAGGAATAAGTGCAATTTTTATGAAAATCTTTTTTACTCCAATACCAATTGTAATCAACAATCAGACAGTCAGTCTCAGTGTCTTTTAATACATTGAATACGTGTTGCAATGAATTTCTAGTAAGGAGATCATCACCATCTAAAAACAAAATATAATCGGATGTTGCGGATTGTACACCATTGTTTCTTGCAGCAGATAACCCCTGATTTTCTTGATTGATGATGATCAACTTAGGATAGTTTTTCTGTAACTGGTTAAGTAAGTATCGTGTTCCATCTGTTGAGCCATCATTGACAATGATGACTTCGAGATTGATATCATCTTCTATATTTTTCTGATTATAGATAGATAAAACCGTTTCTTCTAAATATTCAGAAACATTGTAGGCTGGTATAACAATACTTAGACTAATATTTTTTTTCATTAGTTTATCCTATTAATTAAAATTGATTCTTTATAACCCTATATATTGGCTTGCTAACATACGTATACAAAAAACATCCCAAGAATATTGCCACTATATTAGTTATCAATAAGTAAATATAGTTCTCATTGTACGAAAACTTGTAAGCCACTTTCGAAAACCAAACATGCGTCAAATAAATTGTATAGCTAGCCCCTCCCAAAAAAACAAAAAAACTGCTTTTATTCAAATGAATTTTGATAGACAAGGATATATATAGAATAATTATGGAAAAAAATACAAAATTATACTCGATATCAAATAATTCTCTAGAAATAAACAAAACAAACAGTAAAAACACTATTATTGCACTAGGAACTAAATTTGTTCTAAAACTTAAAGGTTTTAGATAAAATATAATACACCCTAAAGAAAAAGATAATGAATGAAAGTCAGAGATTACATAAGGAATATAAACCCAATCATATCTTTCTATTTTAAAATTAGCATGTAACAAATAATGTAACACAAAAAAAAGTACAGTTAACACAACAGATATCTTAATCTTATCTTTTATAAAAAAGATACATAATGCAAAGACTATATAAAAGTACATTTCATAGACTAAACTCCACGCAACACTTAATAACATTGCAAAATTTTCACTGTTAAATAATGGTGGAATTAACGTAAGTGTAGAAAACCACTCTATGAATGAGCTTGGTTCAAAATTAATATCAATTAACAACCCATTGCTTATTTTATAATATATATATGCAAATAAAGTCCACAATATATATTCTGGATATATCCTTAGCACTCTTTCCTTCAAAAAAGTCAATGCGCCTTTATCTTTTCTATTTATAGATAAAGTTAACACATATCCACTTAACGCAAAGAAAAAACAAACAGCGAAATCACCAATCTTTGATATAGGTTTTGAGCCTAAAAATGAATAGTGATGTGCTATTAAAGGGTTAATCAATAAGTGATGAAATACTACAAGTATTGCTGCAACCCCTCGACCAATTTCTAAAGTAAAATTCAGCCTAGCTCCAGAATCCGTATTCATAAAACCATTTTCCATCTCAACCTATCAATGCATAGTCGTTGCTTAGATTCAAAAATGCACTCTAGTAATCCCAACACTTTTATTTAACCTTTTCAAAACATATGGTTATTATCATTGTTTTATCCGTTGCTCACCATTGTAATTTAGCCTGAAACAATCACTCCATGCTCCAAATGAATGTGATTATTACAAACTCGTTTAGCCAATTCATAATCATGTGTCGCCATTACTAAAATCCCTGCGCGATCCACAAATTCATTTAAGCGTTTTTCAGCCTTAGCACGGAAATTTTCATCGCCCGTACTCATCCATTCGTCCATCAACAAAATTTCTGGATTGATTACGGTTGAAATGGAAAATGCTAAACGTAACACCATACCGCTGGAATAGGTGCGCACAGGCATGTTAATGAAATCACCCAGTTCACTAAATTCAACAATTTCATCGACTAATTTGGCTGTTTCTTTCGGCTTTAGACCTAAAAATAAACCACGCAAGGTAATATTTTCTAAACCTGATGCTTCCCCATCCATACCGAGCATAGAATCTAAAAGACTTGTGATTTTGCCTTGAATTTCAATTTTTCCTGATGTCGGCGCATAAACGCCTGACAATACACGCAATAAGGTCGTTTTACCCGAACCATTATGTCCAATAAGAGCAACGCGATCACCTTGTTTAATATCCAAATTGATGTTTTTTAATGCTTCAATTTCAGTGATTTTGTTATTTTGAATAATTTTTCCACCTGTTGCAGCGTTCAGCAATGTCTGCTTAAAAGAGCGTTGCTTAGCATCATAAATTGGAAATCTAACTGAAACATCATTTAACTTAATATGCATATCCAATCCTATAACCAATAGGTAATGCGATTTTTCGTTTTCGCATATACAAATAGTGAAAATACGGCGAGTACTGCTAAGCTTATTAGTCCAGTTATCCATTGGTGAACATCTGGTGTTAAACCAAGTAATGGTTTTCGGACTAAATCAAGGTACGTTGCAAAAATATTCCAATCCACTAATGCTCGACGTTCTTCAGGGAGCTGTTCCATTCGCCAAATAATCGGTGTAATAAAAAACAATAATGACATAATGCTAATGAGCATTTGTGCCATATCTCGATAACGCCCACAAAAAATAGAAACTAATAACGTAATAAAAAATAAGTTTGCTACCACTAATAAAAACGCAGGAAAAAACCATAAAATATCTAATGTTATTGGTTTCCAAAGCAACAGCATAATGATTGGATAAAGAGCGAAATTGTGCAAAAACACAATAAGCTGACGATAAATTATTCTTAATACAAATACTGGTGCAGGCACATAGGATTGCTTCATATAATGCGCAGACTCTGCGAAAGTGTAGGCCGATTCATTGATGCACGTTGAAAACATTGCCCAAAAAATCAAGCCCAAAGCAAGATGTGGGATAAAATCTGAGGGATCAAAATTAAACAATGACCCATACAAAGGTCCCATTGCTCCAACTGTGACCGCCATACTAATGGTGATCCATAATGGACCAAGTGTTGAACGGCGATAACGCCCAAGAATGTCATACCAAGCAAGAGTACGCCATAGATGGTGATTACTTATAGATAATTTAAAATCAGATAATATACTCATTTTATTCTTTATTCCGTTGAAAATGTATTAGCTAATACTACAGATCATCGTTAACTTTACAATAATTACCACTAATTAAATGTGGGATAATACACCTTAATTAAGTTTTTGTAAATCACATAAGCCAATTGGACGGGCGTTTATCATAAAATGAGAAATACCTAAATATATTAAACCGCCACGTAACTGATTAAAGTACCAAGTATTCCTAATTTATTGTTAGATGATGGAGTATTAAGGGTGACAAAGGAATAATTCTCCAAATTTTTCTATTTTTCCAACTCAATAAAAAATTCAAAAATTTATACCGCACTTTTCCCTTAAAAATAATGGTAATTTGGTATATCATATAAAACAGATATTTATAATATTGAGATAGATTTTATGGCTAAGAAACCAACGCCCGTGCGTGAGCAACCACTAGACCAAGCGAATATTCCGCCGCATTCTATTGAAGCAGAGCAAGCTGTGTTAGGTGCGGTAATGTTGAATAATCAGCATTGGGAGAATGTGATTGAACGTGTGGTGGCGGATGATTTTTATACTGCGGCACATCGTTTGATTTTTCGTGAAATGGAAAAACTGGCTCGTCAGAATATTCCGATTGATTTGATTACCTTGGATAAAAGTTTAAAAGATAAAGGTGTGATTGATGAAGTGGGGGGCTTTGCCTATTTAGCAGAATTGTCTAAAAATACACCTAGTGTGGCGAATATTAATGCTTATGCTGAAATTGTGCGAGAAAAAGCGATTTTGCGTGAATTAATTGGTGTAAGCAATAATATTGCACAGTTAGCTTATACTCCGAAAGGGAAAGATGTTAAGGATATTTTAGATCAGGCGGAGCGAGAAGTTTTTCAAATTGCGGAAAAACGTACATCAGAAAAAGAAGGTCCTGAAAATGTGCTGTCTATTTTAGGTCGCACTATTGATCGTATTGAAATGTTAAAAGCTATGGATAACCATGGCTTAACTGGCGTATCTACAGGATTTATTGATTTAGATAGAATGACATCAGGATTACAGGCTTCTGATTTGATTATTGTTGCGGCACGTCCGTCTATGGGGAAGACAACATTCGCCATGAATATTTGTGAGAGTGTGGCATTAGCAAGTGAAAAACCTGTGTTGGTTTTCAGTTTAGAGATGCCAGCAGAAACCATTATGATGCGTTCTTTGGCATCCTTGTCAAGAGTAAATCTGAAATCAATTATGACAGGGAAAATTGAATTGGATCATGATTGGGCGAATATTTCTGCAACTATGGGACTTTTTACCAAAAAACCGAACATGTATATTGATGATTCGGCAGGCTTAACTCCGACTGAATTACGTTCTCGTGCCAGACGTATGTATCGTGAAAATGGCGGTTTGAGCTTAATTATGGTGGATTATTTACAATTAATGCGTGCCCCAGGGTTTGATAATAATCGAACCTTAGAAATTGCTGAAATTTCTCGTTCTCTTAAAGCATTAGCTAAAGAATTAGAAGTACCCGTCATGGCATTAGCACAGCTTAATCGTACTTTGGAAAGTCGTCCAAATAAACGGCCATTGAATTCAGATTTACGTGAATCTGGTTCTATTGAGCAAGATGCAGATTTGATTATGTTTATTTATCGTGATGAAGTATATAATAAAGATGATCCAGACAATCACAATAAGGCAGAGATTATTATTGGTAAACATCGTAATGGTCCAATAGGGCGTATTCCGTTGACTTTTCAGGGGCAATATTCTCGTTTTGATAATGCAGGATATCAATTAGATGATGAATAATAACTGCCGAAACAATAAGAAGATAAAATGAAACCAGCAACCGTAAAAATTAGTTCAGTCGCACTGAAACATAATATTCAAAAAATTAAGCAAAAAGCACCGCACAGTAAAGTCATTGCAGTGGTAAAAGCGAACGCTTATGGACATGGTGTTGAATTTGTTGCCCAAGCTGTAGAAGAAACCGTAGATGGCTTTGGTGTAGCTCGCTTGGAAGAAGCCTTAACCTTACGTTCTAATGGTATTATTAAACCAATTTTATTATTAGAAGGTTTTTTTTCCGCTACGGATTTGCCGATTATTGCGGTGAATAATATTCAAACGGTGGTACATAGTCAGCAACAATTAGCCGCCTTGCAGCAAGCAAATTTGCCAAATCCAATTAAAGTCTGGTTAAAAATTGATACAGGTATGCACCGCCTTGGTGTGCATCTGAATGAAGTAGATTATTATTATAATGAATTACAACAATGTGCTAGTGTGCAACCAGAAATCGGTTTTGTCAGTCATTTTAGCCGAGCTGACGAGTTAGACTGTGGTTATACTGAATTACAATTACAGCGTTTTTTACAAGCCACGCAAAATAAACAAGGTGAACGTAGTATTGCAGCTTCTGGCGGTATTTTATTTTGGCAACAATCACATTTAGACTGGATTCGCCCTGGGATTATTATGTATGGTGTTTCACCAACTAATACCCCAGCGGAAATTTACGGTTTAAAACCTGTGATGACCTTAACATCTTCATTGATTGCAGTGCGAACCCATCAAGCGGGTGAACCTGTCGGCTATGGTGGTATTTGGGTGAGCGAGAAAGACACCAAAATCGGTGTGATAGCGATTGGTTATGGCGATGGTTATCCGCGTAATATTCCAGTGGGAACCCCAGTATTTATTAACGGTCGCCGAGTGCCGATTGTGGGGCGTGTTTCCATGGATATGGTGACGGTGGATCTTGGTGCAGATTGTCAAGATCAAGTGGGTGACGAAGTGATTTTATGGGGACGTGAATTACCGATTGAAGAAATCGCCAGCATAACAGGTATATTAAGCTATGAATTAATGACCAAACTCACGCCACGAGTGTTAACAGAATATGTCGATTAAATTAATTTGTAAAATGAGCATGTAAAAAACGAAAAATTTTGTTATTTTTAACCGCAGTTTTATGATTCAACAGGGTATATCCCTATAAATAAAAGGAAATACAATGAAAAACATTAATCCAACCTCCACAGCTGCGTGGAAAGCCTTAGAGCAGCACAAAGCGACCTTTGCTAAAACCACCATTCAACAACTTTTTGCGCAAGAGCCAAACCGCTTTGCAGATTATTCATTAACGTTTAACCATGAAATCTTAGTGGATTATTCTAAAAACAATATTAATCAAGATACCTTGAAATTATTACGTCAATTAGCGCAAGAATGTTCGCTTGCAACGGCGATTGAAGCGATGTTTACGGGTGAGAAAATTAACCGTACCGAAGATCGTGCCGTATTGCACACTGCTTTGCGTAACCGTTCAAACCAACCTGTTTTGGTGGACGGCAAAGATGTCATGCCAGATGTCAACGAAGTCCTCGTTAAAATGAAAGGTTTCTGCCAACGTGTCATTTCAGGCGAATGGAAAGGTTATACTGGCAAAGCCATTACGGATGTGGTGAATATCGGGATCGGCGGTTCAGATCTTGGTCCTTATATGGTCACGGAAGCGTTACGCCCGTATAAAAATCATTTAACTATGCACTTTGTGTCTAACGTGGACGGCACGCATATTGCAGAAACTTTGAAAAAAGTGAACCCAGAAACCACACTTTTCTTAATCGCCTCTAAAACATTCACTACCCAAGAAACCATGACCAATGCAGGATCGGCTCGTGACTGGTTCTTGGCTCAAGCTAAAGATGAAAAACACATTGCAAAACATTTCGCCGCACTTTCTACCAATGCAACAGATGTAGCGAAATTTGGTATTGACACTGACAATATGTTTGGCTTCTGGGACTGGGTTGGTGGTCGTTATTCCTTATGGTCAGCGATCGGTTTATCTATTGCTTTATCGATTGGTTTTGAAAACTTTGAAGCCTTATTATCGGGCGCTCATGAAATGGATAAACATTTCCGCACTGCCCCGATTGAGCAAAATATCCCTACCACATTAGCTTTAGTCGGCTTGTGGAATACCAGTTTCTTAGGCGCACAAACCGAAGCGATTTTACCTTACGACCAATATTTACACCGTTTTGCAGCTTATTTCCAACAAGGCAATATGGAATCCAATGGTAAGTATGTCGGACGTGATGGCAAAGAGATCACCAATTACCAAACTGGACCGATTATTTGGGGTGAACCAGGTACCAATGGTCAACATGCGTTCTATCAATTAATTCATCAAGGCACCAGTTTAATTCCTTGTGATTTTATTGCACCAGCTCAAACCCATAATCCATTAGCGGATCATCACGAGAAATTACTCTCTAACTTCTTTGCTCAAACGGAAGCTCTTGCGTTTGGTAAAACCCAACAAGAAGTCGAAGCAGAATTTGTCAAAGCCGGTAAGAATTTGGATGATGTGAAAGACATTGTGCCATTTAAAGTATTTACAGGTAACAAACCCACTAACTCAATTTTAGTGCAAAAAATTACACCGTTCACCTTAGGGGCTTTAATTGCGATGTATGAACACAAAATTTTCGTACAGGGTGTTATTTTTAATATTTTCAGCTTCGATCAATGGGGTGTTGAGTTAGGTAAACAGCTAGCAAATCGCATTTTACCTGAATTAAAAGATAGTGAAAAAGTAGTAAGTCATGATAGTTCAACTAATGGATTGATTAATCAGTTTAAAGCATGGCGATAGTTTCCACCATTATAAGCCAGTCAGTCAGTTGACTGGCTTTATTTTTTTGTTAAAAATCACCGCACTTTGTAGATTATATGTTAAGATCTGGCGAATAATTTTAATAAATATATTGCTGAGATGAAAAAATATTTTTTCTTTATTTTCGTTTTTTTTATAACCAGTTGCACTTCGTTACAAGTGCAGCAACTTCCTGTTCAAAAAGAAAACATTCGTGTGTTTAAAATTGAACAATTTAATCATTCTACTGATTTCTCTAACATCATACGAAATCCGTTATTATTAGAAAATGTCAATGTAACGCTTAAACAGCAAAGTTTATTATCTATACAATTTAACCCAACACAATGGCGTTGGGTGCAGACAGATATTTTAGGAGCACCATTGGCTAGAGTAGTTCTAACGGAGAACGGTTGGCAAAATGACGGTTTTATTATGCCGAATAAACAAGCGGAGAAACTGTTTTCTGCGTTGGCAACAGAATTAAATCCGACAACATCAGTATTTAAATTTAGTCAGGTTAAAATTGATCACAATCATAAGATCTACTGGTTAGGTAATCATCCAATTTGGCTGGTTCAGCCTAATCAAAATAGTTTCCGAATCCTGTTAGATGATAATTCCTATTGGCGGATTAGTGAGATTTCACAAGGGGATCATCATGAATAAACTTTATTTAATGTCCCCAGCTATTACAACCTGTTTAGGTGATGGAATTAGGCAAAATTTCACCGCACTTTTGGCGGAAAAATCACCTTTAAAACAAACGAATCATGTGTTTAGTCAGCATCAAATTCAAGCGAAACCGTATTATTTAGGCGAAGTGGCTATTCCTTTACGGGCATTCCCTGATCATCTTGATCCTATTCATTATAGTCGTAATAATCAGTTGTTATGGCATAGTTTGCAACAAATTGAGTCACAAATTCAGCAAGCGATTAGTCAATTTGGTAAACAACGGATTGCCGTGGTAATGGGTTCTTCTACCACTGGTGCTGATGAAAATATTCCAGTATTTCAGTCTTTTGTTCACAATCAAAACTGGCAAGAGAAAGATTTTAATCAACAACAATGTTTATTTTCAGCCCCAGCGGATTTTATTGCGGCAGTTTATGATTTGCAAGGTCTGACCTATGGTATTTCCACCGCTTGTACTTCAGGGGCAAGGGCATTAATCAGTGCTGCTCGCTTGTTGCAAGCGGATCTTTGTGATGCGGTAATTTGTGGAGGCGTAGATACTCTTTCACCATTAACAGTTAGCGGTTTCCATTCCCTTTCAGTATTGTCCGAACAGCAAACTAACCCGTTTTCTGCGAATCGACAGGGGATTAATATTGGCGAGGGATCTGCTGTATTTTTGATGAGTAAAACACCACTTCTGATAGATGACCAAGATGATTATGTGGAACTTTTGGGTTATGGCTCAAGCAGTGATGCTCATCACATGTCATCTCCCGATCCTACAGGAAATGGGGCAATTTCTGCGTTTCAGCACGCTTTAAGGAAAGCAGAATTAAATGCCGATCAAGTAGGTTGGATTAATTTACATGGGACAGGTACGAATCATAATGATCAAATGGAAGCCTTGGCAGTCGTGAATGTATTTGGAGAACAATTACCTTGCACTAGCACTAAACCTCATACAGGGCATACCTTAGGTGCAGCAGGTGCCGTGGAGGCAGCAATTTTATGGGCAACGATTAGTCGAAAGATCAATCCGAATGGTGTATTACCTGCTCAATTATGGGATAATCAGCCCGATCCAACCATGGCTAACATTTGTCTGACCGATAAGAACAGTCATTGGCAAGGAGAAAAACGTATCGGAGCAAGCAGTTCTTTTGCTTTTGGTGGAAATAATGCGGTGTTAATTTTAGGAGAATGTCATGATTGATTTAACCTGTCCAATTAATGATGTCGCCCCCTTAATTCCACAAAGTGGTGAAATGGCGTTGCTGGATTGTGTGACTGCTTTTGGAGCAGATTTTTTAACCGCAGAAACAGTCGTAAAATCGGATAATATATTTGTTACACAAAGCAAAGTAGCTAGCTTTGTTGGCTTAGAAATTTTAGCCCAAGGCATTGCAGCTTGGGCAGGTTGTATAGCATTACAAAAAGGGGAACAAGTACGTTTAGGTTATTTACTGGGTTCTCGTAAATTATCTATTTATTGTGATGCTTTACCCATTAACCAACCCTTGCAAATACAAGTGAAATTATCCCTACAAGATAGCATGGGATTTGGCGTATTTGATTGCCAACTGATTGATTTATCCAATCATCAAGTATTAATGGAAGGGGCGTTGAACGTATTTAGTCCTTATGATGAAAAGGAAGTCGTATAACATGACAAAAAGTGTATTAATTACAGGATCGAGCCGTGGCATTGGTAAAGCCATTGCATTGAATTTAGCGGAACAGGGCTATGATATTATCGTGCATTGCCGTAGCCGAATTGATGAAGCAGAAGCGGTGGCAGAACGTATTCGTGAGCTTGGACAAAATGCCCGAATATTGCAGTTTGATGTCGCCAATCGCCTTGAAACCAAGGAAAAATTAACCGCAGATGTGGAACAATTTGGTGCCTATTATGGCGTAGTATTAAATGCAGGGTTAACCCGAGATAATGCTTTTCCTGCCTTTACTGATGAAGATTGGGATCAGGTCTTACGAACCAATTTGGACGGCTTTTATAATGTACTGCACCCGATCATCATGCCAATGATCCGCCGTCGTAAAGACGGAAGAATTGTTTGCATTACCTCTGTTTCAGGTTTAATTGGTAATCGTGGGCAAGTCAATTATAGTGCTTCCAAAGCGGGCATTATCGGGGCGGCAAAAGCCTTGGCGTTAGAGCTTGCCAAACGAAAAATCACGGTAAACTGCGTGGCACCCGGTTTGATTGATACGGATATTGTTGATGAAAATGTGCCTGTTGCCGAAATTTTAAAAATGATCCCCGTAGGGCGAATGGGCAATCCTGATGAAATCGCCCATGCAGTCGCATTTTTGTTGGATGAAAAAGCAGCATATATTACCAGACAAGTGATTGCAGTGAATGGTGGGTTGTGTTAGGCGAGCAAATATAGGTTGATAGAATGAATAGTTTTTTTCTTCAAGAATTTACGCTCAATGAATTGGCACTTCTTAAAGAATCTTCGGAATTGGAATGTAAGTCCGCAATGGGTGCGGATGGTAAAGGTTCATTGCCAAAAGATATGTGGGAAAGCTATAGTGCATTGGCAAATACTAATGGTGGCTATATTGTTTTAGGCGTGCAGGAAAAAAAAGGGAAATTTATTCCGCTAGGCATTCCGAATGTTGAACAATTAAAGAAAAATCTATTTGATATTGCAAATAACCGCAATAAAGTAAGTATCAATTTGCTTTCAAATTCAGCAGTACAAGAATTTGAATTAGACGGAAAATATTTTTTAGTTATTTATGTACGCCGTGCTAAGCGACAAGAAAAACCTGTCTTTTTAAATGGCAATCCTTTTGGTAACAGTTATCGTAGAGCTTATGAAGCTGATCAGAAAATCAATGATCACGATATAACGAGAATGTTAGCCGAGAAAAATGAAGAATCTCGTGATAGCCGAATATTAGAAAATTATTCATTAGATGATTTAGATTTACAGTCGTTGCGTAATTATCGTCAAAAATATATGAATTTAGATCCCACTCATCCTTGGAATGAATTAGATGATTTGAATTTCTTAAAGAAACTTAATGCTTATCGTGTTGATCGTGAAACGAAAATGGAAGGCTTAACCGTTGCAGGATTATTGATGTTTGGCGTGCATACCGCTATTCAAGAAGTTTTTCCATTTTATATGTTAGATTATCAAGAACAACCCGAAGATCCGACTGAAATTCGCTGGGTTGATAGGCTAACACTGGATGGAAGATGGTCTGGCAATTTATATGATTTTTCTCAACGAGTTTACCGTAAGCTAACTCAGGATTTGAAAATCCCATTTAAAATTGAAAATGGTGCAAGATTAGAAGATACGCCGGTACATATTGCATTACGAGAAGCGTTAGTGAATACGTTAATTCACGCAGATTATAGTGATAAAGCATCAATTTCTATTATAAAAACACAAAATTCATTTCGTTTTCGTAATCCCGGATTGATGCGTGTACCTATTGATATTGCTTTAAAAGGTGGAGAAGCGGATTGCCGTAATCGAATTTTGGCACAAATGTTTCGCTATATTCGTTTTGGCGATCAAGCAGGATCTGGATTGCCACGAATTTTAAGCGGCTGGAAAAGTCAGCATTGGAGTATGCCATTGCTCAAAGAGATTATTGAGCCAAATGAACAAACCATATTGATGTTACAAATGCTTGCTTTATATCCACAGGAGATTATCGAAGAATTGAAGAGACATTATGGCGAGCAATTTTTGCAATTATCAGAATTGGAAAGAAGCATTGCAATTACTATTTATTCAAATGATAAATTAGATTATTCGCAGTTATGCACACTTGTACAAGGTCATTCAAGAGATATAACACTTGCTTTGGTAAAACTAAAAAGCCTTAATATCATTACGTCAAGCGGAGATCAAAAATTAAAAATTTACCACAGACCGGATATAGAAATCCCTACGCCAGATAACTCTTTGGGATTACAGCTTGCACAAAGTGATTTTGTGAAAAATCCGGAGCTAACTCCGGCATTTAGTGAAAGTCCGGAGCTAACTCCGGCATTTAGTGAAAGTCCGGAGCTAACTCCGGCATTTAGTGAAAGTCCGGAGCTAACTCCGGCATTTAGTGAAAGTCCGGAGCTAACTCCGGCATTTAGTGAAGATGATAAAATGTATTGGACAGAACTAAAGCATATTGCAGTCCAAGTTCAAGGCAATGCACATAAAGTGGGGAGAGAAAACATAATTAATGTGATTTTACAATTATGCTCTCGCTATATTACGTTGTCAGATTTAGCCACACTTTTAAATAAAAAACCGGATACCTTACGGAAAAATTATTTAAATGTTTTAGTTAAAAATGGAAAATTAGAGTTAGCTTATCCAACGGTAAAAAATCATCCGAAACAGGCATATAAAACAAAGAGATAAAATATGAAGTTTGATGAAAAAGCGGCTTATATTACTAGACAGGTGATTGCCGTGAATGGTGGGTTGTGTTAGATAAGAAAGGGGATAAGCAATTATCCCCTATTTTCTTACTTACTTTTTTTCTTAGTTTTACTTTTGGTTTTCGTGGACTTTTTGGTGGTCGTTTTTTCTTTCAAATACTGATTAAAGTCTTTGACGAACTGATTAACGTTTTTAGAGACATTAACAATTCTTGAACGTGTATGGCGTTTTTGAGCTGCGAAATACCATCTATCCGATCCTGCTTCGGTGTAATAACTTTTTTCAAATACAATGCTGTTGTTTGGATCCTTGACCTGATAATTAATTTCTAATTTCCCGTTGAATCTACCAGCCCCAAACATGGCTTGACTGGCTTGCGTGACATGAGCATGAATGATATAAGTACCATTGCCTTTATTAGCAAAAATATTGGCTTCTCTTATGGCATAATCCGTGGATTGTTGCACTAAGTTATCAAGATTTTCAGCGGACATCTGACTCGCAAGTTCAGGTGTTAGCGTGGCAGTAACCGTATAGTCATTTGGTAACAATGGGGTGGTGTTGGATTCAGTTCCCCGTAATAAGGCGGGATCGGCTTGCAACGCCATACATCCAGTCAGAAACAGCGGAAATAAGAAGAAAAGAAATTTTTTCATTTGATGTCTCCATAGAATAAAAATGAGAAAGTAAATATCATGTTTATATTTGTTTTAAACAAAGACCAACACACCCTAAACAACTAAAAACGATAACTTACATTTAAACCGATATTATCAAGTTTGACTTTGTAATCTGATGTACTGGCTGAGCTATCTTCTAATCTTGCTTTAGTATATTCCAGACCTGCAATCACGTTTGGTGTAATGGAATATTTTACACCCAAACCATAAATCACACCGTGAGCGCCGATTGTATCTGATTTATAGCTATCTTGAATATCTAGGCTAGAAACAGCATAACCAATTTTAACGTAAGGTAAAATTTTATCGGTAATTTGATAGCCTTGTGCATAAGTTGCGCTAAAGTTTGCTTTTTCTTTGACATAATAATCTGCAACTGCAGAGTGCGTTGATTTTGAACCGCCTGAACGGAATTTAATTTCGGCAATACCTGTAAATTTTTGTGCAAAAGTGAATGCAAACTGACCAAAACCACCAACAGACACTTTGCGAGAACTTGTTGTGTTTAAATCTACATGCCCACTATAGTAGTTGTTATAAACTTGAACGGGCATTGTTGCTTCATGCTTAACAGAGTTAATTTCCGCACCTACTGCCCAACCTTTGAAGTTATCTGCATTGGCTGTACTGGTTGCACTGATAGCGAGAAGCGCGGTTAAAATAGCTGTTTTTTTCATAGAATATTCCTTCTAAATGTGGTAATTTTAACGTTGTCGAATAGATGAAAATCTATTTGGCTTTATTCTATCTAACAGTTTGTATTTTCTCAATGAACCAAAAGTACAATATCTATGTTATTTGTATTTTGAATACAAACAAATTCGACAAATTTACACGATTAGAACAAATTTAATTTAAAAGGTAATCAACATGACCCCCAATCAAAAAATCAGACTTATGCGAGAAGAACATAATTGGTCACAAGAAGAAATGGCAGAGAAATTAAATATGTCGCCAAGCGGTTATGCCAAGTTTGAACGGGGTGAAACAAGATTATACCTAGATAAATTAGAAAAAATTGCACATATTTTTAACATTGATTTAACAGAACTATTAAATGAACGAAATATTTGCGTATTGATTAGTGAAAATAGCCAACAGAGCTCAAATTATTATGGCGACAATAATGCGATATTATTAGAATTAGAAAAATTAAAAGTAGCAGATGAATTTAAAAATCAAATTATTCAACAAAAAGATAATGAAATTGCAAGTTTAAAAGAAATTATCGCCTTATTAAAAAACAAAGGTTAAAGAGTTAAACAAGGAACAACATGAAACGAGTAGTCGTAACAGGAATCGGTGGTTTAACAGCGTTGGGTAAGGATTGGCAAAGTATTAAATCGGCTTTTCAGCGTAAGCAGAATGCAGTGGCAACCAAGCAAGATTGGCTGGAACGTTATCCTGAATTAGAAGCACGACTTGGGGCTGAAATTCAGCATTATCAGCCACCTAAACATTGGAATAGAAAACAATTACGTAGTCTTGGACGTGTATCACAATTTGTGGTAGATGCCAGCGAGCGAGCTTTAGCCAATGCAAATTTGCTTGATGATCATGGTGTCATTCTACCATGGTTAAAAGATGGACGAATGGGTGTTGCTTGTGGCTCATCAACAGGCTCAACTAACGATATAAAAGATGCCGCCGAATTGCTTATGACAGGAAAATCCGATGGTTTTAATGCCAATACTTATGTTCGTATGATGCCGCATACTACTGCCGCTAATATCGGAATCTTTTTTGGTTTAACGGGACGGATTATTCCTACTTCAAGTGCTTGTTCTTCGGGTAGCCAAGCTATTGGTTATGCTTATGAATCAATTAAATATGGGCTAATTCCAATGATGTTAGCGGGTGGTGGCGAAGAATTTTGCCCATCCGAAGTCTATGTATTTGATAGCCTTTATGCGGCGAGTCGGAATTGCGATAATCCTAAATTAACGCCACGCCCTTATGATAAGGATCGAGATGGTCTAGTGATCGGTGAGGGTGCGGGTATTTTTGTGTTAGAAGAATTAGAACATGCTATCGCTCGTGGGGCGAATATTATTGCCGAAGTAGTCGGTTATGGGGCAAATAGTGACGGTAGCCATGTTACTCGTCCGCAAAAGGAAACCATGCAACGCTGTATGGAACTGGCGTTAAAAGATGCTCAATTATCACCTCAGCAAATTGGTTACGTGAGCGGGCATGGTACTGCTACAGAGCAAGGTGATATTGCAGAAACCTTAGCAACCGAAGCTGTATTCGGGCATATTCCACTGAGTTCACAAAAAAGTTATCTAGGGCATACACTTGGAGCTTGTGGTGCGTTAGAATCTTGGTTTTCTATTGAAATGATGCGTGATGGTTGGTTTGCACCGACTATTAATCTGGATAATATTGATGAACGCTGTGGTAAATTAGATTACATTCAAGGTGACGGAAAATATATTCAAACGGATTATGTGATGAATAATAATTTTGCCTTTGGCGGTGTGAATACGTCATTGATTTTTAAACGCTGGCAAGGGTAACTTGCTTTGATATAATTAAATAAAAAGGAAACTGACTATGAAAAAACTCTCTCTTATTTTAGCAACACTTGCTCTTGGGGCTTGTACTACCGTGATTACTAATGATAATCCTGTGGAAGCTCGCTCAGATTTAAAAGAAGTTTGCATTCAAAAAAATACAAATGATAAAATCCCCGAATTTTCTAATTATTTAAAAAATAGTTTAGTGAAAAAAGGATTAAAAGCAAAAGTCATTTCCCGACAAGAACAATGCCCGTTCAGATTAACCTATAATATCACCGTGAGCCACGATTCCGTACAACGTGGTAAATTTTATGTATTTGAAGGTCGCCAAAAACTTGCATCGTTAGGCTATAAACGCCGTGCGGAAGAAAAGGTTAAAGTTCGTGAAACAGGCGCACAAGGTCAAGCAGATTTAATTGTGAATACTTTATTCCGTAATTTCTAAGCTAAGCTGTGTTGAACTTTTAAGTATAAATTTTAGGCTATTTATGAAGTGTAAATAAGCAATTCTCTCCCCTTTCAGGGGAGGGTTAGGGTGGGGTGAGAAATCAAACATTGTTTCAATGCAGATTACCCCCTTAATCCCCCCTGAGAGGGGGGAAATACTTTACTTTGTGATTAAACCTTAATCGCAAAAGATCAACAGACCATAATGTGCGGTGATTTTTTTTCACTAATTTGCAAATTTAAATAACGAGAACTATGCAAGCCTGTCAATTTTCAATTTCCATTCCAGCGTGGAAAATAGTAACGAATAAAGCGTTAAGTGAGCAGGACTGGAAAACGCCACAAGCTGAATGGCAAGCCCTTGCGCCAGAGTGGCAAGAGAGCAAGCCAGCTTTGGCATTTTTAGCGCCCTTAAAACGCCGCCGTTTAAGCGAATCGGCGCGACTGTTTTTTGAAAGTGCGTGGCAATTTGGGCAAGATTTTGCAAATATGCCTGTGGTTTACGCTTCACTGAATAGCGAGATGAACCGCAGTTTTGCCTTGTGGCAAAGTTTGCTGACCGAAGGTGATGTCTCGCCGACTTCCTTTAGTCTTTCCGTGCATAACGCCTTAATCGGGCAGTGGTCGGAAATGCAACAGGTAACCAGCGAATGCACCGCGATTAGTGCCACGAAAGATAATTTTGAAACCGCATTGCTCGAAGCCTATTTATTGCTCAATGACGGGCACGAGCGCGTGTTGGTCGTAATTGCCGAAATGCCACTAAATGCTGAATATGACGTTGCGCCAGTGGAGCGTTTGCCATTTGGGTATTCTTTGGCGTTAGTGGTAGAAAAAGGAACGCAATTTCAGCTCAGTTTGCAGACTGATGAGAAGCTAAAATCTTGCGATGACAACGCCTTGCTTTGGGTGCAACAGCAATATTTAGGCGCGAAAACGTGGCGAAGTGCAAGCCGTAAAGGACACTGGCAATGGTTGAAAAGTTAGACTGGTTGCGCCGTTTTCTCGGCACATTGCTTGGCTTTGTGCTGTTTGGTGTGGTCGGCGTGCTGTTTAAAATCGTGCTCTATCCTTACGCGAAGCGTTACCCAAATCATACGCCTGAAAGTTTAGCCAAAGGACGCGCGATTGTAAGCCGAACTTGGGCATTTTTTGTGAAATGCTTGGGCTGGTTTGGCATTTTAAGCGTGGAATATCAAGGCTTTGAGAAACTCGGGCGCAAGGGGCAGTTGATTTTAGCAAATCACCCGTCTTTGCTTGATGTAGTGCTGATTTTTGCCAAACAGCCGAAAATGAACTGCATTGTAAAGCCTGATTTAATGGATAATCCGTCCATGTCGAGTCCGATTAAAGCATGCGGTTTTATTCCAAATTGCCAGTCGGAAGCCTTATTAGAAAAATGTGCCGACACCCTAAACCGTGAAGCCTTGCTGATTTTCCCGGAAGGCACACGCACTGGCTGGGATGGCGTCGTCAAATTTAACCGTGGGGCGGTGTCGGTGGGCTTGCGTAGTGCAGATGTGATTACTCCTGTGGTGATCAAAATGTCGCCACTGAATTTTAAAAAAGGACAACCATGGTATAAACTGCCCCAATGTCGCATTCGGTATCAATTCATGGTGGGTGAGGATATTTTACCCGCTACGTGGTTGGCAGAAAAGCCGTTACCGATTGCTTCACGGCGTTTAAATGCCTATTTAGAAGATTATTTTAATACTCAAACAAGGACTGAAAATGGAACTAGAACAACAGATTAAACAATTAATTATTGATAGCCTTGCACTAGAAGAAGTAGCAGAGGAAGATATTGATGATGACCTGCCATTATTTAGTGATGATGGTTTAGGTTTAGACTCAGTTGATGCTTTAGAGCTGGGTTTAGCCATTCAGAAAAAATTTGGCTTACAATTAGAAAGTGAGCAACAGCAGTTAAGAGAACATTTTAAAAGCGTTGCTACACTCGCTGCTTTTATTCGCTCAAAACAGGGGTAAAGCATGACAGAACAAGAAATTAAAGATATTTTAACCAAGGCATTGGTATCTTTGTTTGAAATTGATGAAGAACAAATTAAGCCAGAAACCCATTTATATCAAGATTTAGAAATTGATAGCATTGATGCTATTGATTTGATTGATTATATTAAACGCCAAACTGGCTATAAATTACAGGCGGAAGATTTCCGTAATGTACGTACTGTGCAAGATGTGATTGATGCGGTAAAAAAATTAAGTAGCTCGGTTAATGTCTAATTTAAATAAGCCACTCAATCCCCTTTGGCTTGAGCAAAAAACACTAGAAGATGGCTATCTGCTGATTGGCAAAGTACCTCATAATTTACGTTATTTTGACGGGCATTTTAGTCATTTTCCGCTGGTACCAGGTGTGGTGGAAGTACAATGGGTAATGGATAAAAGTTATCAGCTTTGGTCAGCGTTGAAAATGAAAAAATTAGTACGTATTGATAAACTGAAGTTTCAGAAATTTTTACGCCCTGAAGATCAATTTACACTGCAACTAGAATGGTCTGAAGAAAAAAATCGCCTTGCGTTTCAGTTAAAAACAATGGGCGAAATTTGTGGTAGCGGTTTGTTAATTTTTCAATGAAAAGACTGATTAATTTATTACTCACCTTAGTGAGTATAAGCTATCCATTACTTTGGTTATGGCAACATAAACATGGTCAGATAAATATTTTATTTTTTTTCCCCGCACTTTTTGCGTTGTTATGGGGAGCAAGAGCGATTTATGAACGTCAGCCAATGCGATATTTTTCGTTGTTGATGATGTTGCTATTTGTTGGTATCACCGCTTTTCGCCGTTTGGATACACTTTATTGGTATCCTGTGCTAATTAATGTTTTTTTACTGATAATTTTTGCTAGCAGTTTATGGCAAAAGCAAACTGTGGTGGAACGTTTGGCACGTTTAAAAACACCTGATTTACCTACTAAGGCTATTAGTTATACCAGAAAAGTTACGATACTGTGGTGTGCAGTATTTAGTTTAAATATTGGTTTATGTACCGCCTTTATTACCTATCAACGCTTCGATCTATGGGCGATTTATAGTGGTGTAATATCGTATATTTTAATGGCAGTGGTTATGATCGGTGAATGGTTGGTCCGTCAGTTTTTACAAAAGGAAAAAGAGTAAGGCAATATGTTTTTTATTTCTTCGCAAATGCGACAACAATGTCAGCATATTGAACAAAAATTGAAAGCTCAAAATATTCAATCCGTTGGTTTATGGATTGAAGATACTTACCAATTTACCTGTGTTTTATTG
Source organism: Lonepinella sp. MS14435 (assembly GCF_042485795.1). GTDB lineage: Bacteria > Pseudomonadota > Gammaproteobacteria > Enterobacterales > Pasteurellaceae > Lonepinella. The sequence continues at coordinate 1,155,694 of NZ_CP169368.1, forward strand.
GCTTGTTTAAAGACAAATATAACTGTTTTATTACCACCTAATTTATTGGCAGAAAATCAACATTGGGTTGAAGCTAACGCAGATTTGTTTATTACGGAAACCAATCTTGGTCAGTTTATTAGTGAACAAATCAGAGAGAATAGGGTAGATTCTGTTCCTTATTTAGATGCCGATAATATTACGCCGATTTTATTAAAAACTTCTGGTAGTACAGGCAATGCTCAAATTATTCCACGTACAGCCAGTCAACTGTATAAAGAGGTTTATGCATTATCCCAAATGTTACCGTTTGAAAGAGGATCTCAAGTTACAGTATTGGGATCTGTAAGTGTACAACATCTTTATGGTTTAACCTTTCGGGTATTTTTTCCGTTAATTATGGGTTGGCAATTGGGTACAAAACAGCATCTTTACCCAGAAACCTTGGTGGCAGAAACACATCAATATGAAAAAGTCGTATGGGTAACTAGTCCAACCTTGCTTAACAATATGAATTTAGCCATTTTAGATCCGATTAAATCGCAATTTGTTGGGATTTTTTCTTCTGGTGGGGCATTACCTGAAAATACTGCTCAATCTGTACAAAATAAAGTGGGATTTCCTGTTACTGAAATTTATGGTAGTAGTGAAACAGGGGGAATTGCATTACGTTGTGGACACTCCCTTTGGAAGCCTTTTTTAGGGGTAGAAATTGGGCAAAATGAACAAGGTGAGCTTTGGGTGAAATCGCCGTGGATTGATGCAAGGGAACAAACTAAAGATATAGTGGAAATTGAACAAGGTAATTTTAATCTGCTTGGACGAGCGGATAGAATTGTTAAATTAGGTGATAAACGCATTTCTTTAGTGAAAATCGAACAAGATCTACTCAAACATCTATGGGTGGAAGATTGTTATCTAGGTTTACACCCAGAGTACCAACGTCCAGTGGCGTGGATTGCATTAAGTGCGGTGGGAAAACAGCAACTTTTAGCGGATCGAAAATTATTGATTAATCAATTAAAACAGTATTTAGCCCAATCACAAGAAAAATTAGCTTTACCACGTTTTTGGCGATTCAGCGATAGACTGCCACGCAATAGTCAATCTAAAATTAAACGCATTGATTTTGAAAAAATCTGTATGGAGCCTGTAGATGAGTTTTAAGCCTGTGGTGATTATTCCCCATTATAACCATTCTGATACTTTACCCAACGTCATTGAGAAATTAAGGAGTTATGATTTACCTATTATGGTGGTTGATGATGGCTCAAGTGAGCAACACAAAATCACCATTTCTCATCTTGTGCAACAAAATGTAGAAATTGTTTATCACCCTGAAAATAAAGGTAAGGGAGCAGCACTAAAAACGGGATTACAGCTTGCTTTTGACCAAGGCTTTAGCCATGCCTTGCAAGTAGATGCAGACGGTCAGCACGATTTAACTGATGTGATAAAACTCATTGAAAAATCTCAACAAAATTCTACCGCACTTATTTGTGGATTACCTGTTTATGGTGATGATGCCCCAAAATCTCGTTTATATGGTCGTAAAATTACTAACTTTTGGCTGGCAGTGAATACCCTTTCTTTGGATATTAAAGACGGTATGTGTGGTTTTCGAGTGTATCCTTTGGCTCAAATTATACCGATTTTACAAAGTACCAAATTAGGCGATCGAATGGAATTTGATAGCGAAATTTTAGTGTATAGCCATTGGCGAAAAATTCCCTTTTACTGGGTTGAAACACCAGTAAAATATGAACTAGGTGGCATTTCTCATTTTCAAGGCTGGGCGGATAATATACGGATTAGCAAAATGCACGCTCGTTTATTTTTTACTATGTTGGCTCGATTGTTCACAGGAAAAATGTCATGACAGTGAAAGCATCACATTGGGCGAAACAACAAGAACGAGGGAACCGTTTTTTCTTAACTTTAACAAGAGTAATTGTAAAATATTGCCCACTTTGGTTAATTCGTTTGATTACTTTTTGGGTGGTGGTGTATTTCTGGGCAACAAGCAAAAAAATGCGAGGATATATTTGCCAATATCAACAATATTTACACCGCACTTTCCCATACGTTAAGTTACCAAAATGGGCAGTATTTCGGCAATTTTTAGCATTTGGAGAATCAATTACGGATTGTTTTTCTGTTTGGCAGAGAAAAATTCGTTATACCGATTTGATGATAGATGATCCTGATAATCTTTATGCTGAAATGGAACAAAAAAATCAGCGAGGGCAGTTGCTTATTTGCTCTCATTTCGGTAATGTAGAAATTTGTCGTGCATTGGTAAATCAAGGTCATCACCGTCATTTTAAGTTAAATATATTAGTACATAGTCGCCATGCAGAAGAATTTAATCGAGCTTTAATACAAGCGGGAGCAGATGATTTATGTTTAATTCAAGTGGAAAATCTTGATGCGGCTAAAATGTTGGAATTACAACAATGTATTGAGCGTGGAGAATGGATTGCATTGGCTGGGGATCGTATTCCTGTCAAAGGACATAAAACTTTGCCAGTGAATTTTTTAGGTAAAGAAGCAGAATTTCCGCAGGGAGCTTGGTTGCTAGCAAGTCTATTAAAAATCCCCATAAATACTGTTTTTTGTGTAAAAAAGTGCGGTCAATATCATTTAATTTTACGCAAATTTCATTGCAATTTAACGGGGGCAGGTAAACTTCGCCAACAAAGAATTGCAACATCTATGCAAGATTATGCAGATTTACTTGCACAACAATGCGTTCAAAATCCGTTAATGTGGTTTAATTTTTACGATTTTTGGGCGAAAAAAACGAATTCTTATCAATCATAACAAGGAGTTATTATGAAATTTAAATTAATCTCAATTACCATTGCAGCGTTGGTGCTTGCAGCTTGTTCCGCACGTGATACAACACATCATCTTTCTATCAATTAAGAAAAACGTTTATTCCAGTGCGACAGAATTTGAATGCCATGCAGGCAATTTAATTTCAGGTGTGGCACTTAAAGGCGACATTGTTAAGTAATTAAAAACGTAAGCAGGCTAAATGAAACGCAAATCTCATTATTACGCTAAACATAGCTCTGAATACGACATCGCTTTTTTTGATGTGGATTCAATGGATATTATGTGGCATGGTCATTATGTGAAATATTTAGAATTAGCACGTTGTGCCTTTTTAGAAGATATTCACTACCATTATCATATTATGCGAGAGCAAGGCTATGCTTGGCCAGTTGTTCAGCTTAATGTGAAATACATTAAACCGACTTTTTTTCGTCAAAAAATTCGAGTGGAGTTGGGCGTGGTGGAATATGAAACCTGTTTACGCATTGATTATACCTTTTTTGATGCTCAAACAGGGCAAAAGCTCACTACTGCCAGTACAACACAAGTGGCGGTTGAGATTGCAAGCAAAGAAATGCAATTTCAAACGCCATCATCGTGGCGTGCTGCCATTGAGCAATATAGCGGGTTTTGTCCCAAGGAATAAGAAATAAAAAGGAATAAAAATGAAAAAGACGCTTTTACTTTTCTTGTTTAGCCTATTTTCACCTTTGGCTTTAGCGTTTTCACAAGCTGACTTAGTGGCGTTATTGCAAAAGCCTGATAATGTACAAGGTCAATTTGAGCAACAACGTTTTTTAAATGCGTTACCTAAACCCATTATTGCCACAGGTGAATTTTGCTTGGTTAAAAACCGTGGTTTGTTATGGCAAATGCAACAGCCGTTCAGCAGTCAATTACGTATTACACCACAAGGCATTAGCCAATATTTAAATGGTGAATGGGTTACTCAAAATAAATTAGGGCAATCGGGACAGATCGGTTTATTTCTAGGTTTGCTTTCAGGCAATTTATCTGCTTTGCAATCACAATTTGATATGGCTTTAACGGGGCAAACCGAGAATTGGACGTTAACACTTAAACCGAGTAGCTTGTTAATGCAGCAGATTTTTACGCAAATCGTGATTACGGGTAATGACAATGTGCAACATATCCGTTTAGATGAAAAACAAGGTGATCGTACGGAAATTCAGTTTAACCAACTATTACAAAATCAACCTTTATCAAATTTTGCACAACAATCATTGCAGTAAGCCATAGAGAGATAAAAATGCTTAAAAAAAGCACCGCGCTTTATGTTCTTTATCAAACCAAATTAATAAAATGGTTTCGCTGGTTTTTTTTAGCTATTTTAGTCGGTATGGTTTTGTTATTTATGCAACAATGGCAATCTGAAAAATGGTTAGACACAGATTTACATAGCCTATTACCACAAGAAAGCCAATGGCAACCTATTCAGCAATGGGCCGATAGCCAGCAAGAAAGTCAATTCAATCAGCAAATTATTGCGGTAATCGGTCATCATTCCAGAGAAAATGCCTTTAGGTTAGCTGAACAGATTAGCCAAACTTGGCAAACTAGCACTATTTTTCAAAAGGTTATTCATAAAATTCAACCTGATTTAAATCAACTTAAACAGGAAATACAGCAATTAAAATTAGCGGTATTGCCACCGAATATCAGGGATCAGTTACTCAATACGCCCGAACAATATTTTCAACAATATACGGAACAGATCGTTAATCCTTTTCATCAAACTAATTTACTTCCTTTATCGCAAGATTGGCTAGGATTGGGGCGATTTGTATTAGCTCAGTCACAACAGTTAAGTCAATTACAATGGGATATGCAAACTGGAATGTTATATCGTACTCAAGGCGATTTCACTTGGGTCGTGATTAGAGCTGAATTATCACCACAAAATTTTATTTCGCCAGATCAGAATTTGTTACCCTTGTTGCAACAAAGTCAACAACAGGTTTTGCAACAAAAGGGACAATTTTATATAACAGGGGCTGCCATTTTTTCTGCTCAGGCTAAACAGCAAGCTAGCACGGAAAGTACTTTAATGGCAAGTTTAGGCATGGGTTTAACCTTGCTATTGTTATTCAGTGTATTTAGAACGTGGCGAATATTCAGTTTATTTTTGCCGATTATTGTCGGTATGCTCTGTGGTATTGTGGCGACCGTGCAATTTTTCGGGCAAATTCATATTTTAACTTTAGTCATTGGCACAAGTTTGGTAGGGGTGTTGATTGATTTTCCCCTGCATTGGTTTGCTTCATCACTTTTTGTTTTTCCTTGGCAAGCACAAAAACAGATGCAAGGATTGACTTTAACATTCGGTCTAACCTTATTGATTACTTTGCTTGGCTATGGATTATTGGGATTTACTCATTTACCTATCTTAAAACAAACTTCACTATTTTCTAGCGTAGCATTAATCTGTGCGATGCTTTGTACACAGTGTTATTTACCCTTATTCTTTAAATATTACCAACCTACTTCGCTTATTTCGTCATTTTCTTTCTTCCGTTTTTTATCCCGTTATTTATCCATAGTGCGGTTAAAAAAATACTATTTTTCCATGGAAAAAGGGTTGGCGATAGTATTAATTATTTTGACGTTTATCGGTTTATACCGCAGTCAATGGCGAGATGATATTCGTCAATGGGTGGCTTTACCCATGGATTTGATTCAACAAGCACAAAAAATCAGTGAAATTACAGGCATTGAATTGAATAGCCAATACTTTTTATTGCAAGCAGAAAATACCGAGCAATTATTGGCATTAGATAAGCAATTATCAGAACAGTTAGCACAACAAAAAATACAAGGTAATATTGAAAAATTTCAATCTATAAGCCAATGGATAATGCCATTTTCCGAGCAACAAGATTTTATTTCTCGACTCACTGAAAAAATTTCAGCAAAAAATACCGCACTTTTAGATCAATTTGGTGTGCCTTTTGATTTAATTCAGCAAGAAATTCATGCTTTTAAACCGATTTCTCTTGAACAAGCACTTTCTATGCAATTAGGCGAAGGTTGGCGAAGTCTTTATTTGGGGCATTTTACTGAAAAGCATGTCGCCTCAATTATTAAACTTTCAGGATTAAAAAACTCTGATCAAATTGCTCTGTTAGCCGATAACCAACATATTTTTTGGCAAGATAAACGTACTCATTTAAATCAATCTTTTCAACAAACTCGCAATCAAGCCGCATGGCTTAAATTACTTTCATTTGTTTTAGCAAGTTTGCTATTAATACGCTTTTTTGGCGTTAAGCGTAGTGCTAAAATGTTAGTTATTCCGCTTACATCGGTGATTTTCACGATTGCTATTTTTGCTTGGCTAAATTTGCCTATTACGCTATTTACAATGTTTGGTTTGTTGTTGGTGTCAACTATTAGTATTGATTACACAGCGTATATGCAAACGGTGCAAGAAAGTATTTTACATAAACGTATTGCGGTGACGTTAGCGGCAACCACAACGCTGATTTCATTTATATTACTTTGTTTAAGCAGTACACCAGCGGTAGCATCATTTGGGCTGAGTGTCAGTATTGGTTTATTATGCAGTTTATTATTAACGTTTAGATTTTTAAGATAGGGAATAAATATTATGGAAAAATTTGATGTCGTGATTATTGGTGCAGGTCCATCAGGTACAGTATCTGCTGCATTGTTAAGACAACAAGGATTAAGCGTGTTGCTATTGGAAAAACAGCATTTTCCACGTTTTGTGATCGGTGAGAGTTTATTATCCTACGCCATGGATATTCTCGAACAGGCAGGACTGGCGGATGCGGTGCGAGCAGAACCAACGTTCCAATTTAAAAATGGTGCAGCCTTTAGCTGGGGCGAGCGTTATGCTTATTTTGATTTTAACCAAAAATTCACCTCAGGACCTGGCACAACCTTACAAGTAAGACGGGCGATTTTTGATAAAATTTTAGCGGATGAAGTGATGAAAAAAGGTGCTGTAGTGCGTTATGGGCATTCGGTTGAAGCAGTGGATAATCACAATGACAACGTGATTTTAACGGTGAATACCGATCAATCTGAACATTATCAAGTAGAAGCTCGTTTCGTGTTAGATGCAAGTGGTTATGGGCGTGTGTTACCACGTTTATTTAATTTAGATATTCCCTCTAACTTGCCAATGCGAATTGCACATTTTACCCATATTGAAGACAATATTTCCGATCCGACTTATGATCGTAATAAAATTTTAATCACTACTCACCCTGAACATCGGGATATCTGGCTTTGGTTAATTCCCTTTGCGGATAATCGCTGTTCCATTGGTGTGGTGGGATTGCCAGAAAAATTAACGGGAGAAAGTGAATCTGTATTGAAGCAATTTGCGTTGGATTCGCCCGTGTTAAAACGTTTGTTGGTTAATGCCAAATGGGAAACCGATTTTCCTTATCTCAATATCAAAGGTTATTCAGCCAATGTGAAAAGCCTGCACGGTAAAAATTTTGCTTTATTAGGCAATGCTGCAGAATTTCTTGATCCCGTCTTTTCATCAGGAGTAACCATTGCGCTTCATTCCGCACGTTTGGCAGCACCATTAATTGTGCGACAATTAGCAGGTGAACAAATTAACTGGCAAAAAGAATTTACCGAACCATTAATGGTGGGTGTCAATGCGTTTCGTACTTATGTTAATGGCTGGTATGACGGATCTTTCCAAGATGTGGTGTATGCCAAAAATGCCAACCCAGAAATTCGAGCCATGATTTCTTCGATTTTGGCAGGTTATGCTTGGGATACTAGCAACCCTTATGTAGCAAAATCTGATAGTCGTTTGAAAGCATTAGCAGAGATATGTGGCATAGCACGAATTACGGCTTAGACTATGTAGGGTTATTCCTAGAATTTAACTAAGTAAATTTAAAATCCTAGAACAGTGTAATCATGAATATTGCAAAAATAAAATCACTTTTAAGTGAATATAAAAAGGTTATCGAAAATTATATTTTTATGACTGTTTTGTATTTCTTTAAATCCTTTTTCTTGCTATTAATCTATCCTTATGTCATTTCAAAAATAGGAGTTGAACAGTATGGAGTGTATGTTTTTGCATTTTCTATTGTAACGGTTTTCACTGTTTTTATTGCGTTTGGCTTTGATTTGCCTGCATTAAAAGAAGTTTCCGAAAATAGAAATGATATTCAGAAAAAACAACTTATATTTTCTAAAGTTTTTTTTGCTAAGATTTATTTGTTAATTTTTTCCACGATTGTTTTTTATATTGTGAGCTTATTTTTGTCGGGGACGATTGAGCAACATCAAGATATTTTATGGATTGTCTATTTACAAGTTTTATCATCGCTATTTTTGCCAGTGTGGTATTATCAAGCCATACAGCGAATGAAAGTAATGGTAATATTTCAGTGTTTGCTAAAAATACTATGTCTTCCATTTATTTATTTTCTAGTGAAAGAAAAAAATGATCTCAATGCGTTTGCGTGGATAATGAGTTTAGAGGTGTTGTTATCTGCATTGGTTGCTTTTTTTGCTTTAATTAAGGTTGAAAAAATAAAACTACAATTTCAATCGCCAAGTGCAGTACAGCCTTTACTCAAAGAAAGTACGCCATTTTTTTTAACCAATATTATTGCAACAATTAAAGATCAGGGGGTTGTTTGGATATTAGGAGCATTTTTTAGTATGAGAGAAGTGGCGATTTATGACTTAGCTCAGAAAATAGTCATTGTTCCAAGAACGATATTTATACAATTAAACACTGCTCTTTTTCCAAAACTGATTAATGAATTATCTGCTGATAAAATAAAAAAATTAATTAAGATCGAATTTCCTATGGGCTTATTTGTAATTGTTTTAATGCTCTTGTTCGGTGATAAAATTGTTTATGTTTTAGGAAATGGTCAATTACCTGAAGCCTATATTCCGAGTGTAATTTTGAGTATAACTGTAGCAACTTGGTTGGTTGTGAGTTGTTATATTAACTTTGTGTTTTTGGCTCAAAAAAAGTCCTTTTTTGTAACGAAAAATCAACTTTATGCTTTTTTATCCCTATGGATAAGTATGGCGTTAGGTTTGTTATTGTATAAACATATTTTGGTTATTCCAATCGCAATGGCAATTTCTGCCTGTGTAGAAATGTTGTATTGTGTTTATGTGGCTCAAAGATACAGAATGTTGTAGAGTTAGGTGGGCATTGCATATTTGTAAACTTGAATCGTCAAACTAAGTGTAACGCCCTATCAAAATAAATCTCATAAGCTGTTCACCAATGAGCCTGCCCCACATTTTTGTGTAAATGCCAATTTCACTTAAAGGTAATCATTTAAGAGATGACTAAATTCTAGTACAAAATAGTTCTTGTCATATAAATCGTCTTACGAATATTTTCTGGATAACTGAAAATTGTAGTGGTACACTAGTCCAACAGTCCTCGATAAGTGGTAAAATAACAACACTTAATGAGGGGAAATTATGAGCAAAAGAAGAAAAAGAACATTTAGCCCTGAGTTTAAAATTGAAGCGGTGAAACTCGCTACTACTGAGCTAGGCTATTTGTTTGATGTGTCTGTGCGTGTGTATTACGCTCAGTTTGAAACACGAAAAAAGCTCCAAAACACACCGCACTTTAGGTGTTTAAGGCTGATAAATTAGTTGATTGCTACACATTTGATTGGGATCCAAATGTTAATTCCGCTAAAAAGGAACAAGATTTATGTTATTAGGTGATGTTAGGTACGATTGTAAATTCCCTCTTGAATATTTATTTAATTCCTAGATATTTTTCTATCTATTTTTCTATCCTAGCAGCTATCTATTCCAACAACAGAATTTTGTATGTTTCATTTTTATTCTTTATTATTTTATTCATTTTTAGGTAGGGTTTTGTTGTGTTTTAGTTAATTAATTGAGTTTTATTTTAAATAATGTTTAGGAGAAATTAATGAACTGTGCTCTTATTTTTGCTGGAGGTACAGGTTCTCGAATGAATTCAAAAGTGCTGCCAAAGCAATTTTTGAAGATTTATGGGAAGCCAGTTATTATCCATACGCTAGAAGTCTTTGAAAAAATTGATGATATTGATTCTGTTATTGTTGTTATTCTGAAAAGATGGGAAAGCTACTTACAAGAGTTATTAGATTATTACCATATTAAAAAGGTAAAAAAGATAGTGTCAGGAGGGGACACGGGACAAGAATCAATAAGAAATGGATTATTAGAAATTGATGATGGTATAGTACTGGTACACGATGGTGTAAGACCATTTATTAGCGAATCTTTAATTAAAGAGAATATAAAAGTTGCCAGTGAGAATCAAATTGCTATAACCTGTGTTAAAGCCAAAGAAACTTTGGTGTCAGTACAGAATGAAAAAATTATAGGTGTACTTCCGCGAGAGACTTCTTATATGGCAAGATCTCCACAGACATTTAATGTTAAATTATTAAAAGAATCTCATAGACTTGCTGAAGTTGAAAATAATTTTTCATTCGTTGACTCTTGTTCAATTGTGAGGAACTATTTTCCTGAAATAGAAGTATCAATTGTAGAATGTGGATCTGAAAATATCAAAATTACTACTCAAGAAGATTTTTATCTTGCTAAGGCAATATTTTCTTTAGAAGAGGATGAACAGCTTTATGGTTTTAAGAGAGGTGGTAAATAGATGGTAATAAGATTAGAAAATTGGGTCGTAATTCGAGTATAAGTTTAGAATATATGTTTACTCGAATGATTGCCCGTTGGAGATTTGAGGGAATAAATGAATAGGTATAATTATTTAATTGTTGGAGCAGGCTTATTTGGTTCAATTTTCGCTTATGAAGCCACAAAGCGTGGCAAAAAATGCTTGGTGATTGAAAAACGTAACCATTTTAGAGATTGAGCGATAATGCAAAATAAATTAAAGATTATTTGTAGAAGATCTGTGAATGTGGCATTGAAAAGCGAAGGATCTTATTAGATGTCATTAAATACAACTGGATAGACCATTTAAGATTCTTGGCTATAGTGCTAGCCATTTTTTATTAAGGGTGGTATTTTGGTAATTAGTTGAATGTAGTTATTTTGGTACAATAAAGCCATTACACTAGGATTTGTAGTATTTTTAAGCGATAACGCTGGAAAATATGAAGTTTGGGATGAAAATTTATGAATGATTTAACTAAGGGTAATCATCAGATTGACTCGATCGAGTTATCTAACGTCTTGTGGAAGAAGATGTTGTGGATTGTAGTATCCACGCGTGCTTTCACCGTAATTGCAGGAATATATATGTTTACTGCAAAAGAACAATGGACATCAAAAGCCGAAGTGATACTACCAAAAGTATCTGATCTAGGCGAATATTCATTTGTAGTTTAGATATCAGTTTTGTATGAAGCATTTACTACAGCACTCTATGTTTAAAAACTTTATTGCACTAGTTTTAGTACAAGTTGCCAACTATCTTGTACCATTACTAGCTTGGCCTTTACTTGCCAAAGGCTTAGGCTTAGAGCAGTTTGGTAGTTTAATGGTGCTATTTTCTATTTGTACTTTGGCTTATATTCTAACAGATTTTGGTTTTAATTTATCTGCAACGCATAACGTTGTTCAACATAAAGAAGATAAAAACTATATTAAACAATATATCGCCAATGTTTTTACGCTAAAACTCACTTTTGCTGTGTTAGCAAATGTGATTGCTGTATTTTATATCGTGTTTAATTTACTCACACCAACATCATCCTTGAATATTATAAGTATTGTATTGATTGTTGCCATTATTTTTGCTCAATCTCTTCATTGTGTATGGTTTTTTCAAGGTATTGAGAAAATGAAGTACATTACCATTGCAAATATGATTGCCAAAGTGGGTTATGTCGCAATATTGTTTGTATTTTTCTTATTTTATAAAAGTATCAACCTTGCCTTGTTTTGCTTTTTTATTAGTCAATTATTGATTAGTGTGATTTATTTATTTTGTATTCATAAAGAAAATTACAGTATAGGCATGCCTAATATAAAAGGTATGTGGCAAGAGTTAAAATATAGTTTCTCATTTTTTTTCTCAAGAGTGGCAGTTTCGGTTTATACCGCAGCCAATGTCTTGATATTGGGCTATTTTCAAGGCAGTAGTGTAGCAGGGTTATATGGTTCAGCCGAAAAATTATATGGAGCAGGAACAGGTGTTGCTGGAATTGTTTCGCAAGTATTATTTCCACATTTGACTCGCACAGGAAATTTAAAATTTTTGCTAAAAGTGGTTTTAGCTTTAATTATCCCTGTGATTGTGGGCTGTTATGTAGTTGGAATATTTGCTGATGATATTATGGCATTAGTTTTTGGTGAAAGTTTTAGGCAGGCAGGTGGAATTTTCCAACTATTTTTGATTTTATTATGTATTTCATTTTTTTCCGTGATTATCGGCTATCCAGGATTTTCTGCAGTTAAGAAAGTTCATTTTGCCAATTATACGGTGATGTTTGGTGCTGTAATTCACCTAATGGGCTTATTTGTATTGTATTTAAACAATGCGATTACAGCAAAAAATGTATTATTAATGATTATTGCTACAGAAAGCGTGATTTTAGTGTCAAGATGTAGTGGGTTATTTTATTTTACTAAAAATGAGGGTCTATGATGAAAAATGTAGCGGTTATTTTAGCTGGCGGGACAGGTCAGCGATTAGGGACTGCAATCCCAAAACAATTTCTAAAAGTGGCGGGTAAAAGCGTTATTGAACATACTTTGGAAGTATTTGAAAAAAATCCCAATATTGATGAGATTGCAATTGTTTCACACGCCAATTTTATCCGTGAAATAGAAGAATTGGTTATTGAAAATCAACTAAAAAAGGTTAAAAAAATATTGTGTGGTGGTGAAGAGCGTTATCATTCAAGTTTAAGTGCCATTAACGCATATAGTGATGATGAAAATGTGAATTTAATTTTTCACGATTCAGTACGCCCCTTAGTTACAGATAGAATTATCAATGATTGCATTTCTGCCTTAAATACTTATGGTGCGGTTGATGTAGCCATTCCAACAACGGATACAGTCATTCAAGTTGAAAATAAATTTATAGAAAGTATTCCTAATCGTAATAAGTTACAAAATGGACAAACCCCACAAGCCTTTTCACTCGGGGTAATTAAAAAAGCCTATGAAATAGCACTAAAAGATCCAAATTTTATTACTACTGATGATTGCGGTGTGGTTAAAAAGTACTTGCCAGATGAAAAAATTTATGTGGTAAAAGGTGAGCAATTTAACTTAAAACTAACTTATAAAGAAGATATTTTCTTATTGGATAAGTTATTCCAATTAAAATCTTCATCATTTAAAAAAGAATCATTAGCGACAAATTGTTTAAACAATAAAGTCATGGTCATTTTTGGTGGAACAGAAGGCATTGGTGAAGCAATTGTTGTTATGGCAAAAGAGCTAGGGGCAAAAGTTTATGCAGTAAGTCGCCGAGAGGGTGTGGATATTACTGATGCTGAAAGCGTAAAACAAGCTCTTGAAATTGCTTTTTTACACAATGGCAAAATAGACTACGTCATCAATACAGCCGCTATTTTAGATCAGCAACCTTTAGATAGTATGAGTTATGATGATATTGCTCGTAGTATTCATGTAAATTATATGGGGGCAATAATTGTTTCAAAAGAAGCAATGGACTACTTAAAGCAAAGTAAAGGAATGTTGTTGCAATTTACATCAAGCTCTTATACACGTGGACGAATGATGTATAGCATTTATTCTTCTTGTAAAGCAGCGATTGTGAACTTGGTGCAAGCATTGAGTGAAGAGTGGAATGAATATGGCATTAGAGTAAATTGCATTAATCCTGAACGAACTAAAACACCAATGCGAGTAAAAAGTTTTGGACAGGAGCCAGAGGATACCTTATTAACGGCTGATGAAGTGGCTTTATATACGATTAAAACCTTGCTATCAAAGATTACAGGGCAAGTTATAGATGTAAAAAGGAACTAAACAGTGAAAAAAATCACTATTGAAGAATTAAGAAAATACCAGATTCAGATTTTAGATGAAGTTGCTGCTTTTTGTAAAAAACATAGTATCCAATATTTTCTAATGGGTGGAACATTATTAGGTGCTGTCCGTCATCAAGGCTATATTCCTTGGGATGATGATATTGATATTGCCATGTTGCGTGAGGATTATGAGCGGTTTATTGAGCTATATTCTAAGGAAAAAGGACAATATTATCTTTATTCTAATCGGGTGAATAAGGATTCTATTTTTCCTTTTGTGAAAGTCTGCTTGAAAGATACTTTAATACGTGAAGAATTACTCAATAAAGAAGAGAAATATGGTATTAACATTGATGTTTTCCCTGTTGATAGCATTTCATCAGCCGATGAAAAAAAAGTGGTGAATAAAATTTCTCTACTGATAAGACTGCGGAATTTTAAAGCGGTTAGTTTGTTGGCATATTGGAAAAAAAGAGATAAGTCACTTCCTATAAGAGCGTTATTAAAATGGGGGCTGAGTTTTGTGAGTTATCGCTCTATTTTTGAGAAAATGGATCAGATTATTCGGGAAGAAAATAGTAAACCAGCTCGCTTTAAAGGAAATATTACTTGGGGCTATGGTTTAAAAGAGCTAACTAGCCCGAACGTTTTTGATGAGTTTATAGAAGTTTCTTTTGAAGGTAAAAAATATCAATCACCCAAAGGTTATGATGAATGGCTAACTTGTGTTTTTGGTGATTATATGCAATTACCGCCAGAAGAAAAAAGAATCCCTAATCATAGTGTAGAAGCATTTGTATTATAAAAAACAGAAAAGAGAATACTAGATGAGAATCCATAAAGTAAATATAATTTTTTATATATTATTGTTGTTGTTTGTTTTTGTTATCGGTGTATTTTATGATTTTTCATTTGATTATGTTGGTATTTCTTTCTTATTGTCTAATTTTGTAATATTAACATTGCTTTTATTTACTATGAAATCTCGAGTGAATACGATAGGTTTTGTTTTTTTATTTTACTTTATTTTTTTCGGTATTGCAGGTTGGCTACAATATAGTGAAAATATACATATTTGGGTCAGTTTTATTTTTGATAAAGATGATTATCTTTGGACCAATATATTATTAATAATCTCGTATATAGTGTTGTTTTTGTCATATAAATTTACAAAAGATAGTAATCAAAAATATATAAATTTGAAATATGAAAAAGACACTTCGCTATATTTATTATATGGTATATCATTTGTTTTATGTTTGATATGTTCATTTATCGTTTTTTATGATAAAGATTGGAATATAATGAACCTAATATTTAGGGGTTTTTCGGATGATGATGTAACTACTTTGGAAAAAGGCAATCCATTATGGAATGTAATAGTTAATTTAGCAAGGTTTCTTCCTATGTTCTTGCTGTTATTATTTATAGATAGCAAAGGTATAGGTAAATTTTTAATTCTAATATTAGTTTTGTTTTGTGCATTTCCATTAGGTATTCCTAGATTTTTTGTGGCTTATATTTATATTCCTATATTGGTATTGCTTATTCCATATTTTCAACGTTCGTTAGCAATGCTTGGGACTCTAATTGTATCCTTATTTATTGTATTTCCATTTCTTAACCAGTTTAGATATTTTGATAGTAATAACGGGATAAGCTTATTAAGTGACTTAGATTTTCTGAAAGAAGGGCATTTTGATGCTTATCAAAATTTAATGAGTGCTATAAAGCTAGAATTTATAACCTATGGCTATCAGCTACTTGCACCTTTTACATTTTTTGTGCCACGAACTATGTGGGCTGATAAACCTTTTGGTAGTGGTTATGCAATGGCTGAAAAATATGGATTTTCATTTAACAATATTTCTATGCCTTATTTTGCAGAAGGCTATGTTAATTTTGGTGCGGTCGGAATGATTGCTTTTTCAATTGCATTGGGTTATATGATGAAAAAAATAGATACCAGCTTATTAAAAAGTACGAATTCATTAGATTACGGTTTCGGAATATTCTGCTGTGCTTGGTTTTTCTTTATGCAACGAGGAGATTTGTTATCATCGACCAGTGTTGCTATGGCAGGCGTGGTGTCATATCTTATAGCCAAAAGAATGGGTAATTTGAGATGAAAAAAATACTGATAAATGCAACAAATTTACATTATGGCGGAGCGATTCAAGTCGCTAGTTCGTTTTTATCTGAGTTGGGAAAAATGAATATCACTGATTTTGATTTATCTGTTTGGGCTTCTAGTGATGTAGATAAAAACTTGCTGCCAGAGCAGAAAAAAGCCTTAAATAATTATAAAGTGGTAGATACTTTTGGTTTAAAAGGCGTACTCTCTAATAAACATTTTTTTGATGAGTTTGATATAGTCTTTACTGTTTTTGGTCCTTGTTATTACCCTATAAAAGGCATTAGTATTGTTGGATTTGCTCAACCTTGGATAATTTATCCAAATAATGATGTTTATAAATTACTGAATTGGTCTAATACCATAAAAAATAAATTAAAATTTTTCCTTCAGAAACTTTTTTTTAAGCGAGCTGATTGTTTGGTTGTTGAATTAGAACACGTAAAGCAGAGATTGATTGCCCAGCATATTCAAACAGCAGATAAGATAGAAATTGCTTATAACACTGTTTCAAATATCTATTATGAGGCTGAAAAATGGCGAGCCATCCCGATTCTAAATCAATTAAATGTTGAAGACACAATTAAGATTGGTTTTTTAGGTAGAGATTATCCACATAAAAACATTGGAATTTTGCCCAAAGTTAAAGAAATTTTATTGCAAAAATATAAAATGCAGGTGTTATTTTATGTAACGCTAAATGAACAAGAATGGCAGGCAAGAGATGCTGATTTTAGGCAGAGTATTTATAACGTGGGGTCATTAGATGTAGTGCAGTGTCCATATTTTTATCAAGAGATGGATGCAATGATTTTCCCAAGTTTATTAGAGTGTTTCTCTGCAACACCGCTAGAAACAATGGTGATGCAGAAAAAATTATTTGCCTCAGATCGTGCCTTTGTGCGAGATATTTGCAAGGATTATGCGAGCTATTTTGATCCAAATGATGCAGATTCTATTGCTAAAGTTATTTATGAATACTATGCCAATATGAATGAAAAATTATATTCTGAGCAACTCAAAGAAGCTCAACATTATGCGATGAATTTTTCTAATGCTAGTCGTAGGGCGGAGAAATATTTTTCCATTATCAGACGTTATTTAACCAAATAGAGAGATTAGATTTATGTTCAAAGATAAAACTTTATTAATTACAGGCGGTACAGGTTCATTTGGGAATGCTGTATTAAGACGTTTTTTAGCCACTGATATCGGTGAAATTCGCATTTTTAGTCGCGATGAGAAAAAACAAGACGATATGCGTAAAAAATACAACTCGCCAAAATTAAAATTCTATATTGGTGATGTGCGTGATTATAATAGTATATTAAATGCCACACGTGGTGTGGATTATATTTATCACGCAGCTGCATTAAAACAAGTGCCGTCTTGTGAATTTTATCCATTAGAAGCGGTGAAAACCAATGTGTTGGGTACAGAAAATGTGCTAGAAGCAGCGATTCAAAATAAAGTAAAACGTATCGTTTGTTTAAGCACCGATAAAGCCGTTTATCCTATCAATGCAATGGGGATTTCTAAAGCAATGATGGAAAAAGTGATTGTGGCGAAATCTCGCAATTTAGAAGGTACAGGCACAACGATTTGTTGTACACGTTATGGTAATGTAATGGCATCGCGTGGTTCGGTGATTCCGTTGTTTGTCGATCAAATTCGTGCCAATAAACCATTTACCATTACCGATCCGAGTATGACTCGTTTTATGATGACCTTAGATGATGCGGTAGATTTGGTGCTTTATGCGTTTACAAATGGTGAAAATGGCGATATTTTTGTGCAAAAAGCACCAGCTGCAACGATTGAAACCTTAGCGAAAGCGATTACGGAACTATTAAATGTGCCTAATCATCCGATTGATATTATTGGTACTCGCCACGGTGAAAAAGCGTTTGAAGCATTGTTAAGCCGAGAAGAACGAGCTTGTGCGATCGATCAAGGGGATTATTTTAGAGTACCAGCCGATCAACGTGATTTAAATTACGGCAAATATGTTGAAAATGGTGATGTGAAAATTAAAGAATTTGTAGATTATAATTCAGATAACACCGAGCAATTAGATGTAGAGGGAATGAAACAACTGCTATTAAAATTAGCATTTATTCGTTCCTATATTGATGGCGAATATATTTCCCCAGAGGCTTAATAATGAAAATATTGGTTACAGGCTCAAATGGTTTTATTGCTAAAAACTTAATCCAATTTTTGGTAGAAAAACAAGATGTTGAGATTCTGAAATATAGTAAAGAATCCACTATTCAAGAGTTAGAAGAAAAGGTTAAAATTGCCGATTGGATCGTCCATCTTGCTGGGGTTAATCGTCCGCAAAATGAACAAGAATTTATTGATGGCAATGTTGGATTGACGGATAAGATTTGCTCTATTCTTAAAGCACATCATTTGAAAACACCTGTTATTATTTCATCTTCAATTCAGGCAGAACGTGATAATGCTTATGGTCAAAGTAAATTAGCGGGTGAGCAAACATTAATTGATTTACACCAAACCCAAGGGAATCCTGTTTACATTTGTCGTTTAGCCAATGTGTTTGGTAAGTGGTCTAGACCGAATTATAATTCAGCAGTGGCGACTTTTTGTTATAATGTTGCCAATGATTTGCCGATAGAAATTCACGATGAAAATGCGAATATCCGTTTAGTGTATATTGATGATGTAGTGGAAACCTTTTGGCATATTATTCAAGGTACATACAAACCGAATTCTCAAATCTTTGGTGTAGAACCTGAATATCAAATTAGTGTCGGTCAATTAGCACAAACATTGCAGGATTTTAAAAATTCCAGAAAGACCTTAATTACTGATGAAGTGGGTGTTGGTTTAAAACGGGCATTATATTCAACCTATTTAAGTTTTTTATCACCAAAACAATTTGATTATGCCGTGCCTAAATATGGCGATCAGCGTGGTGTATTTGTTGAAATGTTGAAAACCCCAACAGCAGGGCAGTTTTCTTATTTTACCGCTCACCCTGGAATTACACGTGGTGGACATTATCATCACACTAAAACAGAAAAATTTCTGGTGATTAAGGGTAAGGCTTTATTCAAATTTAAGCATTTGATTACGGGTGAATATTATCAATTAGAAACCACTGGTGATGAACCACGTATTGTGGAAACCGTTCCTGGGTGGACTCACGATATTACTAATATTGGCGATGATGAAATGGTGGTGATGTTATGGGCAAATGAAATATTTGACCGTGAAAAACCTGATACCTATGTGATGCCTTTAACCGTTTAATAATAAATGAGTGTTTTATGAAAAAATTAAAATTAATGACAGTAGTTGGAACTCGCCCTGAAATTATTCGTTTATCTCGAGTAATGGCAGTGTGCGATCAATATTTTGAACATATTTTAGTACATACTGGTCAAAACTATGATTATGAACTAAATGAAATTTTCTTTACGGATTTAGGGATTCGTAAACCTGATTATTTCTTAAATGCAGCGGGTGCAACAGGGGCAGAAACTATTGGCAATGTGATTATTGCAGTAGATAAAGTGCTAGAAGAAGTGCAACCAGAAGCATTATTAGTTTTAGGCGATACCAATAGTTGTATGTCTGTGCTACCAGCCAAACGCCGTAAAATTCCAACATTCCACATGGAAGCAGGGAATCGCTGTTTTGATATGCGTGTGCCAGAAGAAATTAATCGCCGAATTGTCGATCATACGGCGGATATTAATTTAACTTATAGCACGATTGCTCGTGATTATTTAATTGCTGAAAATTTGCCACCTGATTTAGTGATTAAAACAGGTAGTCCAATGTTTGAAGTGCTTAATTTTTATAGAAACAAAATTAATGCTTCCGATATTTTGAGTAAATTAGGATTAGTAGAGCATCAATATTTCGTGGTGAGCGCTCATCGTGAAGAAAATATTAATTCGGATAAAAATTTCTTAGAGTTAGTGGATATGTTAAATGCCGTAGCGGAAAAATATCAACTTCCTGTCATTGTTTCTACGCATCCACGTACACGCAAAAGAATTGAAGCATTAAATGTTGAATTTAATCCATTAGTACAATTACTTAAACCATTGGGTTTTAGTGATTATAATCGCTTACAACTTTCCGCCAAAGCAACATTGTCTGATAGTGGTACAATCAATGAAGAATCTTCTATTTTGAATTTCCCAGCATTAAATTTACGTCAAGCACACGAACGTCCTGAAGGAATGGAAGAAGCTGCCGTAATGATGGTCGGTTTAACCGCAGAACGTGTGTTGCAAGGGTTGTCTATTTTAGATCACCAACAACGTGATGAAGTGCGTTCATTACGCTTAGTTGAAGATTACAGTATGCCAAATGTGAGTGAAAAAGTCGCTCGTATTATTTTAAGTTATACTGACTATGTTAACCGTGTGATTTGGAAAAAATATTAAGATTTTCTATGAAAAAGACAGTATATGTAGTTACCGAATATTATCATTCTACTCAAAATACCACTGGCTATTTATTTGAGAAGTTATGTAATGCTTTAAGTAAAGATGATGAGTTGAATTTAAAACTTATTGTTACAGAAGATGGGAATATTCCTAAACAAGATAATGCTATTTATGTTCGTCCCCCGATTAAGAAAAACAGGGGTAGTCTAATTAAAAGAGCATTATTTGAAGTAATGTTATCTTTTGCATTTCTAAGTAAAATATTTAGTAATGTAAGCAAAAACGATATTGTTTTTTCTGCTACTACACCGACTTTTCTGTTAGTTGTTATTGCGGTATTACAAAAAATGATCGGTTTCAAATGGATCTTGTTGGTTCATGATGTATTTCCTGAAAACTTAGTACCCGCTAGAATTTTAAAAAGTGATCAATTCTTTTATAAAATTCTGAAAAAGATATTTGATCGAGTATATGCTAAACCCGATAGAGTTATCGTGATTGGTAAAGATATGCAGGAATTAGTTTCATCTAAAACCAATAAAGACAATATAGATATTGTACAAAATTGGATAGATGAATCGGATATTTTAGTACAGAAACGAAGTGATAATGACCTGCTAAAAAATATTGGTTGGGAACATTCGCCAGATACGATTTTTTATTATTTTGGTAATATTGGGCGTATGCAAGGTATTGATACGATTTTAGATGCTGTACCGCTGATGAAACATAATGACAAAGCTAAATTTTTATTTGTGGGTGAGGGTGCGTACGTTGAGCAATTAAAAAACAAAATTAGTAATATGAATAACCCTAATGTGCATTACTACGGCTCAATAGGACAAAGTAATAAATCGCTTGGACTAAATACTGGGGACATTGCTTTAGTTACTTTGGCAGAAGGTATGCTTGGCTTAGGTGTGCCAAGTAAAACTTATTTTTCAATGGCAGCAGATAAACCTGTGTTGGCAATTTTGGATCAGCGTAGTGAAGTGGCAGATATGGTAAATCGTCATAAAACAGGCTGGACGATTGATCCCAAAGATACATCAGAGATTGCTCAATTATTAGATGAGATTGTTTTATTAGATCATCAGTATAACTTAAACTCACCACGAGCAATATTGCAACAGTATTACTCAGAATCTACGGCTGTGGGTAAAATCATTGCAATTATTAAGAAAATTTAAGGTATTCTAAGGTTAAATAAATGATTATCCAAATTACAGGTGCGTCAGGTTTTGTTGGTCAAAACTTAACACAATATTTTGCAAAAAGTCCTTATAAAATCACCGCACTTTCGTTGCGTAGTGAGAACTGGAAGAAAGATCTAGACCAAGATGCGGATGCCATTATTCATTTGGCTGGTAAAGCACACGATACAAAAAATACCAGTGATGAAGCTGAGTATTTCAAGGTTAATCGAGATCTGACTATCGCATTATTTGAACAATTTTTGCAGTCTAATATTCGGGATTTCTTTTATTTTAGTTCCGTAAAAGCGGTAGCAGATACAGCTGATAATGTGGTAGATGAAAACATAACACCTAATCCATTAACCGCTTATGGTAAATCTAAGTTTGAAGCTGAACAGTTTTTATTAAGCCAAACTTTACCTATTGGAAAACGTTTGTTTATCATTCGTCCTTGTATGATTCACGGTGCAGGCAATAAAGGTAATCTCAATTTATTATATAAAGTGGTTGAAAAAGGTATTCCTTGGTTTTTGGCAAGTTTTCATAATCAACGCTCTTTTCTAAGCATTGATAATCTGAATTTTTTGATTGGGCAGATGTTATTGAAAGATAATTTAGCATCGGGAGTGTATCATTTTGCAGATGATGAAACTTTATCAACTAATGAGCTGATTACATTAATTTCAAAAACATTGGATAAAAAACCTAAGCTATGGTTTATACCGACAGGGATAATTAAAACTTTGGTAAAATTTGGGGATATATTACCGTTACCACTTAATTCAGAAAGATTGAAAAAATTAACGGAAAGTTATGTGGTGAGTAATAAAAAAATTAAGCAAGCCTTAGGCATTGAAAAGTTACCCGTTACGGCAACAGAAGGATTGGAAAAAACGATTTTAAGTTTTAAAGCAAGTAGTGCTGGAAGTTAAGTGATGATAATAGAAAAAACACTTGTAGATGAACTTTCTGAATTGATTGAGCATTCTCAAAATAGCGTTGTGAATTATGCAAATTATTCATTAATTAGACTTTTTTGGCAAATTGGTCAGCGTATCAATAGTGAAATATTGAATCAAGAAGCGGGCTGCTTATGGCAAACAAATTGTGTCGACAGTATCGACACAATTGACTGAAAGATTTGGTCGCAATTTTTCCTTACGAAACGTTCGGCGTATGATGCAATTTTCAGAGCAATTTCCTGATTTTAGTGAGATTCAACCTTTTTGTACTAAATTAAGTTGGTCGCACTGTGTTGAGTTATTACCGTTAAGAACAAAAGAAGCAAAATTTTTCTATGCCAATTTAGTTTGTAGTCAGAGAACGAGCAAGCATCAAGGAATTACGTAAACACATTGAAAATAAAGCATTTGAGCGTACTGAAATTGCTAATTTTCAAGTAAAACAGACGGATAATTTTCCCTTAAATACTTTCAAAGATCCTTATATATTGGATTTCTTAGGGTTAAGTAACGATTATCTAGAAAAAGATCTTGAAGATGCGATTTTACGAGAACTAGAGTGTTTTATTTTGGAACTTGGTAATGGATTTACTTTTATTGAACGCCAAAAACGAATGATTATTGACGGAGAAGATTTTTACCTTGATTTGTTGTTCTTTCATCGTAAATTAAGAAGATTAGTTGCGGTAGAATTAAAACTAGGTAAATTTAAAGCTAAAGATAAAGGGCAAATGGAGCTTTATCTTAATTGGCTTAATAAATACGAACGTCAAGAATTTGAAGAAGCACCGATAGGTTTGATCCTTTGTGCCGAAAGTAGCAGAGAGCAAGTAGAACTATTACAAATGCATAAAGATGGTATTTTAGTTGCAGAATATTGGACGGAGTTACCCCCTAAGGCACAACTAGAAAAACGTTTACATCAAGCATTAGTAGAAGCAAAAGAGCGATTTGAAAAAAATACCATTTATTTAGAGTAACGCAGAAATATAAATATTTCAGATTTTATTGAACCAAAGTAGGAATAACCCACAATGACAAGATTTTTTGACTTCTCATTTTCATTATTAGGACTGGTCTGTCTTTCCCCAGTGATGCTTATATTGTATATTATAGGTCTGTTTGATACAGGCTCACCGATTTTTATACAAGAGCGTGTGGGTAAAGATAAAAAGCCATTTACACTTTATAAATTCCGTACTATGCATAAAGATACTGCATCGGTAGCATCACATTTAGCCAGTACTTCTTCTATTACCAAGTTTGGTGCATTTTTACGCCGTACAAAGTTAGATGAATTACCACAGCTGGTGAATGTATTACTAGGGGATATGAGTTTTGTAGGACCGCGTCCGAATTTGTTTAATCAGCCAGAATTGATACAAGAACGTGAGAAACGCGGTGTATATTTAGTACGCCCTGGTATTACAGGGTTAGCTCAAATTAATGAAATTGACATGTCCACTCCCGAGCTGTTAGCAGAAACGGATCAAAATATGATTCAAAACCTCACATTGAAGAAATATTTTAATTATATTATTGTCACTGTTTTAGGAAAGGGTTCAGGCGATCGCGTTAAATAGATTTAGGGAAAGACGCGGGCGATCGGATGAAATAGGTTTAGCAAGGGATGCAGGCGATCACATGAAATAAATTTAGGGAAAAGCGTGGGGATCGCTTGAAATAGATTTAGGAACAAAAATGTTTGAGTATTTAATTAATTTGCCAAGAATGGTAAAAAGACTTATTACCATAATTATGGATATTGTTTTTATTAGTATCGCTTATTTTGGCTCATTAGGGATTCGTTATGATAGTAGTCAACCAATATACGAATCTAATCATTGGATAGTCCTTAGTTTTGTTATTTTTGTTAGTCTAATTACGTTTATCAGACTGGGATTATATCGAGCGATTTTACGTTTTGTGACAATTAAGATTCTAAAAACAGTGTTAATTGGAACAACGATTTCACTCTCGGCGGTTTTATTAGGTGCTTATTTTCTTCAAGTAACAATTCCTCGTACCGTACCTGTCATTTATTTTATGATTTTAGTCTTGTTGATTGTTGGTTCCAGACTATTTTTCAGAACAATTTTAAATATTGAACGAGATTCTCGTATCTCTGTAATTATCTATGGTGCAGGTGATTCTGGTCGTCAATTATTAACTACTTTAAACCAAATGAACGGTTATTTTGTCGCGGCATTTGTTGATGATAATCATAAATTACATAAATTAATTCTGTACGGAATTACGGTTTACTCACCTGCGAACTTAGAAAAGCTAATTGCTCAATACAATGTAAAACAAATTTTATTAGCTATTCCAAGTGTATCAATGAGTCGTCGCCGAGAAATTATCGAAAATTTAACCGCACTTCCTTGCGAAGTCTTGTCCATTCCAGGAATGGAAGAGTTGATTACAGGTAAGGCAAAATTATCTACTTTAAATAAAGTATCGATTGATGATTTATTAGGGCGAGATCCTGTTAAACCGATTAACGATTTATTAAAAGCCAATATTGTGGATAAAAATGTAATGGTAACAGGGGCGGGAGGTTCTATTGGTTCAGAATTGAGTCGTCAAATTATCAATCAACGTCCGAAAAAGTTAGTATTATTTGAACTCAATGAATTTAGTTTGTACGCCATTGAAGCTGAACTTCGAGAAGTAATTAAGCAAAAGCAGTTAGATATTCAGCTTATTCCGATTTTAGGCACAATTCAAAATAAAGAGCATTTAGTGAATGTGATGACCGTGTTTCGTATCAATACGCTTTATCACGCAGCAGCTTATAAACATGTTCCTTTAGTTGAATATAATATGATTGAGGGTGTGAAAAATAATATTTTCGGTACGTTAAATTGTGCGTTATCTGCTATTGAAACTGGCGTTGAAAGTTTTATTTTGATTTCAACTGATAAAGCAGTTCGTCCAACTAATGTAATGGGTACAACTAAACGTATTGCGGAACTGATTTTACAAGCACAAGCACAAAAACAATCTACGACTCGTTTTTGTATGGTGCGATTTGGTAATGTGTTAGGTTCTTCAGGATCGGTTGTACCGTTGTTTAGAAAACAAATTGAGCAAGGTGGTCCAGTTACCTTAACCCATCCTGAAATCACACGTTATTTTATGACGATTCCAGAAGCTAGCCAATTAGTCATTCAAGCGGGAGCAATGGGCGTTGGTGGTGATGTGTTTGTATTGGATATGGGAGAGTCGGTGAAAATCATTGATTTAGCCAAACGAATGATTTCCCTAATGGGAATGAAAGAAAAATCGGTTGAAAATCCTAATGGTATTGAAATCAGAATTACAGGATTACGCCCTGGGGAAAAACTTTATGAAGAATTGTTGATTGGCGATAATGTGTCAAAAAGTTCTCACCCACGTATTATGACGGCAAAAGAAATAATGCTTGATTGGCATGAACTAAATTTATTGTTGATCGAATTAAAAAATGCTTGTATAAATGCGGATGTGAAATTAGTAAGAGAATTGTTATTGACATTCCCAGCAAGTTTTAATCCTGTAGATGGGATTTGTGATTTGGTGTGGCAAGAGAAGTATTCCAATTAGATTTGTGTAGTGATAATATTGAGAATTGAGTTTTATAAAGGTAAATACAAAATGAAAATTCTTTTAACAGGCGGTGCAGGCTTTATCGGTTCGGCAGTGGTTCGCCATATTATTAACAACACAAACGACAGCGTAATCAATGTAGATAAACTTACCTACGCTGGCAATTTAAACTCAATTAAAAGCGTTTCCAGCAACTCTCGCCATGCCTTTGAGCAAGTGGATATTTGCAATCAAGTCGCTCTTGAGCGTGTATTTGCGGAGCATCAACCCGATGCAGTGATGCACTTAGCTGCTGAAAGCCATGTGGATCGTTCTATTGATAGACCAGCAGCCTTTATTGAAACGAATATTATCGGCACTTATACGCTTTTGGAAGTCGCTCGCCATTATTACAACGGCTTGAGTGGCGAGAAAAAGGTGGCGTTTCGTTTTCACCATATCTCAACCGATGAAGTGTTTGGTGATTTGCACGGCACGGATGATTTGTTCACCGAAACCACGCCCTATGCCCCGAGTAGCCCTTATTCTGCGTCCAAAGCATCAAGCGATCATTTGGTGCGAGCGTGGCATCGTACCTATGGTTTGCCAGTGCTCTTGACCAACTGTTCCAACAACTACGGGTCTTTCCATTTCCCTGAAAAACTCATTCCACTCGTGATTTTAAACGCCATTCACGGCAAGCCGTTGCCGATTTATGGCAAAGGCGATCAAATTCGTGATTGGTTGTTTGTGGAAGATCACGCCCGAGCCTTGCATTTGGTATTGAGCCAAGGCGAAATCGGTGAAAGCTACAATATCGGCGGACACAATGAGAAAACCAACTTAACAGTGGTGGAAACCATTTGCGATATTTTGGATAGCCTAAAAGGCAGCGAGAAACTCGCCAAATTTGCACCGCACTTTGCACAAATTCGCTCATTCCGTGAGCTGATCACCTTTGTGCAAGACCGCCCTGGACACGATAAACGTTATGCCATTGATGCAACCAAAATGAAGCAAAAACTTGGCTGGACACCGCTAGAAACCTTTGAAACTGGCTTGCGTAAAACAGTGGAGTGGTATTTGGATAATCAAGATTGGTGGCAAGCGATAAACAATAAGTACACTAATAGCAAACATAAAGAGTTGATATAACCAACTCTTTATGTTTATTCGTACTGAGTAAAACTACTCAAACAACTCTTTATGCAATGCTCGCACCACATCATCTGCTTGTTGGCTAGGTACTAATGTACAAATATTGTTCGTGCTTGCACCATAGCTAATCATTCTTACATTATATTGTTCTAAGGCGGTGAATACACGTTTTGCTACACCAGAAGCAATGTGTAGGTCATTTCCGATAAGTGCAACTAAAGATAATCCTGTATCTACTTTCACTGTACAGACTTCACTCAATTCGGCAAGTAAATCATTCGAAAGTAAATCTGCCCCAGATGAAGCAGAACCAGTTTTATCTAGGGTTAATGCAATACTGACTTCTGAAGTTGTGATTGTATCCACAGAAATTTTGTATTTTGCTAATATATTGAATACATTGGCTAAGAATCCCTGAGCGTGGAGCATATTAAGGCTTGAGAGAGTCAATAAAGTTTGATCACGACGTAATGCAATGGCTCGGAATGTTGGGCGTGGTTGTGGATCTCGAGTTACCCAAGTGCCGCCATCTTGTGGAGCTTTACTTGAACCAACATAGACAGGGATATTGCTTCGTACGGCAGGTAATAAGGTGGCTGGATGTAATACTTTTGCTCCAAAAGTTGCCATTTCAGCGGCTTCGGCAAAGCTCATGGTATCAATGCGTTGAGCGTTAGGCACAATGCGAGGATCGGTTGTATAAATACCAGCGACATCTGTCCAAATTAAAACATCTTTCGCATTTAATACCTCAGCAATTAAGGCGGCGGAATAGTCGGAACCGCCACGACCTAGAGTAGTGGTTTTACCCTCAGGATCTCTGCCTATAAAACCTTGTGTAATGACTAATTCACCACGATTAATTAATGGTTTTAAAATATTGTCACTATTTTTCTTGGTTAATTCATCATCTGGTGCAGCTTTACCGAAGTGGCTATTTGTTGCCACAATCGAACGAACATCAATCCAAGTAGATTGAGTATTTAATTCTCGTAAGACTTCCACAAAAATGTGAGTTGACATCATTTCCCCATGGCTGATTAATTCATCAGTTAAAGCTGGGGATGTTGCAAGACTGGCTGCTTCCGAGAGGGATTCAATATTGTGTAATAGGCGTTCAATTTCAGGTCGAACTAGGGAGTCATCTTGTAGGGAGGTTAAAATATTTTCTTGAATTTGACGGATTTCACCGATCAATTTTTCACGTTGTGCGCTATCAATACCATTAGCTAATGCGACTAATAAATTAGTGATGCCAGCCGAAGCAGACAAGACTACGACTCGAGTATTAGGATCAGCGATAACGATATTAGCACAAGCCACCATTGCAGGATAATTTGCAACACTGGTTCCACCGAATTTGGCTATAGATAAATGTGACATAAAATGTTCTCCAAAAAAGTAAATTAAAAATTGAATAGTATAGAAATATCGGTTTAGTCAAAAATTGTCAATATTTTTGTGCGAATGAACATTGAAAATTTATTACGCCTGAAATTTTATCCATAAATGATTGCGTATATTTGCTAAAGTGCGGTAAAATGCAACATATTTTTTATTCTAAGATTTTATATATGACAACAGAACAAATAGCACAAATAGATGCACAGCCAGTTAGCCAAGAAGAAACTCAAGTGAAAGGGGTAAAACGTTCAAACAAGGAAATTATTGCCTATTTAGCTGAGAAATTTCCCCTTTGTTTTAGTGTAGAAGGTGAAGCAAAACCATTAAAAATAGGTTTGTTCCAAGATTTATGTGAAGCGTTAGCAGATGATGAAAATGTGAGCAAAACGCAATTACGTTATGCGTTACGTCAATACACATCTAACTGGCGTTATTTGTATGGTTGTCGTTTAGGTGTGGAACGTGTAGATTTACAGGGTAATCCAGCAGGTTTGCTAGAACAACAACATGTTGAACATGCTCAACAGCAGTTAGCTGAGGCGAAAGCAAAAGTGGCAGAAAAACGTGCGGCAGAGAAAGCAGAAGCAAAAGAGAAAATGAAAAAACGCCCTGCTCGTAAGCCAAAACAAAAAACAACGATATTCAACAAAAAAACAGCGATTCCTCGTCAAAGTAAACCTAGGTTAGGATTAACGACAGCTTCTCATGATAATTTAAAACAAGGCGGTCAGGTTAAAATGAAAATGGGTGAGAGTGTAAAAAATGTGGTTGTTTTAGAGATCGTTAAAGATTCTGCTCGTGTTCAATTAAATAATGGCTTAGTAATGAATGTGGCGACCAATCGTTTATTTGCATAATAAAATCTTAATGCCGTAGTCATCAGAAGATGAATTACGGCATTTGTACATCCTTAGTTAAGCTAAGTGATGTTTTTCTTTTGTTAGGAAAGTCAAAATGAAGTTTATCAGAACGAATTATATTTCAGCTTTGCTTGCAACAGTATTTTTTTCTGGGGCAGTAAGTGCAGTTGCACCAAGTATTAAATCAAGTGATATTAAATTACCACAAGCGACCGAAGAAAATTCATTGGCAACAAAACGTGTAACAACACGTTTAACCCAATCACATTATCGTAAATTTCAATTAGATGATGGATTTTCGCAAAAGATTTTTGATCGCTATGTGGATCTTTTGGATTATAGTCATAATTTATTCATTCAATCGGATATTGATGAACTGCGAGAAAAATACGCAAATCAATTAGATGATGAGTTAAATGAAGGTAAATTAGATATTGCCTTTGCCATGTATGATTTGATGACACAGCGTCGTTATGAACGTTATGCTTATGCGTTATCCTTATTAGACAAAGAGCCTAATTTAACTACCAGTGAGCAGATTGAAATCGATCGTAAAAAAGCCCCTTTTGCAAAAACTGCAGAAGATGCGAATAAATTATGGGAACAACGAGTTAAAAATGACATTATTGAGCTTAAACTCAAAGATAAAAAATGGTCAGAAATTAAGAAAACACTGGTTAAACGTTATAATTTAGCCATTCGCCGTTTAACCCAAACTAAAGCGGATGATATTACTCAGCTTTATTTGAATGCGTTTGCTCGAGAAATTGATCCACATACTAGCTATTTATCGCCACGTGTAGCCAAAAGTTTTAATGAAAGTATGAACTTATCATTAGAAGGTATTGGTGCAACATTGCGTCAAGAAGATGATATTACTATCATTCAATCTCTTGTACCTGGGGCTCCAGCTGCTCGTAGTAAAAAATTAAAAGCAGGTGATAAAATCATTGGTGTGGGTCAAGAAAAGGGTAAGATTGAAGATGTAGTTGGTTGGCGTTTAGAAGATGTAGTTGATAAGATTAAAGGTAAAAAAGGCAGTAAAGTCCGTTTAGAAATTGAGCCAGCAAAAGGCGGAAAAAATAAAATTATTACCTTAGTACGTGATAAAGTACGGATTGAAGATAGTGCAGCCAAATTAACTGTAACAAAAGTCAATGGTGAAAATGTTGCGGTAATTAAAATTCCAACCTTTTATATCGGATTGACTGCGGATGTGCGTAAATTATTAATCGAGATGAAAACCAAAAAAGCGACATCATTAATTATTGATTTACGTGAAAATGGCGGTGGTGCGTTAACAGAAGCGGTTGAATTAAGCGGATTATTTATTTCAGATGGTCCTGTAGTTCAGGTGCGTGATGCTTATAATCGTATTCGTGTACACGAAGATCCAGATAATGCTCAAGTTTACTCAGCTCCATTATTGGTTATGATTAACCGTTATAGTGCATCGGCTTCGGAAATTTTCTCTGCTGCTATGCAAGATTATAACCGTGCTATTATTGTAGGGCAAAATACCTTTGGTAAAGGGACAGTGCAACAAAGTCGTTCATTGAATTTTGTATATGATTTAAGCCAAGAACCGTTAGGTTTTATTCAATATACAATTCAGAAATTTTATCGTATTGATGGTGGAAGCACGCAGTTGAAAGGGGTTGCAGCGGACATTAAATATCCAGAAATTATTGATACGAAAGAAAATGGTGAAGAAAAAGAAGATAACGCATTACCTTGGGATAAAATTCCAGCAGCGACTTATTCCGAAGTGGATAATGCTCGTCGTGTGGTGGCAGTTTTAAATGAAAAACATTTGCAACGTATTGCGAAAGATCCAGAATTTATAGCATTAAATGAAGATCTGAAAATTCGTGATGAACGTCGTGAGCGTAAATTCTTGTCATTAAATTATCAGGAACGTAAAGCGGAACATGATAAAGATGATGCAAGACGTTTAAAAGATTTGAATGCAAGGTTTGCCAGAGAAGGTAAAAAAGCTTTAAAAAATATTGATGATTTACCAAAAGATTATGAAGCTCCCGATTTCTTCTTAAAAGAAACTGAAAAAATGGCAGCCGATTTGGTTAAATTTAATGTTGAAAATACAAATAAAGAAACATCTAAACCAGTAGAAAATAATTCTCAATATGTTAAAGAAAAAACAGAAAAGACTGCATTTTAGGTTAAATTATTAAATTAGGGTGATAAAAGTATGAAAGTGCGGTGTATTTTGATTGAGTTTAAGGATTTTGAATGAAAGTAAAAACGCAACGTTTTAAGTTTGCACCATTGTTGATCTTAATTTCTGGTTTATGTGCGAGTTGTACAGTATCGGATTATTTTAATTCGGATACTAATGTAGATCGGAAAGAAAGCATCAATGTGGAGCAGGCTAATCAGCAAATTGCAGAAGCGAAAGCAGCAGAGCAAAAGCGTATTGAATTAGAAAAACAGCAACAAGCAGAACTTAAATTAACGGAGTTAATGAAGAATCAGCCTGTCCAGTTTAATTCTACATTAGCGAAGATTTATGCGATGAGAGAATTCGCACCGATTTGGCAAGATGAGGATGCTAAAAAGAAATTTTTACATGAATATGCGGCTTTAGTGGCGAGTGGAATTTCTCGTAACATGGCTACATCCTTAGATGCTATCAGCTCAACACCAGTTGAAAATATTCAACATGATATTTTATTAACAGATGCTTTTTTAGGTTATATGTATTACACCAATAATGTGTCTTCATCAGCACAAAGTTGGTTATATTCACAAAATAACTATAAAGCCGATAAACCATCTGATGAGTTAATTGTTAATTGGTTAACCGCGGTGGAAAATAATGAAAATTTAGCTTTCGTGAATAAATTATCATCAAGCAATAAGTTATATCAGGAAACCTTACAGCGTATATCAAGTGATCTCGCCACAGATAAGAAACAATCAAGTGCTGAATTATATAAATTAGCACTGAATGCTCAACGTTTACGTATTATTCCGAGCTTTGAGAATGGTCTTTTTGTGAATATTCCGAGTTATCAATTAAATTATTATCGTGATGGTAAATTAGTGTTAAATTCTCGTGTTATCGTGGGGAAAGAAGCACGCAAAACCCCTGTGATGTATAGTAAATTAAGCAATGTGGTAGTGAATCCACCTTGGAATGTACCAAATACGATTTTGGTCAAAGATATTGTGCCTAAATTGGCTCGTGATCCTAGCTATGCAGAACGTTCAAGTTTAGAAATTTTTGATAGTAGAGGAAATAAAATCAATGCCCATAGTGTGAACTGGTCGCAATATGTGAACAGTAAATCAGTGCCGTTTCGGATTCGCCAAAAGGCAGGGGACGATAGTGCATTAGGGCGTTTTAAGTTTAATATGCCAAGCTCAGATGCAATTTACTTGCACGATACCCCGAATCATAGTTTATTTAACAAAACATCAAGAGCATTGAGTTCAGGCTGTGTGCGAGTGGCTAAATCTGATGATTTGGCTAGTATATTGTTAAAAGAAGCTGGTTGGTCAATGGATAAAAAACAAACTGTGTTGGCAAGTAAGAAAACCACATCAGTACAGATTCAATCAAATAACCCTGTGTATTTATATTATGTAACGACTTGGGTTGAAAATGGAAAAGTGCAAACACTGCCAGATATTTATGGTTATGATAGGCTAAATGCTGCACCAAGTTATATTAACTGGAATACCATACGGAAATATCTTTAAATAGTTATAGGGAAAAAGCTGTATTTACCCTATGCTTTTTGAACTAAAGAGAGTAATACTACTCTAATTAACAATCATATATACAAAAATAGAGAATTAAAAATGACAGAAATTAACCATAGTCGCCGCAAGTGGTTAGCTTTAGGTGGAATCGTACTGGGAGCGGCTACATTATCTCCTAACTCCGTACTAGCGGTAGTTTCCACACCAAAACCACGAATTTTGCGTTTAAGAAATATTAATACTGGAGAAACATTTAGCTCAGAATTTTCTGAAAGTAAAGGGTTCTCTAATATCAAGTTACAAAAGTTAAATTGGTTTATGCGTGATTGGCACTTAAACCGAGCTCGTTCAATGGATCCTAATTTGTTCACTAAATTATATAATATTCAAGGTGGGTTAGGGTTGCGTAATACTGAAATTCAAATTATTTCAGGTTATCGTACGCAGGCAACAAATAATAATTTGCGTAGGCATTCTCGTGGTGTAGCATCAAATAGCTATCATATTAAAGGTCAAGCGGTAGATTTTCGTATTGAAGGTGTGCCATTAGCTAAAGTAAAAGCGAGTGCGGAACGTTTAAATAATGGTGGCGTGGGTTATTATCCAAGAAGTAATTTTGTCCATGTGGATACTGGTCCTGTGCGGACTTGGCATGGCTCGTAAAAAATTAAAATTCTCAGAAACAGAACCGCAGTTTGGCGGTTTTGTTGTTTTTATTTAAGGTTGCAAAAATGAATATTGATATTATCCCTGTTACTGCATTTCAGCAAAATTGTTCAATTATTTGGAATGATGAGAAGAAAGCTGCCATTATTGATCCTGGTGGTGAAGCCCCAAAATTAATTAAGCGTATTGAACAAAATGGTTTAGATCTGCAAGGTATTTTAATCACTCATGGACATTTAGATCATGTTGGTGCGGCAACCAAGTTAAAACAGCATTTTAATGTAGAAATTATTGGATCAAATTCCTTGGATAAGATTTTATTTGCGGCTTTACCACAACAATCCCGTCAGTTTGGCGTATTTGAAATTGATGCTTTTGAACCCGATCGTTGGTTAGACAACGAGGGGGAAATTTTAAAAATTGCGGGGTTTGAATTTGAGATCCTACATTTACCTGGTCATGCACCTGGGCATATTGGTTTTATTGAACACAAAGAGGGAATTGCATTTACTGGCGATGTGTTATTCAAGCAAGGTATTGGTCGTACAGATTTACTTGGTGGAAATCATACAGATTTGATTAATTCAATTAAGCAAAAAATGTATAAATTGCCTGATGATATGTTAGTACTACCTGGGCATGGTCCACATACGACCATTGGTCAGGAAAAATTGAATAATCCGTTTGTAAAGTAGGCGTAAAGTAATAGATTAGGCTTGGGGTGTATAGCATACGCCCTAATGTCAGCTCAGTTATCTCATAAATTCAAGATAAGATGTTAAAAACCGCTCAAAATCTTCTAATCCTAAAAACGCCATACTTTCTTCATCATAATAATGGAAATCCTGTTCTAGCTCTTCATTCTCATGATTTATGGATAAATTATTGGCACGAATCATCACTTCCTCCCCATTGATAAATAAGCTATATTCTTTACCTATGAGTTGCGTTTCCTGTTCGGCAGTAAAGGATTTCGCTTGTTGAATTAGTGAAAGTGCGGTGAAAATTAATTGAGAATTATTTGGAATTTCCGCATTAAACCAGTTTGCCACCGCAAAATGTTCCATTGAACATTTTGCGATCACATTGCCTTGATAATAAGTAAATTGGAAATCCATGGATTTAAAAAAGATGATTAGATACTAAATGACGAGCCACAACCACAAGTGCTTGATGCGTTAGGATTTTGTACTACAAAACGAGAACCTTCTAAGCCTTCAATATAATCAATCGTACCACCGATTAAATATTGTAAACTCATTGGATCTACCACTAATTGTACACCTGAATTTTCTACGGTGAGATCGCCATCATTGACTTTCTCATCAAAGGTAAAGCCATATTGGAAACCACTACAACCGCCACCTGTAATATATACACGTAATTTTAGTGCTAAATTTTCTTCATCGGTAATCAATGCTTTGACTTTGTTTGCTGCAGCATCGGTGAAATTAATTGGTACTGAAATATCTGACATCACACTTTCCCACAATAAAAATTTTTTGCCATTATCTAATAACCGACTAATTCATTCAAGGATATTTTTATTTCAATCAGGTTTAGTGCTATTATATAAACGATATTTTGGTATTTTTTAGATAAAGAGAGATAAAATGGCTATTCCATTAAGAACAGAACAAGAAATTGTAAAATTACGTGAAGCCTGTAAATTAGCTGCTGATATTTTAGTGATGATTGAGCCACATATTAAAGCTGGGGTGAGTACGGGTGAATTAGATCGTATTTGCTATGATTATATGATTAATGTCCAAAAAGTTATTCCAGCTTGTTTGAATTATCACGGATTCCCAAAAGCTACCTGTATTTCGCTCAATGAAGTGGTTTGTCATGGTATTCCAAGTGATGACAAAATTCTGAAAAATGGTGATATTTTAAATATTGATGTGACAGTGATTAAAGACGGTTATTATGGTGATAACTCCAAAATGTATATTGTGGGTGAAACTAATATTCGTAGCCATAAGTTAGTGGAGGCGGCTCAAGAAGCCCTTTATGTAGGTTTACGAGTGGTAAAACCAGGTATTCGTTTAAATGAAATTGGGCGAGCCGTACAAAAATATACTGAATCACAAGGCTTTAGCGTGGTGCGTGAATATTGTGGTCACGGTATTGGTGATCAATTCCACAGCGAACCGCAAGTATTGCATTATTATGCAGATGATGGCGGTGTAGTGTTGCAAAAAGGCATGGTGTTTACTATTGAACCGATGATTAACGCAGGTAAAAAAGATGTTCGCTTAATGGGCGATGGTTGGACGGTAAAAACTAAGGATCGTAGCCATTCCGCTCAATATGAACACCAAATTGTGGTCACTGATAATGGTTGTGAAGTGATGACCATTCGTGAAGAAGAAGAAAAAGCAGGGCGGATTGCTCGGATTATGGTGAATCAGTAATATTCAATTTTATGTAGGGGCAATAAGAAAATATGTCTATGCTTTTCAACCTCACCCCAACCGATATTAAACAGCAAAAAGAAGATCTTAAGCAACAAGAGCTTGCGAATTTTGCTCAAAGTGATGTAAATTCACTGATTTCGCACCGCACTTTATTTTGTGATCAGTTACTTTGTCAATTATGGCAGCATTTTCAGCTCGATCAAACAGCATTAACCTTAATTGCAGTGGGCGGTTATGGACGTAAAGAAATGTTTCCCCTGTCTGACTTAGATTTTCTGATTTTAAGTGAACAGGAAAATGAGCCAGAAATTGAACAAAAGATCGCTGATTTTATTCAATTTTTATGGGACTGTGGATTTGATGTAGGGGCGAGTGTTCGCACTTTAGCAGAATGTAATAGCGAGGGGCGAGCAGATATTTCTATTGCTACGAATTTACTTGAAAGCCGTTATTTATGTGGTAAACAAGAAAATTTCATAAAATTAACCGCACTTTTACAACAACCTGACTTTTGGTCAAGAGAAACCTTTTTTAAGGCTAAAATAGAAGAAAAAGATCAACGTTATCAACGCTATAATAATACTAGCTATAATCTTGAACCAGACATAAAATACAGCCCAGGTGGTTTGCGTGATTTGCATTTGATTTATTGGATTGCATTACGCCACTCCAATGCGATTACCTTGCAAGAAATTCTACAAGCTGGCTTTATTTATCCCGAAGAATATGAGCTATTAAAACTCAATCAACAATTTTTGTTTAAAGTCCGTTTTGCTTTGCATCTGATTTTAAAACGCTACGATAATCGTTTATTATTTGATCGCCAAGTGAAAGTAGCGGAATTATTGGGTTATCAAGGTAATGGCAATGCTGGCGTTGAGCAACTGATGAAATGCTTTTTTCAGGCTTTGCAAACCATTTCTTGTTTAAGTGATATTCTCGCCAAACATTATCGTGAGCATTTTTTAGCGGAAAAAAGTGCGGTGCAAAATGCCAATATTTTATTAGATTCGCATTTTCTATTACAAAATAACGCTATTTGCCTTGTAGAGGAAGATTGTTTTATCCGTCAGCCCGAAACAATTTTAGATTTGTTTTATCATCTCACTCAGCAAACACAAGCAGAAATTCATTCCACTACGCTACGTCAATTACAAATTGCCCTAAGCCAACGGACGCTAAGTTTGAGTGATATTCCTCTGGCTAGGGAAAAATTTTTACGTTTATTTTCACAACCTAATGCTATTAACCGAGCTATTGTGCCGATGCACAGATATGGCGTACTAACTGCTTATATTCCGCTATGGCAAGGTATTGAAGGGTTAATGCAATTTGACTTATTTCATGTTTATACCGTAGATGAACACACTATGCGAGTGTTGTTAAAGCTGGAAAGTTTCTTGCAAACGGAAAGTCAAGATGACTATCCTATTTGTAGTGAGGTATTCCCAGCCATTGCTGACCGTACATTGTTATATATTAGTGCCTTATTCCATGACATAGCGAAAGGACGAGGTGGCGATCACGCCGAGTTAGGGGCAGTAGATGTGCGACAATTTGCTATGCAACATGGTTTTGATAAGCGAGAAATTGATACTATGGCATGGTTAGTCAAACGGCATTTATTAATGTCAACCGTGGCACAACGTCGAGATATTTACGATCCAAAAGTGGTGATGGCATTTGCCGAAGAAGTACAAAATAAAGTGCGGTTAGATTTATTGATGTGTTTAACCGTGGCAGATATTTGTGCCACTAATCAAACTCTGTGGAACAGTTGGAAACGAGCGTTGTTTAGCACTTTATATCAATCTACGTTAAAACAATTCTATCAGGGTATGGATCAGTTGTTAGATAATCAAAAAGCCATTACAGAACACCGTGAGCAAGCATTGGCGATGATAGCTCAACCGAATCTTAAGCAAATTAATGCTTTGTGGCAACGTTGTTCAGATGATTATTTCTTACGCCATACGCCGAAAGAATTGGTGTGGCATATTGAGTTATTGGAAAATATCAGTCAACAGCCGTTAGTTAAAATCAGTAACCGTTTTTCAGAGGGAGGAACGCAAGTTTTTGTGTATTGTCAGGATCAGGCGAATTTATTTTATAAAGTCGTAGCAACCATTGGGGCAAAGAAATTAAGTATTCACAATGCAAAAATTAGCACGAGTATTGATGGTTATGCTATGGATACCTTTGTCGTGACGGAATTAAATGGCAATTTACTGAAATTTGATCGCCGCCGTGACTTGGAAAAAAGCATAATGACCGTGTTACATTCTGATAAATTACCGAAATTGTCTATTCCAAGCAATCCTAAATTGACCCATTTTCAGGTTAAAACTGACGTGCGTTTTTTAGATGTGAAAAAATCTAAACATACTGAGATGGAATTATTTGCCTTGGATAAAGCAGGCTTACTGGCAGAAGTAAGTCAGGTATTTAATGAGTTAAAATTAAATATTATCAATGCCAAAATTAGTACGGTAGGTGCTAAAGCGGAAGACTTTTTTATGTTGGTAAATCAACACAATAAGGCGTTGAATGAACAAGAGAGAAATCAATTAGAACAGCTTTTATTAGAACGATTAGGCTAAAAAATCCCCTGTTTTTACAGGGGAAATGGAATTTAAACTGCGGTGTAAAATAAGTAAGTATTGTAGGCAATATAACTAATCAATAATAACAATCCTTTAAACCGCCCAATATGTCCGTTTTGTTGTTTAAACGAATAGCCAAAGATAAATAAAGCAACCGTGAGAGCGGACATAATCAAAACATCACGCGAAAGCACCGCACTTTCCACTTGCATTGGGTGGATTACGCCAGCAATACCTACCACTGCTAAGGTATTAAATAAATTTGAACCAATAATATTGCCTACCGCTAAATCCACTTCGCCTTTACGAGCAGCCACGATAGATGATGCTAATTCTGGTAGAGATGTACCAACTGCCACAATGGTTAAACCGATCACTAAATCACTCACACCAAAATAATGTGCGATTTCAACGGCTCCCCAAACTAATAATTGTGAACTTGCCATAAGTAGAATTAGACCGACCAATAACCAGAAAAGGGCTTTACTTAAAGACATATATTTTTGGTGTTGTAATTCTTCAGGTAATACATTGTTTTTATTACGTAAACCTTGCCAAATTGTGCATGTCATATAGATTGCCAGAATAGCGATTAAAATTAATGCGTCAAGGCGAGAGATTTGCATATCATAGAGCAGATAGGCAGAAATAGCAGTAACAAAAATGAGTAGTGGCAGATCTTGTTTAAGCACTTGTGAATGTACTAAAACAGGCTTAATTAAGGCAGTTAGTCCTAAAATAAGTGCAATATTGGTAATATTAGAACCATAAGCATTACCTAATGCAATGCCTGGGCTACCGTCAACAGCGGATATAGCAGAAACCACCATTTCAGGAGCGGACGTACCAAATCCGATGATAACAATACCAATTAAAAGTGGGGGCATACCAAAATGACGTGCAGTAGCAGCTGCACCATCTACAAAGCGATCCGCTGACCAAACTAATAAGAGTAATCCGATAATAACGGCTAAACAGGGTAAAAACATACAAATTTCCAATATCAAATAAAAGTCGGTATTATATCGGATTAAAGAAAATAGAGATACAGCTTAGAAAAAATAAAAGCCCAAAGAAATTTGGGCTAAAACTTCTGGCTTAATAGGAACTTTTATCAAAGGAGATAAATAAAAGCTCACCAAAAGGAAATGGCTCCTCCTGCGGGACTCGAACCTGCGACATATGGATTAACAGTCCACCGTTCTACCGACTGAACTAAGGAGGAATAATTCTGAATCAATCAAGATTGGTGGCGAATGATAAAGATCTTGAGTTCACTTGTCAAGTATTAAAACGCATAAAACTTGTTCTTTTTTCTATCCACAAAAGCTGTGGATAACTCTGTGAATTAATTTTTGAAAAATTCGTGAAAGCTAGGCTATATCTAGCCTGAAAGCTGTTCCGTTATGGATTGTTCGTAAAATAACATTAATATGAAAATCAATAAGTTAATTAAAATCTAGTCATGATGTAAAAAAATTTTTAAGAAATTATAGGGTATTCTACTTGACAAATATAAGTCTGTGTAAAACTTAAATTTTTTCAGTCTGATTTTGTTGTAAAAATGTGATAAAATGCACCGCACTTTATAAATGATCAGTAGCAAAAATGGCAACTAAACTTAATAGTAAACCTTTTATTTTACATTCAGAATTTAAACCTTCAGGTGATCAACCAACCGCTATTGCAAGATTAGCCGAAAATTTAAACGATGGTCTTGCACATCAAACCTTACTTGGGGTAACAGGATCTGGCAAAACTTTTACCATTGCTAACGTGATTGCTCAACTCAATCGCCCAGCCATGGTGTTGGCACCCAATAAAACCCTTGCAGCACAACTTTATGCAGAAATGAAAGCCTTTTTCCCTGAAAATGCGGTGGAATATTTCGTGTCTTATTATGATTATTATCAACCCGAAGCCTATGTGCCGAGTAGCGACACCTTTATTGAAAAAGATGCCTCAATTAATGATCAAATTGAACAAATGCGACTTTCTGCTACCAAATCTTTTTTAGAGCGGCGAGATACGATTGTGGTTGCCTCTGTTTCTGCCATTTATGGGTTGGGCGATCCTGATAGCTATTTAAAAATGATGTTGCACCTACAAACAGGTGCAATTATTGATCAACGGCAAATTTTAGCCAAATTGGCAGAACTGCAATATACTCGCAACGATCAGGCTTTTCAGCGGGGAACGTTCCGTGTACGCGGAGAAATAATTGATATTTTTCCTGCGGAATCTGATGATAAAGCGGTTCGCATTGAATTATTTGATGAAGAAATTGAGCGTTTAAGCCTGTTTGATCCGCTTACTGGTACGAGCTTCGGGGTAGTGCCACGTTTTACGGTGTATCCGAAAACCCACTATGTTACTCCACGAGAACGGATTTTAGATGCTATTGAAAAGATCAAAGCAGAATTAGTTCAACGCCGTGAGCAATTTATTAAAGAAAACAAACTGTTAGAAGAACAACGAATTAGCCAACGTACTCAGTTTGATATTGAAATGATGAATGAACTTGGTTATTGTTCTGGCATAGAAAATTACTCCCGTTATTTATCAGGACGAAAAGAGGGAGAACCACCACCGACCTTGTTTGATTATATGCCGTCCGATGCTTTATTGGTGATTGATGAAAGCCATGTTACTGTCCCACAAATCGGCGGTATGTATAGGGGCGACCGTTCACGCAAAGAAACCCTTGTTGAATATGGTTTTCGCTTGCCGTCTGCCTTAGATAATC
The DNA here is from genome assembly GCF_042485795.1 of Lonepinella sp. MS14435. Classification (GTDB taxonomy): domain Bacteria; phylum Pseudomonadota; class Gammaproteobacteria; order Enterobacterales; family Pasteurellaceae; genus Lonepinella. The sequence continues at coordinate 1,197,377 of NZ_CP169368.1, forward strand.
GTCCGTTGCGTTTTGAAGAATTTGAGCGATTAGCACCGCAGACCATTTATGTGTCCGCTACCCCAGGACCGTACGAATTAGAAAAATCGGGGACAGAAATTATCGATCAAGTGGTGCGACCAACAGGCTTGCTGGATCCTGAAATTGAAATTCGCCCCGTATCGATTCAAGTAGATGATTTACTTTCCGAAGCTCGAATACGTGCAGATCTGAATGAGCGTGTGCTAGTGACGACATTAACCAAACGTATGGCAGAAGATTTGACCGATTATCTGGAAGAACATGGTGTCCGTGTGCGTTATTTACACTCGGATATTGATACGGTTGAACGTGTAGAAATTCTGCGTGATTTACGCTTGGGTGAATTTGATGTACTGGTAGGAATTAACTTATTACGAGAGGGCTTGGATATTCCTGAAGTGTCATTAGTGGCGATTTTAGATGCGGATAAAGAGGGCTTTTTACGTTCTGAACGTTCGTTGATTCAAACCATTGGGCGTGCAGCACGAAATCTTAAAGGTAAAGCGATTTTATATGCGGATCGCATCACAAATTCTATGCAAAAAGCTATTAATGAAACCAATCGCCGCCGTGAAAAACAAATGAAGTACAACGAAGAACGTGGCATTATTCCACAAGCATTAAACAAAAAAGTGGGCGAATTGTTGGATATTGGGCAGGGTGCAAACAACAAAGCGAAAAGCAAATCAAAAGGCAATCGGATTGAAGAACCGCAAGCACAGTATTCGGTAAAAGATCCAAAAGCACTACAAAAAGAAATCAAAAAACTGGAACAGCAAATGTATAAATTGGCACAAGATCTAGAATTTGAACAAGCAGCAGCGGTGCGAGATCAGTTGCATCAATTAAGAGAAAAATTTATTACGGAGCAATAATGCGGAAACTTTTTATTTTTTTTACCCTAATTTTCACCGCACTTTTGGCAACATTTACTGCTCATGCTGGGGTATTTGACAGCGAGCCAGTTTTTTTGCCTGCGGATCAGGCTTTTCAATTTTCTGTTCAAGCCAAAAACCAACAAATTGAGTTACATTGGGCGATTGCCGATGGCTATTGTTTATATAAGCAAGAAATCACCACAACAGTAGAAAATGGCAAGATCGGTAAATTACAATTTCCTCAAGGGGAGCTTCATCAAGATGAATTTATGGGCGAAACGGAAATGTTTTGCAATGATTTAACGGTGCTTTTGCCGATTTTAGAAATCACCGATAATAGCAAATTAACCGTGACTTATCAGGGCTGTACCAAAGGATTATGCTATCCACCAGAAGAAAAAATCATTGATTTAAAGGCATATCCTGATCTAAAAACCGCGGTGCAAAAATCTCCAGTTTTTAACCATGCCAGCAGAAGCGTTTCATCAGTGGATGGTAAAACTCAATTATTAATAATTTGGAAAATATTTTTTAACAAAATTTCTATTTATTAACGAAAAGAAATAGGTATAATCTTATTATCGTGTTTATGATACGATATTAAATATTGATTTTATTGTTAAAAAAGGAAGGTAGTATGAACTCATTAAATAAATATTCCCCTTACGTGTTGGGATTGTTGCGTATTATGGCAGCCTATATGTTTTTATTACATGGCACGGCAAAATATTTTGAATTTCCGATATCAATGACGGGTGGAAATGGTGCTGTCCCAGTATTTTCGTTATATGGCATTGGTGGTATTTTAGAAATTGTGGGTGGTATCCTATTGCTTTTAGGTTGGTTTACTCGTCCCGTGGCATTTTTGCTTTCGGGTATGATGGCGGTAGCGTATTTCCACGTACATGCAATTCCAGCGGATAATTTATTTTTTCCTTTAACGAATAAGGGTGAAGTAGCCGTATTGAATTGTTTTCTTTTTTTGTATATTTTTTTCCAAGGTCCAGGTGCTTTTGCGTTGGATAATAAACGTAACGAAAAATAACCGCACTTTGCGTCAGTGTGAAAGATTGCAAGCCTGTATTGAGATATAATACAGGCTTTTTTATATATTCACTACATAAATGCAACCGTTTGCATTATAATGCACACTGATTTTTTATTTACTTTCAAAGGAACATTTCAATGCAATCAAATCGTCCTATTCGTCAGGCGTTATTAAGCGTTTCAGATAAAAACGGTATCGTGGAATTTGCACAGGGTCTAGTGCAACGTGGGGTGAAATTATTATCAACAGGTGGCACAGCTAAATTGTTAGCAGACAATGGGTTAGCTGTAATCGAAGTGTCTGATTATACTGGCTTTCCAGAAATGATGGATGGGCGAGTGAAAACCTTACATCCGAAAGTGCATGGTGGCATTTTAGGTCGTCGTGGCACAGATGATGGTATCATGCAACAGCACGGCATTGATCCTATTGATATGGTGGTGGTGAATCTTTATCCTTTTGCGGCAACGGTGGCGAAACCTGATTGTAGTCTTGCCGATGCGGTGGAAAATATTGATATTGGCGGACCAACTATGGTGCGATCTGCAGCGAAAAACCATAAAGATGTGGCGATTGTGGTAAATAATCAAGATTTTAATGCCATTCTTGCCGAAATGGATAAACACCAAAATAGTTTAACCTTAGAAACCCGTTTTGATTTGGCGATTAAAGCCTTTGAACATACCGCCCAATATGACAGCATGATTGCCAATTATTTTGGGAAATTGGTGAAACCTTATTTTAAAGCGGACGAAGAAGATGAAAATGCGGTTTGTGGTCAATTTCCACGCACTTTAAATCTAAATTTCATTCGCAAACAAACCATGCGTTATGGTGAAAACAGCCATCAAAATGCCGCATTTTATGTGGAACAAGATGTCAAAGAAGCCAGCGTTTCCACCGCCAGACAATTACAAGGCAAAGCCCTTTCTTATAACAATATTGCAGATACAGACGCTGCTCTTGAATGTGTTAAATCCTTTGCTGAACCTGCTTGTGTGATCGTAAAACACGCTAACCCTTGTGGTGTGGCATTGGGCGAGAATATTTTGACAGCCTACGATCGGGCTTATCAAACGGATCCGACTTCTGCCTTTGGTGGGATTATTGCCTTTAATCGTGAGTTAGATGAACAAACTGCGAAAGCGATTGTAGAGCGTCAATTTGTGGAAGTGATTATTGCACCGAAAGTGTCACAAGGTGCGGTTGATGTGGTTAAGACGAAGAAAAACGTGCGTTTATTGGCATGTGGTGAATTTAGCCAAACCCAACAACGTTTAGATTTTAAACGGGTGAACGGCGGTTTGTTGGTGCAAGACGCAGATTTAGGTATGGTGGGCATTGATGATTTGAGAGTTGTCAGCAAACGTAAACCGACAGAAAAAGAATTACAGGATTTATTGTTCTGCTGGAAAGTGGCGAAATTCGTCAAATCTAACGCCATTGTTTATGCCAAAGATAACCAAACTATCGGTATCGGTGCAGGGCAAATGAGCCGAGTTTATTCCGCCAAAATTGCAGGCATTAAGGCACAAGATGAGGGCTTGAACGTAGCGGGTTGTGTAATGGCATCTGATGCGTTCTTCCCGTTCCGTGATGGTATTGATGCAGCGGCAAAAGTAGGCATTGAATGTGTGATTCACCCCGGTGGTTCAATGCGGGATCAAGAGGTGATTGATGCGGCGGATGAACATGGGATGGTGATGGTGTTGACTAAGATGCGACATTTCCGTCATTAATTGGAAATCGGTTTCGCCCGATGGGCGACCATACTTTCTTTTACTCGCTACGCTCGCACTTCGTGCCGTTGGCAAAGCCAACGTTCAAAATCCTTTGGATTTTGTGCTTGTGCAAAAGAAAGTAGGCAAAGAAAAACACACCCCGACTTCACCGCTTTTCTTCGCTTATTTGGTATTTTCTTCACGCTAAATTTTGAACTCGCTTCGCTCAGACATGCAAAATTTAGCTAAAAATACCAAAACGCTCAGGCGGCTCAGACGGGGACCCAAGTTTCGATCGAGCATGACAAAAGTGCGGTTAAAAAAATAGATATTTTTTAAGCTACGGAGTAGCGTTACCATGCTTAACCTAGTACGCCAGTGCTAGGTATTGGAAACCCATGGACCCCATGTTTGCCGCCTGAAAATGTTTTAATTTGTAGGAAAATGGCGTCTGTCTGAGCGAAGCGAGTTCAGCCATTTTCCGTTAAGCAAATTAAAATATTTTCAGGGAACAAGGCAAAGTTGGGGTGTGCTTTCTTTTTGCTTACTTTTGCTTTGCACAAGCAAAGAAAAAGTAAGTCGCCATCGGCGAAACCCGATTGTAAAAAATAGATAAACATAATTAGTCATAAAAAAGGAAAACTATTAATGAACATTCTTATTATTGGAAATGGCGGTCGCGAACACGCCCTAGCTTGGAAAGCTGCCCAATCTCCCCTCGCAACCAAAGTCTTTGTCGCCCCTGGAAACGCAGGAACAGCCAGAGAAAGTGCGGTGCAAAATGTACCAATTTCTGCGACCGACGTACCTGCTTTAGTCAAATTTGCACAAGATAACCAAATCGGGTTAACTATCGTGGGTCCTGAAGCCCCGTTAGTCGTTGGTGTGGTAGATGCCTTTGAACAAGCAGGGCTAACTATTTTCGGACCACGTCAATCTGCCGCTCAACTGGAAGGCTCGAAAGCCTTTACCAAAGATTTTTTAGCCCGTCACAAGATCCCAACGGCGGAATATCAGAATTTCACGGAAATTGAGCCAGCCCTTGCCTATATTAGAGCAAAAGGTGCGCCGATTGTGATTAAAGCAGATGGTTTAGCGGCTGGCAAAGGCGTAATTGTGGCAATGACGTTGGCAGAAGCGGAAGATGCAGTACGTGATATGTTAGCAGGCAATGCCTTTGGTGAAGCGGGTAGCCGAGTGGTGGTGGAAGAATTTCTGGACGGTGAAGAAGCCAGTTTTATTGTCATGGTGGACGGTGAACACGTTGAGCCAATGGCAACCAGTCAAGACCATAAACGTGTCGGTGAAAATGATCAAGGGCTGAACACGGGCGGAATGGGAGCGTATTCGCCTGCACCTGTGGTCACAGCTGAAATTCATCGCCGAGTCATGGAACAAATTATTTATCCAACCGTACGTGGCATGGCAGCGGAAAATAATGTATATAAAGGCTTTTTATATGCAGGTTTAATGATTGATAAAAACGGTCAGCCGAAAGTGATCGAATTTAACTGCCGTTTTGGTGATCCTGAAACCCAACCGATTATGATGCGTTTGCAATCAGATTTAGTTGAGCTTTGTTTGAAAGCCTGTCAGGGCAAGTTAGATCAGGTGAAATCACAATGGGATCCGAAACCAGCTTTAGGCATTGTGTTGGCAGCAGAAGGCTACCCAGCAGATTACCGTAAGAATGATGAAATTCACGGTTTACCAACAGAAAGTAAAGCAGATGAAAAAGTGTTCTTGGCTGGTGTGGCGGAAAAAGACGGCAAGCTGGTTACTAATGGCGGACGAGTACTTTGTGTAACAGCCTTAGGTAATAGCGTGTTTGAAGCCCAACAAAAAGCCTTGCAATTAGCCGAACAAGTGAATTGGACAGGGCGTTTTTATCGCCGTGATATTGGTTATCGAGCAGTGGCGAGAGAACAAAATAAATAAGTAGGTTAGTTATGACTAAAGTTGTTTATGTTAAAGCCCATTTTAAACCAGTGGGAAAATACGTAGAAATTAAAGTTCCAACAGGTGAAAAGAAAAAAGGTTTATTTGGTGGGGAAAAAGATATTCTGACCACAGAAAAACGTTGGGAGCAAACAGGTTGGTCTGATTGTGAAATTGATGGTAAGCGTTTTTCTAAAGATATTGAAGAAGCCGTAGTTAGTTTGAATAATGATGGTTATGAAATCGTATCTATTTTACCTATTGTTTCAGGAAATTATAATTATCATTATCAAGCTCAAGGTATAAAAAGTGAAAGAAGATTATTGAGCGAAACAGAAAAAGTGACGGGAGGGGCTAGTTTTGGTTATGGCTATGGTTATAGCTTTACAGAAGGGGCAACCATTATCGCTAAAAAATAAAGATGAAAATAATTCATTCAAAAGTGGAATAATTAACAATTAAATTTTAGTCAAAAACAGGGTAAACTATCATGAAATTTACCTACCAACTTTATTTAAAAGGACAAATCTATGTTTAGAAAATCTGTCACCATTGAAAATTACGATCCCATTTTATGGCAAGCCATTCAAGATGAAAACCGTCGTCAAGAAGAACATATTGAATTGATTGCATCAGAAAACTATGCCAGCCCATTAGTTATGGAAGCACAAGGCTCACAATTTACCAATAAATATGCGGAAGGTTATCCAGGTAAACGTTATTACGGTGGTTGTGAATATGCGGATATTGTTGAGCAATTAGCCATTGATCGTGCCAAACAATTATTTGGGGCGGATTATGTCAATGTGCAACCGCATTCAGGTTCACAAGCCAATGCAGCAGTCTATATGGCGTTAATTAAACCAGGTGATACGATTTTAGGCATGGACTTAGCCCATGGTGGCCATTTAACCCATGGGGCGAAAGTGAGCTTTTCGGGCAAAATCTACAATTCCGTGTTATACGGTATCACCGCAGACGGTTTAATCGACTATGCAGATGTGCGTCAAAAAGCCCTTGAGTGCAAACCAAAAATGATCGTAGCCGGTTTCTCTGCTTATAGCCAAGTGGTGGACTGGGCAAAAATGCGTGAAATTGCGGACGAAGTGGGAGCTTATTTATTTGTCGATATGGCACACGTAGCAGGCTTAATTGCAGCTGGCGTTTATCCAAATCCATTACCACACGCACATGTTGTGACTACAACGACACACAAAACTTTAGGCGGTCCACGTGGTGGCTTGATTTTGTCTTCTTCTGGTGATGAAGAAATGTACAAAAAATTCCAATCCGCGGTATTCCCTGCGGGTCAAGGTGGTCCATTAGTGCATATCATTGCAGCAAAAGCCGTCTGTTTTAAAGAGGCACTTGAACCAGAATACAAAGTCTATCAACAAAATGTAGTGAAAAATGCCAAAGCCATGGTGGAAGTGTTTAAAGCTCGTGGTTATGATGTAGTGTCTAACGGAACAGAAAACCATTTATTCCTCGTCAGTTTTGTGAAACAAGGGTTAACGGGTAAAGCAGCGGATGCTGCATTAGGTCGTGCCAATATCACGGTCAACAAAAACGCCGTGCCAAATGATCCACAAAAACCATTTGTGACTTCTGGTATTCGTGTCGGTACCCCATCTGTGACTCGCCGTGGTTTTATTGAAAAAGATGTGGTTGAGTTAGCTGGTTGGATGTGTGATGTGTTAGATGCCATTGGCAAAGATAACGAAGAAGCAGTGATTCAAGCCACTAAAGCGAAAGTTTTAGAAATTTGTAAACGTTTACCTGTTTATGAAAAATAATGAGCTTCTTATTCATTTTAAGCGGTGAGAAAAATCACCGCTTATTTTTTTATGGATAAATGAACTCAGATAAGTCAGTCCAAATTCCTACTTTTTATTGATTAATATCAATTTATTGCGTTGATGTTCTATAGCAAATACAGTATTATGGCAAAGCTGTTCAGTTGTGCAGTGTTATAATAGGGTTGTTGTGTGTCAAATGCTTCAATAATCCTATTATTTATATCCTTATGAACTCTTATCCGTTATTTTATTTCAATATTAAGGAGAATCCTTTATATGTTTTTAGGTATCGTTGGTATCTTAATGATTGTTATCATTGTTTGGGCATTGATTCAATCTAAAACACATCCAGTGCCGATTTTTGTTATCGTGCCAATTATTGCTGCACTTATTTGCGGTTTTACACCCGTTGAAATTTTTGGTTTTATCAAAGATGGTGTTTCAAAAACATGGTCAACCGCTGTGTTGTTTATTTTCTCTATCGTTTACTTCTCTTTAATGGGAGATGTCGGATTATTTGATCCGATGGTAAACTGGTTAGCGAAAAAAGCGGGTAACAATATTATGTTGGTGACTATTTCAACATCATTGATTGCGGTAATTGCCCACCTAGATGGTGCATTGGCATCAACTTTATTAATTACCGTTCCAGCTATGTTGCCAGTGTATAAAAAATTACATATACGACCAGTAGTGCTGCTTTGTATTATTGGTGCTGCAATGAGTATTATGAACCTTGTTCCTTGGGGCGGTCCAGTGGCTCGTACTGGCGTGGTGTTAAATGCAGACGTGAATGAATTATGGCAACAATTAATTCCATTGCAAATTGTCGGATTAATCATCTTGGTTATTTTCGCAGGTTATATGGGATTAGTGGAAAAACGCCGTGGAGCAGGACTTAATCCAACGGGTAAAGCAGCAGAGCTTGATGAATCTCTCGTTCCAGTAGATGGCAATGTGAGCAAAGCCGATTTAGAGGCAATGAAACGTCCTAAATTATTATGGTTCAATGCGTTATTAACCGTTGTAGTGATTGGTTTACTTTGCTTTACTAAAATTCCATTATACGGTGCGTTTATGTTTGGTTTAGCCGTGGCATTGATTGTCAACTTCCCAGGCTCAAAAGCACAGGCAAAAGCGATTAAAGTTCACGCTGATACAGCTTTAACCATGCCAATGATCTTATTAGCATCAGGTATTTTCTTAGGTGTGCTAAGTGGTACAAAAATGATGGATAATATGGCAGCACTATTGATTGGGCTTGTGCCGAATGCGATTGGTGGACACTTGCAAGATGTGTTTGGTGTGTTAGGTTTACCGATTGGTATGCTATTAGGTACTGATTCTTATTTCTTCGGCTTAGTACCGTTGGCAATAGGTGTAGGACAACAATTTGGTGTCAGCGGTCACGATATGGCTATGGCAATGTTAATTTCTAAAAACTATGGTGTACTTGTTACGCCACATGCGGCGACTACATTCTTAGCTTGTGGTTTAGCGGGTGTTGAAATTAAAGATATGTTGAAATTCTGTGCACCACGTCTTTGGGTGTTATCCCTTATCTCATTAGCTTGCGGTGCTGCATTAGGATTATTTGCATTGTAAAAATAAAGCTGATTTATTTTTTATTAATCTATTTAGCGGTGGTGAATATCACCGCTTTTTTTACTTGAATTATTTTTTTTAAAGCGTAAACTCATCATAATTGATGTATTGGATCATGTATGTTTGATTTAACAATAACTAAATTGGCATTGAAAGAATTGAAAAAAATGCCACCCAATCTGCAAGCTGCAACATTTAAAGCAATAGAAGAATTAGCATTGTTAGGATTTGAGCTAAAAGAGCCGAAAGTTCGTCATATAAAAGATGGATTGAAAGAGTTGAGGATTAGTAGTTTGGATGGGATTTCACGCAGCTTTTTCTTTTTTGAAAAGAATAAGCAGATTTATGTTATTCATGTTTTACATAAAAAAACACAGAAAACACCACAGCAAAGTATTCAACTAGCCCTTTCTCGTATGAATGAAATTAAGGAGAAATTAAATGGATAAGAATGAAAATTTAGAATTTGTCACTTTAGAAGAATTACGTCATAAATTAATGCAAGATCCTGAATTTGTAGCTGAATACAAACGGCTAGAAGAACAGGAGAAACTTATGGCTAGCTTAAAAGCACAACGAGAAGCTCAAAATCTCACGCAAAAAGATATTGCTGAAAAAACGGGGATGAAAATGCAAAACGTGAGCCGTTTAGAGCGTGGCTTGGTTCACCCAACTTTGGATACACTTTCGCGTTATGCGAATGCGTTGGGTGGTCGGATTGAGTTTGTGTTGAATTAAGTATGCTTTATTTCTTTTTAACCTATCTAGCGGTGGTGAATATCACCGCTTATTTTTTAATGCGAGAAGATAAAAAACGTGCCAAAATAAACAATGGCGAATTGAAGAATTGGTATTCTTTACCCTTTGTTTTATTGGTGGGTTTATCGGTGTGCATTTAGGTATGCAACATTTTCAGCATAAGACGCAACATTGGCAATTTAAATTAGCGGTGTCATTAAGTGCGGTGCTTTTTTTGATTGTTTTACCCTTGTTGTTTTGGTTTCGGCTGGAAATTTAAATTATTTACCCCTTTCTTCATTTTTTCTTAATACTTATTTGCTTTAATCTTTTTCAACAAAGTGATGCTGTAGAGCCGTGCTTTGGATGATTAACCTTATTTTAGAAAGGAAATTATGATGAAAAAAAATGCAATGAAGAAAACGAGTTTAGCCACATTATTGGGTTTATCTATTTTAGCTGGGGCAAGTCTTGTACAAGCAGAAACCGCACCAGAATCACAGGAAACTTTAGATCCTATAGTTGTTCAAGCAAAAGCAAGATCACCAGAGAATCGTGGGCAAGATGCAGATCGTGGCAATAGAATGGCTGAAAATCGCCCTAATGATGAACGTCCAGAACCAATGCACGGTGGATTTATGCCGACTAAAACCACACAAGTGGCAGATGCGGCAAAATGGCAAGATGATCAGCCAATTATCTTAATTGGTCATATTGTTAAACAAGTGGGTAAAAACGACTTCGTATTTAAAGATAGCTCAGGCGAATTGACCTTAGAGATTGATCGTAAAGCCATGCGTGGATTTATTAGTCCAGAAGATAAAGTCAAGATCGTGGCAGAAGTGGAAAAATCTTGGGGCAAAACCGAAGTGGAAGCCTTTGTGGTAGAAAAAGTGAGAGCAAGACCAGAAGGCAAGCCGTCAGGTAAGCCAGCCGATAAAGCGGAATAATTTTCTATAAAAAGCGACATTCAGGTCGCTTTTTTGTTATGCTAACAACAGAAATTAACAACAAACTGCGGTGTAATTTATGCGAATTTTAGTGATTGAAGATGATCCCTTAATCGGCAATGGGTTAAATATTGGCTTAACCAAATCGGGCTTTTTAGTGGATTGGTTTACTGACGGCAAAACAGGTTTTGAGGCGATTAAATCAGCGGATTATGATGCGGTCGTATTAGATTTGACCTTGCCCAAAATGGATGGTTTGGATATTTTGCAGCAATGGCGAGCGGATAATCAAGATGTACCCATTTTAATTTTAACCGCACGTGATACTTTAAATGAACGGATTACTGGCTTGCAACGAGGGGCAGATGATTATTTATGTAAACCCTTTGCCTTAGTTGAAGTGGTGGCACGTTTGCAAGCATTAATTCGCCGTCGTTATGGACAAGCTAATCCGATTATGGAATATGGAGCAGTGAAGTTTGATCCGACCAATCACCAAGTCTTTTTAAATGAACAAGAAATTTCGTTGACTACGCGAGAATATAAGTTACTCGAGTTGTTTATGCTCAATCAAAAACGGGTACTCAGTCGCACCTTTATTGAAGAAAAATTATATAGTTGGGACGATGATGTGAGTAGTAATGCCCTTGAAGTACACATGTATAATTTACGTAAAAAATTAGGTAAACAATTTATTCGTACCGTACATGGTGTAGGTTACGCCTTAGGAAAAAATGATGAAATTACTACCAAAGAATAGTTTACGCCTACGTTTAATTTCCATTTTGTCTTTAACTGCTTTAATAATATGGGGCATATCTACTAGCATTGCGTGGTTTGAAGCTCGTAAGGAAGTGAATGAATTATTTGATGCTCAACAGATTTTATTGGCAAAGCGGTTGGCAACATCTAATTTACACCAAATTTTAATTGAACGCCAAATGCGAGGGGGATTCCGACCTTATCATAAACGTAAAGCCCATTATGATGATGATGCCTTGGCATTTGCCGTGTTTACTCGTGATGGCGAATTACTATTGGGCGATGATGCAAAAGGGGAAAACTTTATTTTTGCACCGACTCGGGGATTTTCGGTGACCAATTTGGCTGGTGGTGATGATAAATGGCGAATCTTTTGGTTGCCGTCAGAAGATCGTAGCTTAATTGTGGCGGTAGGACAGCAACTTAAATATCGTGGTAGCCTGATTAATGATATGGTGTTTAAGCAAATGTGGGTATGGATTGCTGGCTTGCCATTATTAATCGGACTAATGATTTTACTGATCGGGCGAGAATTAAAAAATATAAATCAGGTGGGACAGCAAATGCGACAACGTTCGCCCGATGATCATCGACATTTTGATACTAAAAATTTACCTGATGAAATTTTGCCTTTAGTACGGGGATTAAACGGATTTTTTGACCGCACTTCCACTATGTTAGTGCGTGAACGCCGTTTTACTTCAGATGCCGCACATGAATTACGCAGCCCTTTAGCTGGTTTACGGATTCAAGCAGAAATTGCACAAATGGTGGGAGATGATGCTAAATTAAGAGATGAAGCCTTAAATAATCTCACTCAAGGCATTGATCGTGCTACACAGGTAATAGAACAATTATTAACCTTATCTCGTTTGGATAATCTACAACAATTAGATGAGCTAGAAATTATTGATTGGCAAAAATTAATCAGTTCAGTGATAAGCGAACTGTATTTTTCAGCTCAAAGAAAGCAAATTGAGTTACTTTTTGATGTTCACAGTATCCCAGTACAACAGCAAGGGCAAACATTATTATTGTCTTTAATGTTGCGAAATGTGTTGGATAATGCAATTAAATATTGTCCAGAAAATAGCCAAGTAAAAGTGCGGTTAGAAAAAACGGCAATTTATATTGAAGATAATGGTGGTGGTGTTAATCAAGCCGATTTAGATAAATTAGGTCAGCGTTTTTATCGCCCAGCAGGGCAAAATGAAAAGGGTAGTGGATTAGGTTTATCTATTGTAAAACGCATTGCAGAATTACATCATCTTAAAGTGCGGTTCGCAAATATAAAAGATTTGCAACAGAAAGATTTGGGTTTGCGTGTCGTTTTCCAATTTAGTGAGTAATCATTTTTCACTCTATTTGAGTTTATTTTTTCTGAGAATGGAGTGTGATAAATACTGTTTTTGTATATAAAATAGTCATTTTTCGTAAAAAAGTGTGATCTTTGTCATTTTTTATGGAAAATTCTGTTTTTTCTGATTGACGAGAATTTTATTCTTTGGCAATATGGTGTTGCTTTAAAAAAGCAAGATTTGACATCTTCAAATTTAGAAAGTTCAAATCTTAGTTGATATAACAATAATCCTGATACAAGAAGGAAAATACTATGAAAAAAACATTAGTAGCATTAGCAGTGGCTGCAACAGCCGCTACAGCAGTAAGCACAGCAAACGCTGCCACAGTTTATGAACAAGATGGCACAAAAGTTGAATTAAGCGGTTCATTCCGTATGTTCTTAGGTCGTTTAGGAGATGATCAACGCGGTGACTTAGTGAATGATGATTCCCGTATAATTCTTAAAGCTAGCCAAGATTTAGGTAATGGTTTATCTGGTTTTGCTGGTTATGAATTACGTTTTAACGATAATGCAGATTCAAAAAGTACCTTTAATAACCCAACAACTAAATATTTATATGGTGGATTAAAACACCAAGATGTTGGTGCGTTAAGTTTTGGTCGTCAACTTTTAAATGCTGATGATGTACTTGGTGATAATGCTTATTACAATAGTGCGGCGTTAAGTCCATACCAAACATCAGCAGAAAAATCAGTTAAATTCCGTTCAGTAGAATGGAATGGTTTCAGCTTTGGTTTAGATTATATCTTTGGTGATAGTGATAAAGAGCGTGATCCAGCGGGTTCAAACACCGCAACATTGAAAAATGGTTATTCAGCAGCAGCATTTTATAATCTTGCTATAGCTGATCATCAAGCACTTGATTTAGCTGCGACCTATATTCAACGTAACTATGATGATGAAACAACAACATCAACGACAAGAAAGAACCGTCAATGGTTATTACACGCTGGTTATACTTATGGACCATTAAATGTAGGTTTGAACTATGGTCAAAATCATAACAAATATGATTACCGTGGTGGTACGAAAGCACGTTATTCTTTAGTTCAAGCGAGTTACCAAGTAACAGAACCATCTCGTGTATATGTACAATGGGAACGTCTTGAAGAAAGATATAACGATATTCAACACCAATATTTAGTGGGTGTTGATTATAAATTCCACAAAAATGTAGTAACTTATGTTGAGTATGCTCATCAACGTACTAAAACTTATGTAGCAAATGCAGAACCAACAACCGAAAAAGACAATGTTTACGGTGTAGGTTTACGTGTATATTTCTAATCAATAGATTAGTCAAATTTTTGAAAAACCCGAACATTGAGTTCGGGTTTTTTGTTTTTCCGTACTGGCGTACAGGGCTAAGCAAATAACGCCCCGCTGGGGCTAGAGGTTATATCAAGATGCGGAGCATCGTGACTATGCTTAACCCCGTACGTGAGTGCGGGGTATATATCACTATGCACTAACGTACATGGTTAGGCATAGTAACGCCCCGCTGGGACTATTTGGGGGTGAGACGCAGAGCATTCTACATCACCACGTTCTTTCCCAAGCCCTATCATCCAACACATGCTTAAAATAGCTTTCCACCAACCGCTTGGTGATATCACTTTTCGGATGACTAAATACAGTGCGAGTTTCACCATATTCCGCAACAACCCCTTTATCTAGGACTAACACCTGATCTGCAATATGTTTAACAAAACCTAAATGTTGGCTTACATAAATATAAGAAACAGCAAGACGTTCTTGTACATTTAACATCAAATTAGTCAACTGTGTTTTAACCGAGGCATCTAATGTACCTATGGTGTCATCTGCAATAATAATTTGTGGTTCAAGAATTAGAGCTTGAGCCATGGCAATACGTTGTTTTTGGCTGGCTGAAAGAGTATTGATTTTTACATTAGTATGATCGGGATAAAGCCCTACTAAGCGTAAAGTTTCGAAGATTTTTTCATTACGCTGTAGTTCATTTAAATTGGTGCTTAATTTTAATGGTGTGTCTAAAATTTGCCCGATATTTAAGCGTGGATTAAAGGCTAAATTCGGATCCTGCATGAGCATTCGGATACGTTTTGATCGATATTGATAGTCACCAAAGGTCAGTGGCTTGCCGTCTAATAGAATTTCCCCTGATGTGGGACGAGTGATACCTACAATCATTTTAGCGAGAGTTGATTTGCCTGAACCGTTATTACCGATAATTGCTAAAGTTTTTTTGCGTTCAAGGTTAAAACTCACGTCTTGTACAGCGTGAAAAGTATCAGCTCCAAATAACCCTTGGTGATCTTTAAAGGTTTTTGATAAATCGTTAACTTCTAAAAGTGCGGTCATTTTTTTTCCGTTTTATTTTATTCATCATTATGTTGCGTTGAAATATCCACATTTAATACTAACGGACTGGCGGTTTCTTTGATAGCACCGTTTTCACGTAAATTAAGCGGATGGTGGCAAGCAAATTCATGTTGTCTAATTCGGCGTAATGGCGGTTTATTGACACAATCTTTTTGTGCAAATGGACAACGTGGTCCTAAGCGACAGCCCATCGGCATGTGTTCTAATAATGGCACACTGCCACGTAAAGTACTCAAACGGCTTTTTAACGGCAATGGCTGACTAAAATCTGGGGTAGCGTGCAATAATGAGGCAGTATAAGGGTGAAACGGGTTTTCCAATACGCTTTCTTTTGGTCCCATTTCGGTATTTTGCCCACAATATAACATAGTGAAACTATCACACCATTCGCTAATTTCCGCAATATCATTGCTGGCTAATAAAATCGTCATACCATTATTTTTATTCATACTCGACAGCAAACGAAAGATTTGCAACTGGGTGGTAGGTTCCAGTGAATTAGTCGGTTCATCAGCGATTAATAAGCGAGGTTGATTCGCTACCGCAATAGCGATCATCACTTTTTGTCCTTCCCCTTCGGTGATCTCTTTTGGGTAGCTGTTCATAATGTCTTTATGTTCTTTGATTCCAACACGATGTAGCAATTCAACGGCACGGCGTTTTTTCCAGCCAAACCATTTCCACCAACGTCCTTTAAATGTCCAAGATGGAATATTTTGAATAATTTGTTTGCCTATTTTACGACTCGGATCAAGATAAGTGAGCGGTTGTTGATAAATCATGGAGATCGCTTTGCCTACCAGTTTACGCCGTTGGTAAGGACGTAGTTTGAGTAATTCCACATCATCAAAACGAAAACGGTCAGCCGTAATAATCCAGTCATCTTTAATTGCATTGCAAATGACTTTTGCAATTAGGCTTTTGCCTGATCCCGTTTCTCCCACTAAACCGCAAATTTCCCCATCATTAAGGGTTAAATTGACGTTATCTACCAGCTTAATTCGCCCTTGTGAGGTTGGAATTTCAATACAAAGATTACGAATATCTAATAATGCCATTGTTTGTCCCTATTCATAATATTTGTTAATAGTTTTGCATAAGCCGTTACCAAACACCACGACCACCAGTAAGGAAAGAATTATGGCAATGCCAGGTAAAATGACAGTCCAAGGGGCGAGATACACTAATTCTAAACTATCTCGAATCATCGCTCCCCATTCTGGTGTCGGACGTTGAGCCCCTAAGGCGATAAAACTTAATGCACTAATTTCCATTAATGTGACGGAAAAGGAACGAATAATTTCTTGAATATAACGTACGCAGATATTGGGTAAAATGGTTTCTTTGAGTAACTCCAAATTCGATACTCCCTCTAAACGTAACGCCAATACATATTCTTTTTTCAATTCTTGACGTATTGCTTGATAAATTTCATGGATAAAGTGCGGTAATAAAGCCAAAAAAATGGCAAGCATGGCGTTTGGCAAACTGGGTTCCATTAAGGTTGCAATGACAATACTAATCAATAAAATTGGAATTGACAAAAACGCATCTAAAAAATGCCCTAACATACGAGATTTTAATCCTTTTGACATTCCCGCCATAATTCCTAAAATTCCGCCTAACAGTGAGGCAAAAAATACTACAATGACACTGGCACCAAAGGTATAGGTGACACCATTGAGCAAACGGCTAAATAAATCTCGTCCAAGATCGTCTGTACCGAAGAAATAGATCACTTTCCCTGCACTATTCCAAGATGGAGGGGTTAATTCTTCGCCTAAAAATTGCATATCGCTGCTATATGGTGCTAACCAAGGGGCAAAAATGGCAATGAGCAATAAGGCAACTGTGGCATAGAAACTAAATAAGGCAACACGATTTTTGCGGAACAGTAACCAAATTTGGTTTAATGTATCGTTTTCACGAAATTCATAGGGTTCTTTATCTAGCATTATTTAACCATCCTTTTTTGCCGAAAGGGTCGAGTAAAAATAAACCAAAATCAGCCAGAATATTCACGGTAATGATAAATAAGCCGATAATAATCACACCCACAGCAATGCTATTATAGTCTTGTTGATTCATGGCTAGAATTAACCAACGCCCGATACCAGGCCAAGCGAATGTGGTTTCGATTAACATTGATAATGCCAGTGTGAAGGTGATTAAGCGGGGTATTTCTGGAATTAATACTGGTAGTGTATTACGAAATACATAACGGCGTAAAATAGTGAAATTTGACCATCCTTTGGTCATAGAAAATTTTACATAATTTTGGGATAAAATCCATTCGGTACGTTGTTGCACTAATTTGGTGATTTCCATAGTGGGTGAAATAGCTAATACTAAAGTCGGTAAGGCTAAATGTTGGAACACATTTTGAATCACTTTAATGCGATAAGGTACATCCATAAACCACACATCAATAGCAGCAAAGCCAGTAATAGATGGAATTTCGTATAACACATTATATTGTCCTACCGCAGAGATTTCCCAACGATAAACCGCAGTAAAATAGAGCAAAATTGGTGCGATCCAAAATACTGGCACTGATACACCGAAAGAAGATAAAGCGTTGATGGTTTTGCCACAAATATGCTTTTTATTAAATGCACCACTAATGCCAACGGGTACACCAAATAAGAAAGCAAGGAAAATAGCGAAGAAACAAAGCTCTAAAGTCGGTGGAAAAACGCTGAAAATAACAGAATTGAGTGAATCCCCACCGTTATAAGTAATCCCTAAATCGCCTTTTAGCAAGTTTCCTATATAACTGAAATAGCCTGAAAAAAAGTGCGGTTCAGAAAATGAACTATTTGAGGGGTCACGCATAAAAATGCTATAACTTACCACTGACAATAAAAATAAATTAATAAAAATCAGAAAAATACGGCGACAGAAAGCGTAAATCATTATTTATGTCCCCTTATGGATAATTTTTCAAAGTAGATATTACCAAAAGGCGTAACTTCAATTCCTCGTATTTTAGCATTAGAGATTAATAAGCGTTTCACATTTGAAATTGGGAAAATGGGTAATTCCGTTAATATTTCTTGTTGTGCTGAATAGTAATCAGCAGCACGTAATTCGGTATTATTGCTGATCAAGGCTAAATCTAACAGATTATCAAATTTAGGTGAACACCAGTTAGATAAGTTAGTAATTTCATTGGTGGTATTACAACTTAAAATTGGGCGTAAAAAGCTATCTGGATCTAAGCTACTGGTAAGCCAGCCACTTAAAATCAAATCGTAATCTTCGGTTTTGTTATTCAGATTTTTCATCAAAAAGTTACGTGAAACGGACCGCACTTTTACTTTCACGCCGACTTTGGCTAAATCTGATTTAATCATTTCCGCCATTTTTATTGGTGATGGATTATACACCTGTTCTTGATCGACAACCCACATCTCAAGTTTGAGATTTTTATCTTGCAGTACGGTCTTCGCTTGCTCGGGATCATAGTTATATTTAAAACCATGCAGACTATTACTGGATGCCCAAGATACGGGAGGGATAATCCGATTAGCAATAGTGGCTGTATCATAATAGATATGTTTAATAATCCGTTCACGGTTGATGGCTTGAGCAATGGCTCGGCGAGTTTCAACATCTTGCATGGTTGGACGTAAGAAATTAAAGGCAAGGTAAGATAAATTCATTCCGTCAGTCATGGTCATTTGAAAATGTTCATCGTTATTTTTTAATAAACCTAATTGGCTGGGTTCTGGAAAACTGGCAATTTGACATTCATTATTGAAAAATTTTGCTAAACGTCCCATTCTATCAGTGGAAAGATCGATCACAATATGCGGAATAGACGGTTTTTTGCTCCAGTAATGCGAATTA
Organism: Lonepinella sp. MS14435; assembly: GCF_042485795.1. Taxonomy (GTDB): domain Bacteria; phylum Pseudomonadota; class Gammaproteobacteria; order Enterobacterales; family Pasteurellaceae; genus Lonepinella. Next base: position 1,216,416 of record NZ_CP169368.1, read on the forward strand.
CGTTGTAAGCGAATATATTGACTACGGAAATAATCTTTAACTTGATAAGCTCCAGTGCCTACAGGTAGTTCATCTAGTTGGCTAAGGTTATCATCTGCATTAAGTTGTAAGGCGTATTCTTGTGATAAAATCACTGCATATTGGCTGGCTAAATGCGATAACACGGAAGCATCAGGAGCAAATAATTCGATTTTTACAGTGTAAGGATCAACGCTTTCTACTTGCTTAATCTTCTGGCTTAATTTTACGCTCTCAAAATAGGGGAAACGAGATTTTTTGGCTAATTCGTGGAAAATCTGATACTGACGTTTTACTTTTTCATTATCATTTGTGGCAAATTCAGGTAATGCGGTATTATGCCCAAGTACACGATTTAATGAAAATACCACATCATCTGCATTCAGATTACGTGTAGGTGTGAACCATGGGGTATGATGAAATTGCACGCCTTTACGCAAATGAATGGTAATAAATTTGCCGTCCGTTGAAATCGTATAGGATTGTGCTAGGGACGGTTCGACTTTGGCACTATTATTATGGGGTTCAAACAATTTATTATAGATTTGTTCTGTTACCACATTCATGTTGGTGCCAGCATCTGCGGTTTGTGGATTAAAGGAAAATCCACTGGCATTAGTACAGTAAATTAATCCATTTTCTGATATAATTTCAGGGATTTTGGGGGCTGAGAACGCTATTTGCGTTGTACCAAACAGCCAAAGCAACATTAGAAAATGAACGATATGGAAACGAAATATATTAAGCATAAATTAAGTTATTCGTGATAAATTAGTTTAATTTTATAGGATTTATGCCGAGATTAAAAATAAAATGTTCAATACCTTACAAAAAGAAATCAATCAATTTATTGACCGCGGTTTAGATCGCAGTTTGCGTATCGCCGTTACAGGGTTAAGTCAAAGTGGTAAAACTGCTTTCATCACTAGCTTTATCAATCAGTTGTTACATATTAACCGAGTAGATAATGCTCATCTGCCATTATTTGATGCAGCTCGTCATCATCGAATTTTAGGGGTGAAACGTATTGCTCAACAGGATTTAAGTGTGCCACGTTTTGAATATGAGCGTAATTTAGCAGAATTAATGCAAAAACCACCGCACTTTCCACAATCTACACGGGGTGTGAGTGAAACTCGGTTAGCTATTCGTTATCAACGTCAAAGTGGCTTAATGAGCTATTTAAAAGAAACGGGTACGCTTTATATTGATATTTTTGATTATCCTGGTGAATGGTTGCTTGATTTACCTTTATTAGGATTAAATTATCAACAATGGTCGCTAGAATTGGCACAATTATTTAATCAGAAAAAACAGCATTTAGCTCAAATTTGGTTAGATAAGGCTAAAAAATTAGATTTAACTGCGGTGGCAAATGAAGATGTTTTAGCTGAATTAGCACAGGATTACACCGATTATTTACAAGCCTGTAAAGCACAAGGTTTACATTTTATTCAACCAGGACGATTTGTGTTACCCGCAGAATTGGAGGGAGCACCAGCATTACAGTTTTTTCCATTATTACAGCTTACTAATGAACAATGGAAACAGTTGAAAAATAATGCGAGTTCAAACAGTTATTTTGCGGTACTAGAAAAGCGTTATGAGTATTATCGCAATAAAATTGTGAAAAAATTCTATCAGGATTATTTTGCGAATTTTGATCGTCAAGTAATTTTAGCTGATTGCTTAACGCCATTAAATCATAGCCGTCAAGCCTTTGATGATATGCAAGAGGGCTTAACCCAACTGTTCAAAAATTTCCATTATGGTAAACGCCATTTGTTAAGCCGATTATTTTCACCACGCATTGATAAACTAATGTTTATTGCTACTAAAGCAGATCATATTACCAGCGATCAACTTCCAAATTTAATGAGTTTAATGCGACATTTAGTGCAAAAAGGCGGTAGTTATGTGGAATTTGAAGGGATTGAAACAGAATACAGTGCGATTGCCTCTATTCGAGCTACCAAACAGGTGAGTGTGACGCAGAACGGGCAGAAATTCAAAGCTATTCAAGGAATACGTTCTAGTGATTTGCAACAGGTTACGGTTTTTCCTGGTTCTGTGCCGATGAAAGTGCCAAATGAAGAATTTTGGCAAACCAATAAATTTGAATTTGACCAGTTTGAACCGCAACCTTTAGAACAAGGTGAAAACATACCGCACTTACGCATGGATACGGTGTTGCAGTTTTTACTTGGTGATAAATTAGATTAGGAAATACATAATGAACGATAAAATCATTTTTGACGATATTCAATCTCCAGAATCCGTACAAACTTTCCAATCAAAACAAGAATTTAGTCAAACTGATGGGAATATTGAAATAGATAATGACCCTTTAGAGGGAGAATTACTGGATGACAAATTTGAACAAGCGATTGGAGCAAAACCCAACTGGTGGCTTCGAGTTTTAATGGCAGTGTTTGGCTTATTGCTGATTGCTACGGTGGCACAATCTATTCAATGGATAGTGGACACTTGGCAACAACATCAATGGATTTATTTTGTATTTGCGTTAGTCAGCTTTTTTGTGGTGGGACTTGGTTTAGCTGCTATTGCTAAAGAGTTTTTACGCCTGCGGAATTTACGTCAACATTTGTTAATGCAGCAACAAAGTGCTAATTTACAGCGGCAAAATGCAAAAAGTGCGGTGCAATTTAGTGAAGATTTTTCTAATGAAGAATGTCAGGCATTTTGTTTAAAAGTCGCTGAATCAATGCAACTTGATCCACAACAGCCTACTATTATTCAATGGCAAAAACAAATTTCAGAAAGCCATAATGCTCAAGAAGTGGGCTTTTTATTTAGTCAAACTGTAATGCAACCCTTTGATAAAAAAGCGAAACAACTGATTACTAAAAATGCCATAGAAAGTGCTGTGGTGATTGCGGTGAGTCCGTTAGCCGTAGTGGATACCTTTTTTATGGCGTGGCGGAATATTCGCTTGATTAATCAAATTGCTCGTTTATATGGCATTGAACTTGGTTATTTTAGCCGTTTACGTTTAATGAAATTAGTGTTGATGAATATGGCATTGACAGGGGCAACGGAACTCATTCAAGAAGTTGGGATGGACTGGCTTTCACAGGATATGATGGCAAAATTATCGGCACGGGTTGGACAAGGTATTGGGGCAGGTTTATTAACCGCTCGTTTAGGCATTAAAACGATGGAATTTTGCCGACCGTTGGCATTCCAAAAACAGGAAAAACTACGCTTAAGCCACATTCATAGAGAAATATTAAGCCATTTAAAATCGACTATCTTGACCTCCAGCAAAATCAAACAACAGGAAAGATTGTAAAGATTAATTGACGATTTCGCCTTTTTGTTTTACATTTTAGCCATCGAAATTTGTTAAGAGAAAGCAAAAATGACCGAAAATACACCGCACTTTATGCCAACCTTTGCTGATATTGTGGCTCATAGCGACAAAATGCAGGCTTTAGTGGCTAAAGCCCAAAAATTTGCTTTGCTTAATGCTCCTTTGTTAATTCAAGGTGAAACGGGAACAGGGAAAGATTTAATCGCTAAAGCCTGCCATCAAGCTAGTAAGCGTAAAGCGAATAAATTTATTGCGGTAAATTGTGCTGGTTTGCCGAGCGAAGATGCGGAAAGTGAAATGTTCGGGCAAGCTAAAGGGGATAAAACCAGTATTGGTTTTTTTGAATATGCAGACGGTGGCACAGTATTATTAGACAGTGTGGCTGAATTATCTTTACCCTTACAAGCCAAATTATTGCGTTTTCTCACCGATGGCACATTCCGCCGAGTGGGCGAAGAACAAGAGCATTATGCGGATGTGCGAGTGATTTGTACCGCTCTACAATCCTTGCAATATGCGGTGCAACAAGGCAAAGTGCGGAGCGATTTATTTCATCGTTTAAACGTACTCACCCTTGATGTTCCGCCATTACGAGAACGCCAACAGGACATTAAACCGCTCACCCAATTATTTATCCAGCAAATCAGCCAAAATCTCAATATTTCTGCACCGAAGTTTACGCCTGATTTTATTACTTATTTACAGCACTATAATTGGTCAGGCAATGTACGAGAATTATATAACGCCCTGTATCGTGCCTGTTCACTTGCCGAAAATCATCAACTGAATATACAAGGATTAAATTTACCCGACAAACCTACCCAGCCAGTTGAGATTAGAACCTTTTCACTGGATCAATTTAGCCATCAAACGCTCGATCAAATTATGGCAAATTTCGAACATCAGGTGTTAAGTGAATTTTACAAAAAATATCCGAGTACCCGAAAACTTGCTACCAGATTGGGGCTATCACATACAGCGATTGCAAATAAGTTGAAAACCTATGGGATCGGAAAATAAGTCATGCCGTCTAATTAACAGTTGAAAGTTTTTAAGTCTGCAAACTTCTTTACCAATTTCAACCATTCTATTTGATCAATTTCAATTTGAAGTTGATATTCCCCGATGTCATTTATTTGTTCGTGTCGAACACAATTCAGTTGATAAAAGGCATGGCGGATTTTGCCTTGTTGGGAGGATAGTGTGATATTGAGTGATAAGATAGTATTTTTTAAGCGTTGGCGAATAGCGTCTAGTAATAAATCAATACCGATGCCAGATTGTGCTGAAAGATAAACTGCAACAGGTTGGTTTTCTTCATTATATTCAATATGTGCTGGCACATTTTCTAGCTGATCAATTTTATTATAAACCAATAAGGTTGGTACATTATCAGCCTTGATCTCTTGTAAAACATCATTGACCGCTTGAATATTTTCCAATTTGCGAGTGTCGGCACTGTCCACAACATGTAGTAATAAGCTGGCATCGGTGGTTTCTTGTAAAGTGGATTTAAAGGCAGAAACTAAATCGTGAGGTAAATCACGCACAAAGCCGACTGTATCCGCTAAAATAGTGGTACCAACATCTTGAATAGACAATCGACGTAAAGTCGGATCAAGGGTGGCAAAGAGTTGATCGGCAACATATACATCCGCTTGGGTGATTTGATTAAATAGTGTCGATTTTCCCGCATTGGTATAGCCTACCAAAGAAATCGTGGGAATATCAGCTTTTTGGCGAGTTTGGCGATTTTGATTACGCTGTTTTGCCACTTTTTCTAGGCGATTTTGTAATTGAGCAATTCGCACTTTGATTAAACGGCGATCAGTTTCTAATTGAGTTTCCCCTGGTCCTCGCAAGCCAACCGCCCCTTTTTGTTGGTCTAGACCTGTTTTACGGCGGACTAGGCGAGTAGCAAGATGTTTCAGTTGAGCCAGTTCGACTTGCAATTTGCCCTCATGTGATCTGGCTCGTTGAGCAAAAATATCTAAAATTAGCCCCGTTCGATCCACTACACGACAATGGCATAGGCTTTCTAAATTTCGAGTTTGTGCGGGTGTGAGCTGATGGTTGACTAAAATCACATCGGCATTGTGTAATTCCACAGCTTGTGCAATTTCTTCCGCTTTGCCTTGACCTACAAAATATTTAGCTTGTGGTGTAGAGCGAGCGGTAGTAATTAGTTGGGCAATATCCACTTGAGCAGATTTAGCCAGTAGTTGAAATTCATTGAGATCGTCAAGATTTTTATGTTGCGAAAAAAAGACGTGGACAATGATAGCACGATCTGGAGTAGTGTTTGTTTGAGAATAAACGAAATCAGAAAATGCGGTAGAAATTGTTGGATTTTCTACCACATTTTTAATTTCTGTAATATGAATAGATGTCAATATTATGCCATTTCTATGCCGTAATTAGGCAACGACAGGATCAACTGTATCCGTAGGTTGTGTCGTTGGCTGGTGTTGTGTCTGCTGAGGATTATTATGATGCGACACTGAACGAGCTGGCACAACCGTTGAAATAGCGTGTTTGTAAACCATTTGATTAACTGTATTTTTTAACAAAATCACAAATTGGTCGAAAGACTCAATTTGTCCTTGTAATTTGATACCATTGACTAAATAAATTGATACTGGAATACGCTCACGACGGAGTGCGTTCAAGTAAGGATCTTGTAATGATTGCCCTTTTGCCATTTTATTTTCCTTCTTATTATTGTTGTATGTTAGCACGTTCTGACTAACTATTTCACTATATCAAGTTTGCATAGCAAGATCAAAGGCTTGTTGCACCTTTTTAAGATTTTGTTCATTTTGTAGGCTATCTAGCCACTGAATTGGCGTTTTCCAACCACGTAACCATGTAATTTGTCGTTTAGCAAGTTGTCTTGTGGCACAAATACCCCGATAAATAGCTTCATCTAAATTATAATCACCACGCAAATGTTCCCACATTTGACGATAACCCACACAACGAATAGACGGCAAATTAATATGTAAATCTGGGCGAGCATATAATTTCTCTACTTCGGCTTGAAAGCCTTGGTCAATCATTTTGTGAAAACGCTGCTCAATATGTTGATGTAACACTTGTCGATTTTCGGGGGCAATAGCAAATTGCAAAATATGATAGGGGAGTGTATCACCTTTTTGTTCAGTAAGTTCGGTGAGGGTTTTTCCCGTGAGATAAAATACTTCCAATGCACGGCTAATGCGTTGGCTATCATTTGGATTAATCCTGTTTGCTGATACAGGATCGATTTGAGCTAATTCTTGATGTAAAGTTGCCCAACCCATTTTTTCCGCTTTGCGTTCAATGTCTGTACGCACGCTTTCATCTGCATTGGGTAAGGGGGAAAGCCCTTCCAGTAGGGCTTTGTAATACAACATTGTACCACCTACCAGTAAGGGAATTTTGCCTTTAGCAGTAATTTCAGCCATTTCTCGTAACGCATCAATACGGAAATTCATGGCAGAATAGCTTTCTGCAGGATCGAGAATATCAATTAAACGGTGTGGAGCTTGGGCTAATTCTTCAGCACTGGGTTTCGCCGTGCCAATATCCATTCCCTTATAAATCAAGGCACTATCCACACTAATAATTTCCACAGGCAAGGTTTGATATAAGCGAATGGCTAAATTAGTTTTACCTGATGCGGTGGGACCCATCAGAAAAATGGCGGTTGGTTTATTTGACATTGCTACATTTTTCCTTAATGCAAATAGGAGGAGAAATCCAGTTTAATTAATAGTGATGACAATGGATTAGGATTTTTTGTCAACCGTTCCACTTCTTGTAATAAATTCACCGCACTAGCAAAGGTGGTGATTTCATTAAATTCCAGTAAGTTTAATAGTGCGGTGCAAAAATCATCATTTTTTTCTGCATTTAGATTAAGTAAAGACATCACGATTTTTTGCAAATTTTGCTGACGTAAACATTGTGGTACGCTATTCAAGGTAATACGGTGTTGAGCCAAGTTTTCTACGAACTCAAAACCAATTTGGGCAAAATGTGCTTTTTGTTGTTGCCATTGTGATTGCTGTTGTGAATCTAAACGAAAAACAAGCGGAATTAATAAGGGTTGTTTTGCCGTATTTGGTGCGGTCAGTGCCAGTTCAATACATTGTTGTTGCAAATGATCCAATGGTAATAGATAAAAGTCGTTATTTTGTTGTAATAACAGTGCCTTATTTTCAACCAGCGACAAAGCTCGCAATACATTGGTTGGGGCGAGTTGCAAGTCGGTTGCTATGGTTGTGGTGTTTTCTGTTTTATATTTATCGGTTTGAATTAATTCACCGTATAACCGTTGCTCCGTTTTATTTGGGGTGGCTGATTCAAAACGTGGTGTAAAGTGCGGTGTAGAATAAAGCGATTTTTTGCTTGCCGTACTTGCTGTTGTAGAATGGACGAATACATTTTCCCCTGCGGCTTGGCGATTCGGTTTAATAGTAGGGCGATAATCTGCTTGTGGTTCTTGAACTTGAAGTGGTGCTGGAGCGTTCTGATCCGAATGAAAATCTAATTGTTGTGCGGATAACAAGGCATTACTCACCCCTTGATAAATAAAATCGTGAATTAAACGAGCCTGATGAAAACGCACCTCGTGTTTTGTAGGGTGAACATTGACATCTACTTCATTAGGATTAAGATCCAAAAATAGCACAAAAGCAGGGTATTGCTCTGTTGCTAAATATTCTGCATAAGCCTGCCGAATGGCGTGAGTGATGACCTTATCTTTCACCATTCGACCATTAATATAACAATAACTTAAATCATTTTGTGGACGAGTAAACTGTGGCGTGGCAACCCAACCAGATAAATGTAAATCATCGTGTTTCCAGTTAATTTGTAGGGCTTGTTGTACAAAGTCATCGCCACAAATCGCAGCTACTCGTTTTAAAATTTGCGAATTTTCCACCGCACTTTTATATTGACGGACAATTTTACCGTTGTGGGTGAGCGTAAAAGTAATTTGTGATTTGGCGAGAGCAATACGACGAATCACTTCATCAATATGGTTAAATTCGGTTTTGTCAGAACGCAAGAATTTGCGGCGAGCAGGAGTGTTAAAAAATAAATTTGCCACTTCAACAGTTGTGCCAACTGGGTGAGAGGCAGGCGTAATGGTACTTTGTTGCTCTCGACCTTGCACATATACTTGCCAAGCTTCCTTTTGTTCAGTGGTTCGAGAAGTAAGGGTTAAACGAGATACTGAGCTAATACTAGCGAGTGCCTCACCACGAAAGCCAAGACTAAGGATCGCTTCTAAATCTTCAAGGCAAGTAATTTTACTGGTGGCGTGGCGAGCTAAAGCAAGAGCTAATTCATCTTTGGCAATACCGATACCATTATCTCGAATCCGAATCAGGGTGGCACCGCCGTTTTCAATATCAATTTGAATGCGATCTGCTCCCGCATCAAGGCTATTTTCCACTAATTCTTTCACCACTGATGCAGGACGTTCAACCACTTCGCCCGCTGCGATTTGGTTAGCCAGTTGTGGTGGTAGAATGTGAATTGCCATTATGTTACCCTATTTTTCTATTCTCTAATTTGAATTTTTTGTCCAACCAATGCTTTGCCGTCTTTTAACTTAGGATTGAGTTTCAATATTTTATTAGGTGAAATACCATATAAACGTCCTACGGCATAAATAGTTTGATCCTTTTCAATGGTATGATATTTTGGAATTTCTTTACTTTTTTCCTTAGTATCTTTGGTCTTGGCATTATTGGTTTTAGCATTATTAGTTTTCGCACTATTAGCTTTATTGTCCTGTTTAGGATTTTCAACTGATTTAGCCATTTTTTTATTGTTATCTGGAATTTTGATGGTTTCACCAGTCCACAGTTTTTTGCGTTTTAGATTATTTAATTTAATAATATCTTCCGATTTCACTTCATATTTTTGAGCTAGACCGTTTAATGTTTCACCTGATTTAACTTTATGACGAATACCACTGTCTTTCAGCTCATTTTTGTTGTTTTTCGGGCTGTTGGTTACGTTATCTGGTGTACTTGCTTTCCCTGTTTCTTTATAAGTTACTTTTGTGTTTACATCCAATCCACCGTTACGACGACGATAATCTACTAATCCTTGATAAATAATATGGGCAATACGTCTGCGATAGGAAAGGCTACTGAGTTTAGCTTCTTCTTCGGTATTGGATAAAAATCCTGTTTCTACTAAAACCGAAGGAATATCAGGGGAACGTAATACGCCAAGACTAGCATGTTGTGGGCGACTACGGCTAAGTTGAGTGATTTTAGAGAAGTTTTGTAAAATAGTGTTACCTAATTCATAGCCAACTCGTTGACTATGCCCAAATTGGAGATCTAGCACCGTTTGATTGAGATAGGCTTCTTTGCTGTGAGATAGCACTTTACCTGCCCCACCAAGTAATTCGGATTGTTTTTCGTGATCTTCTAACCATTGCCCCATTTCATCATTGGCACGGCGATTGGATAGCACCCACACCGAGGCACCTCGTAAGCTAGGGTTGACGGAGGAATCCGCATGAATAGAAACTAAATAATTTGCTTTATTTCGGCGGGCAATTTCTGAACGAGATGACACGCTAATATAATAATCGCCATTGCGTGTTAGCACGCCACGAAAATTAGGGTCTTTATCCAGTAACGCTTTGAGTTCACGAGCAATAGAGATAGTGACATTTTTTTCGTAAATATGTAAATTTCGTCCTATTGCTCCAGGATCTTTGCCTCCGTGTCCAGGGTCAATAGCAATCGTCCAAACTTCAGCAAAGGATACGGAAGAAAAAAGTGCGGTTAAAATTAACAGTAAAATATGTTTCATTGAGCTAAATTGTCTTATTGTAATTGTTTAATAATTTCTGATCCAAGCGAGCTGTTAGCTATTAATTCAACATTTCGAGCGTTATTATCATAGCTCATATTAATCAATAAATCTGCTGAATTTAATATGCCTTCGCCTTTTTCTGCCCATTCAATTAAACAAATAGAATGGGGGGTAAAATAATCACGAATCCCCATAAATTCCAGTTCTTCAGGATCATTAAGGCGGTACAGATCAAAGTGATAAATGTGTCGGTCTGCCAAATGATATTCTTCGACTAAAGTATAGGTTGGGCTTTTTACATTGCCTTGGTGTCCTAAACCTTGAATCATACCACGGCTTAAAGTCGTTTTTCCTGCCCCTAAATCACCGTTTAAATAGATAATAAATCCATTTTTATCGGTGATATTGTAAATTAATTTAACTAATTTTTCGCCAAATAGGCAAGTGGCTTGTTCATTAGCAAGATGTTGGCAGTATGTTGTATTCATTATTATGGTTTAATTGATTTGTTACAAAAATAGTGAAAATTATACCGCACTTTGAGAATATTTACAGTAAAATCTATTTGCTAGCTTGCGATAAGCTCATTGTTGTGAGCCTAGATATGAAAAGCAATAGCCACTAGATATGGAAAATCTTTAATGGCTATAGCTTTATTGTATTATAGTTGTATTATGCTGCGAATTTTATTGTATCTTTACGCGGTTTTATTTGATGAATGGTATTTGTTACCGTTCCAATAATGGGTAATTCTCCCCAATTATGGGTCTTAATATGATGAGCTTTTGAACTCAATGGAAAGAAAATAAATTCACCATTATTGTGATTTACAAATTCATACACTTCCATCTGTTGTTCAATTTCGAGAACAATTAAATCCCCCAAAGATAAACTATCATTCTTTTCTACAACTAACATATCATTTTGCTCAATTCCCCAAGCCAACATATCTGGATTAGTGACACGAATAAAACAAGTTTGCTGTGGGCGTTTAATGCAATATAAATTAAGATCGAGTTTTCGACTATAATTTTTCGTCATAGCTTGTCGATCTTCAAAATATGGAATTGGATGGTAAGAAAAATCATTGGCGATCATAGCATTTGTATTGTTGTAGTGAGCATTGTTGATAGCGTTATTCATAATAATTACCCTGTAAAAATTTAAACTTGTTTTTTTGAACAGGTGTATGTTACTGTATTTCAAAACAGTTGGTCAAGTGGAAATTTAGATTTTTTTTAATTTTTCATATAAATTTTTATAAAAAGGCGGAATCTCATATTTTTATTATTTCTTTTGAGTTAAATTTCAGCTATCTTTAATTCCCCTATTGGATCGTTAAGATCTGTGTGATTAACCCGCAAGCAAACGCTTGCATAATTTTGTGATTTACTTATGAATAGTTCACGTTTATTTTCATTATTATTCCAAGGAAGTTTAGTAAAACGAATTTCTATTGGTTTAGTTCTCGGTATTTTGCTTGCCGTGATTTCACCAGAATTGGCAGCTAAATTCGGCGTATTAGGAACAATTTTTGTTAAAGCATTGCGTGCTGTTGCACCTATTCTTGTGTTTGTATTAGTGGTTTCTGCTATTGCAAATCGTCAAGTAGGCTCAAAAAGCAATATGAAATCTATTATTTATCTTTATATTTTGGGGACATTTTTAGCTGCGGTAACAGCCGTTATTGCAAGTTTTATGTTCCCTTTAACGATCCCTTTGCGTGCTGTAGCAAATGAATTAAGCCCTCCCGGATCGATTAGTGAAGTATTAACTACCGTAGTGTTAAATATCTTCGATAATCCTATTGCGGCTTTATCAAATGCTAATTTTATTGGTATTTTAGCTTGGGCGATTGCACTAGGTTTAGTATTGCGTCATGCCTCTGAAAGTACCAAAAATGTATTTAATGATATTTCCGAAGCGGTATCTAAAATTGTGCATTTAGTTATTGGATTGGCTCCATTTGGGGTATTCGGATTAGTGACTGAAACCTTGGGTGATAAAGGCTTATCTGCTTTAGGTAACTATGTTTATTTACTTGTCGTATTATTAGGTTCAATGTTCTTCGTTGCTTTCGTGATGAATCCTATTATTGTGTATTGGAAAATTCGCCGTAACCCATATCCATTAGTATGGGAATGTGTACGAGTAAGTGGTCTAACAGCTTTCTTTACCCGTAGTTCTGCTGCGAATATACCTGTGAATATGGAATTAGCGAAACGCTTAAATCTTGATGAAGAAACCTATTCAGTATCGATTCCGTTAGGGGCGACCATTAATATGGGTGGTGCTGCTATTACTATTACCATTTTAACCTTAGCAGCAGTGAATACCTTAGGTATTCAAGTTTCTATTCCTTCGGCAATTTTGTTAAGCCTTGTTTCTGCCATTTGTGCTTGTGGTGCATCTGGTGTGGCTGGCGGTTCTTTATTATTAATTCCGTTAGCTTGTAGCTTATTTGGTATTTCTGCGGATATTGCTGCTCAAGTGATTGCAGTAGGCTTTATTATTGGTGTATTGCAAGATTCTGCCGAAACGGCATTAAATTCATCAACTGATGTACTTTTTACGGCGGCAGTGTGTCAAGCTGAAGATCTCAAAGAGCAAAAATCAGCATAATTAATGTTATTAACGTAGTTATTATAGCGTAGGTGTGTTTGTCTAAGCTAAAATAAGCGAAAAAGAACCGCACTTTGATTTATTTTAAAGTGCGGTTAAATTTTGCCTTGTTTTCAGATTATTTCTGTTTCATCGCAGGGAATAGAATTACATCACGAATTGATGCAGCGTTAGCAAATAGCATTGCCAAACGGTCAATACCTAAGCCTTCACCTGCTGTTGGTGGTAAACCGTGTTCAAGGGCAACCACGAAGTCATCATCTTTAAACATCGCTTCATCATCACCTGCATCTTTCGCTGCAACTTGGGCATCAAAGCGTTCCGCTTGATCTTCCGCATCGTTAAGTTCGGAGAAGCCATTACCAATTTCACGACCACCAATAAAGAGTTCAAAACGATCGGTCACTTCAGGATTGTCATCATTACGGCGTGCCAATGGTGAGATTTCCGCTGGGTGAGCCATTAAGAATGTTGGCTGAATTAAGTGATGTTCTGCCACTTCTTCAAAAATCGCATTAACGATAGAACCTAAGCCCCAAGATTTTTGTACTTCAATACCCAGTTTTTTGGCAACAGCTTTAGCACGATCGAGATCATAAAGATCGTCTTTTACAATGCCTTTATCTGCACCGTATTTAAGCACTGCATCGTGCATGGTAATACGCTCAAATGGCTTGCCGAAATCAAATTCGTATTCGCCGTAAGGCACAATCGTCGTACCCAGAATATCAAGGGCTAATTTGCGTAGCAATTCTTCGGTGTTATCCATTAAATCGTGGTAATCCGCATAGGCTTGATAATATTCTATCATGGTAAATTCAGGATTATGGCGTACGGAAACGCCCTCATTACGGAAGTTACGGTTTAATTCGAATACTCGTTCAAAACCGCCCACTACTAAGCGTTTTAAATACAACTCAGGGGCAATACGCAAGTACATATCAATGTCTAAGGCATTGTGATGGGTTACAAATGGACGTGCTGCCGCACCGCCAGGGATCACTTGCAACATTGGGGTTTCCACTTCAATAAAGCCTTTACTCAGGAAAAATTCACGCATACCTGAAATGACTTTAGAACGAATAATAAACGTGCGGCGAGAATCTTCGTTCGCAATTAAATCTAAATAACGTTGACGATAGCGGATTTCTTGATCGCTCAAACCATGGAATTTATCGGGTAATGGACGTAATGCCTTGGTTAATAATTGCACTTCATGGGCTTTAACAGTTAATTCATTGGTTTTGGTTTTAAATAATGTCCCTTTTACACCGACAATATCGCCTAAATCCCAATGTCCTACATCCTCTTTGTAAACACCTTCGGGTAAATTATCACGTGATACATAAAGCTGAATTTTGCCGCTCATATCTTGCAAGGTGATAAATGTTGCTTTGCCCATTGCACGGCGAGTCATAATACGACCTGCCACGGCAACTTGAATGTCTTCCGCTTTTAATGCTTCGCCATCTGTACTATCGTGTTTATCATGTAAATCTTGTGCTAACGCATCACGGCGGAATGTGTTAGGGAACGCATTGCCTTTTGCTCGTAATGCTTTTAATTTCTCACGACGGACTGCCATTTCACCATGAAAATCCAGTTCTGTTGTTTGTTGTTCTGACATATTGGTACCTTTCTAATAATTAAAATTTATAAGCCAGCCTTTAGGCTTGCTTCAATAAAACGATCTAAATCGCCGTCAAGCACCGCTTGGGTATTGCGATTTTCCACGCCAGTGCGTAAATCTTTAATCCGACTATCATCTAATACATAGGAACGAATCTGACTGCCCCAGCCAATGTCGGATTTGCTTTCTTCCAAGGCTTGTTTATCGGCATTTTTCTTCATCATTTCCATTTCATACAGCTTGGCTTTGAGCTGTTTCATACATTGATCTTTGTTTTTGTGTTGCGAACGGTCGTTTTGACATTGCACCACAATACCGCTTGGAATATGGGTAATTCGCACCGCACTTTCGGTTTTATTCACGTGCTGACCACCTGCTCCCGAGGCACGATACACATCAATGCGTAAATCCGCTGGATTGATGTCAATATCAATATCATCATCAATTTCAGGGTAGATAAAGGCAGCTGCAAAAGAGGTATGACGGCGATTATTGCTATCAAACGGGCTTTTGCGCACTAAACGGTGAATCCCTGTTTCGGTGCGAAGCCAACCAAAGGCATATTCACCTGATACTTTAATGGTTGCTGATTTCAGACCTGCCACATCACCATCGGACACTTCCATTAATTCGGTCTTAAAGCCTTTCGATTCCGCCCAACGTAAATACATTCGTAATAGCATTTCTGTCCAGTCTTGTGCTTCTGTTCCACCTGAACCTGCTTGTAAATCTACATAGCAATCACAAGCATCATGTTGACCGCTGAACATACGTTGAAATTCAAGTTTAGCTAACTGTTGTTCTAATTCATCAAGTTCTGCAACGGCTTCATTAAAGGTTTGTTCATCTTCGCCCTCAATCGCTAATTCAAGCAAACCGTCCACGTCTTCTAAGCCTTGATCGAGTTTTTTAATGGTATTGACCACTAATTCAAGGGCAGATCGTTCTTTGCCTAAGGCTTGGGCTTTTTCAGGTTCATTCCAGACTTCAGGCTGTTCCAATTCGGCATTGACTTCTTCTAAACGTTCGACTTTGGTGGCAAAGTCAAAGATACCCCCGAAGGACGTTAGTACGCTCGGCGAGATCGGTAATTTTATTTTTTATTGGGTTAATTTCAAACATAACATGATTTCTTAAATTCTGTGAGCCGTGAATTATAGTCTATTTACCAGCAGTTGTGTAGTGTTTGGGTGAAATCCGTTATTGGTTAAATAGTTAAATTCAACGGAAAGTTATGCTAAACTAGCAAACCAGTTTTTTGATTATGATTATGGACAGTAAAAATGTACAAATTTTTCACCGCAGTTTTTCTCGCATTGTTCGCCTTTTATGCTATGGCTGATGATAAAGCGATTATTGCTAAGTTAACTAAAATGGGTATGCAACAGGTTGAAGTTAAAGATTCGCCGATTCAAGGGTTAAAAACCGCTAATACAGAAGAAGGTATTTTGTATGTGAGTGATGATGCAAAATATGTTTTGCACGGTAAATTATATGAATTAACTGATAAAGGTTCTGTAGATGTTGCAGCGAAGTCCTTGATGACTACCTTAGAAAATTATAAAAATGAAATGATTGTTTACCCTGCAAAAAATGAAAAGCATGTAGTAACCATATTTATGGATATTAGCTGTTATTATTGCCATAAATTACACGAACAGATCAAAGACTATAACGAACAAGGGATAACTGTACGTTATTTAGCTTTTCCTCGTCGTGGGGTGGCGAGTAATGATCAAACTGCTCAACAAATGGAAGCGATTTTTACTGCTCAAGATAAAGTTCAAGCGTTAAATGATGCGGAGCAAGGTAATTTACCAAAACACTTGAAAGCACCGAATATTGTGGCAAAACATTATAAATTAGGTGTGGCATTTGGAGTACAAGGTACGCCAGCAATTTTGACTGAAAATGGTGAAATTATTGGCGGTTATTTGGAACCGAAAGCATTGCTAGCTGAATTAAATAACAAGTAATAACATAGGGTGCATATCATCAATGTACCCTACAATGATTAATTAATAATAACAATATTCCCGTGAATAAAATCATTCAAAGAAGATCCATACCAATAGGTTCGCCTGTTTGTGATAACCCTTTATTAGATCGTTTATATCGTTCTCGTCATATTCAAAATTCACAACAATTAGACCGCACTTTGTCGTCTATGTTATCACCGCATTTATTATCAGGCATGCAAACTGCGGTGCAATTATTGGCAGATTCTCGAGATAAAAAAATTGTGATTGTTGGGGATTTTGATGCGGACGGTGCAACTAGTACGGCTTTAGCGGTAACGGCATTACGTCAGTTAGGCTTTACCGATGTGAATTATTTGATCCCGAACCGTTTTGAACAGGGCTATGGCTTGAGTGTATCTATTGCCGAAATGGCACTAGCACAAGGGGTTGAGGTGTTGATTACGGTGGATAACGGTATTTCTTCCTTAGAGGGCGTGGATTATTTGAAACAAAATTCGGTACGTGTAGTGATTACCGATCACCATTTGCCCGCTGAACAATTACCCAATGCAGATGCCATTGTAAACCCTAATTTAGTCGGCTGTGATTTTCCGTCTAAAGCGTTGGCTGGTGTGGGTGTAACCTTTTATGTGATGTTGGCATTACGGGCTAAATTACGTGAAATGGGCGTGTTTGATAGTCAAACCCAACCGAATTTTACCGATTTATTGGATTTGGTCGCTTTGGGAACGATTGCGGATGTGGTGCCGTTAGATCAAAATAACCGAATTTTGGCTTATCAAGGATTGTTACGTATTCGAGCCGAGCATTGTTGTTGCGGTATTCGAGCTTTGGTGGAAGTCGCAAATAAAAATATTCATCAATTAACCGCCAGTGATTTGGGTTTTTCCATTGCTCCGCGTCTGAATGCGGCGGGTCGCTTGGATAATATGTCGATTGGAGTGGAACTGTTGCTGACAGAAACCATGGAGCAGGCGAGAGCGTTAGCTTTAGAATTAGATGAATTAAACCAAACACGTAAAGAAATTGAGCAAGGCATGAAATTAGAAGCCCTAGAAATTTGCCGAAAATTGACCGCACTTAATCGTGAGCAACAATTACCATTGGGGGTAGCACTTTATCAATCAGATTGGCATCAGGGCGTATTAGGGATTGTCGCTTCTCGTATTAAAGATCAGTTTCACCGTCCGATTGTGGCATTTGCTCAAGATGGTGATGCGGTGCTGAAAGGTTCTGCTCGTTCGGTGGAGGGCTTGCATATACGAGATTTATTGGAACGTGTACATCAACGTCATCCAGAGATGATTTTAAAATTTGGTGGTCATGCTATGGCAGCAGGATTAAGTATTCGGGCGGAATTATTTGAACAATTTCAACGCAGTTTTAATGATGTGGTAACGGAGTGCTTAGGCAATGATGAACTGCAAGGCATGTTGTGGACGGACGGCGAATTATCTGCTCCATTATTAACCATTCAAACCGCAGAAATGTTAAAACAGGCAGGACCTTGGGGACAATCTTTTCCTGAACCCGTATTTGACGGCGAATTTAAAATTTTACAACAACGTTTAGTGGGCGAACGCCATTTAAAAATGTTATTAGAGCCTAAACAGGGCGGACAACTGATTGATGCCATTGCTTTTAATGTCGATACTCGTTATTATCCTGATAAGTCAATTAAACAAGCGAGATTAGTATATAAACTAGATATTAATGAATTTCGTGGTAATCGTGATATTCAATTATTAGTGGATTATATTGAACCAGTAATGTTAGTGTAACCTTATGAAATATTTATCTATATTGTTTTTGTTGTTATTGAGTAGTATGACTTGGGCGGATAATCAATCGGCACCGAGAAAAAGTGAACAACAAAATGATACAGCCGAAATAACAGTACAGGAAAATGAACGACCGTTTCAAGATGGCAAGGATTATTTTTCATACAGCACACCAGTGAATATGCAGTTAGAAAAAGGTCGGGTACTCATTCAATCTTTTTTTGATTACGATTGCCGAACCTGTGTTAATGTGCAAGATATTTTGGTGCTTTATCAAGAGCTTAATTCAGATAAAGTGAGCTATGAAGAATATCCGATTGCTACTGCAAATGCACATTATTCTGCTCAGGTGTTTTACAGCCTAAAACAAATGGAACGTGATGATGTTTCTGATTTGCTTTTGTTTGAAACCATTGATGCAACACGTTATTTAGAATTAGCTAAATTAGAAAATTTATTGACTTGGTTACAACAAAATAAAGTAGATGAAAAACAATTTGATAAGATTTTTTATGCTAATTCAACAACAAAATTAGTCAATTCTGCGATTGCTCGAACGGAAAAATATGGTGTGTTTACCTATCCCTTTGTGGTGATAAACGGTAAATATGTATTAACCATTAGCACGCTTTATAATGATGATTACACTTTTGCGGTGTTAGATTATTTAGTGAATAAATTAATCATGGAACAACAAGATAAATAAATGAAAATTGGTATTGTCGGTGCAATGGCACAAGAAGTGGAAATTCTGTTAGGGTTAATGACAGAAAAAACAGAAACCAAAGTCGCAAGTGCGGTGATTTTTGAAGGAAAAATTGCTGATAAAGCGGTAGTGTTGGTGCAATCTGGTATTGGCAAAGTGGCTGCTGCAATAGCGACAACTGCCTTGTTACAACTGGCAAAACCTGATGTAGTGATCAACACGGGATCGGCAGGTGGCGTTGCTCAGGGGTTAAAAGTTGGGGATATTGTGATTTCCACCGAAACAGCCTATCACGATGCAGATGTGACGGCATTTGGTTATGTCAAAGGGCAATTACCAGCTTGTCCGCCGACTTTTATTTCTGATGAGAAATTGACCGCACTTGCAGAAAAAATTGCTCAACAGCAGGGAAATAGCGTAAAACGTGGGCTAATTTGCTCGGGAGATAGTTTTATTGCTGGGGGCGAACCATTACAAAAAATTAAATCAGATTTCCCGCAGGTTGTTGCAGTAGAAATGGAAGCCACCGCGATTGCTCAAGTTTGCCATAGTTTTGCAGTGCCTTTTGTGGTGGTACGAGCCATTTCTGATGCAGGTGATGGGCAAGCCAGTATATCTTTTGAGGAATTTTTACCTTTAGCTGCAAAAATATCATCACAAATGGTGTTGGGCATGTTGGCTGAATTATAATTAAGGAAGATAATATGACAAAAGAATATTCATTAGCCACAAAATTAGTACATTCAGGACGAAATAAACGGGTTACGCAAGGTGCTGTGAATCCTGTTATTCAACGGGCATCTTCTCTAGTTTTTGATACTCTTGCCGATAAAAAACAAGCGACTATTAATCGTGCCAAACAGGCGTTATTTTATGGTCGTCGTGGTACATTGACCCATTTTGCTTTGCAAGATTTGATGTGTGAAATGGAAGGTGGGGCAGGTTGTTATCTTTATCCTTGTGGAGCAGCGGCTATTACCAATAGTATTTTAGCCTTTGTAAAAACTGGCGACCATATTCTGATGTCGGGAGCAGCCTATGAACCGAGTCAAGATTTTTGTCATCAAATTCTGAAAAAAATAGGGGTTGAAACGACATTTTATGATCCTATCTGCGGTGCAAAAATTGCTGATTTAATACGTCCGAATACTAGCGTGGTTTTTCTTGAAACGCCGAGTTCATTGACTATGGAAGTGCCAGATGTTCCATCTATTGTACAAGCAGTGAGATCAGTGAATCCTGATGTGGTGATTATGCTAGATAATACATGGGGCGGTGGGATTCTATTTAAAGCCCTTGAGCATGGAGTGGACATTTCTATTCAAGCGGGTACTAAATATCTTGTTGGACATTCGGATGTGATGATCGGTACTGCTGTAGCAAATGCCCGTTGTTGGGATCAGTTGCGTGAAAATTCCTATTTAATGGGACAAATGGTGGATGCTGATAGTGCTTATACGACAGCACGTGGAATTCGTTCGTTGGCAGTGCGTTTTAAACAGCACGAAGAAAGTAGTATCAAAATAGCAAAATGGTTGGCGGAACAACCTGAAGTGAAAGCAGTATATCACCCAGCCTTACCAAGTTGTTTGGGATACGAATTTTTTAAACGTGATTTTACGGGATCAGCAGGTTTATTTTCTTTTGAATTAAAGCAAAAATTAAACGCTCAACAGTTGTCTGCCTTTATGGATCATTTTGAACTATTTACCATGGCGTATTCTTGGGGTGGATTCGAAAGTTTAATTTTATATAATCAGCCTGAAGATATTGCGAAAATTCGTCCAAATATTGACCGCACTTTATCGGGAACGTTAATTCGTTTGCATATTGGTTTTGAAGCGGTGGATGAACTTATCTCAGATTTAAGAGCTGGATTGGATCGATTACAATAAAGATAAAGTTAATAATCTGTTAAGTGGTGATTATTAATTAGTCAATTTTCTGACTATTTTTGGATTTTTGTGAATTTTAACGTGATCCAATTGCATTAATCGCTTAGAATAAGGTATTAATTATTAAAATTACGTAATAATAGTGTAAGATTTCATTTAAATAAATCAAAAAAAGAGGAAACATCCATGTACTCAAAAGACGTTGAAATTACCGCTCCAAGCGGTTTACACACACGCCCAGCTGCACAATTTGTAAAAGAAGCAAAAGGGTTTGGTTCTGATATTACTGTTACTTCTGCAGGTAAAAGTGCAAGTGCGAAAAGTTTATTTAAATTGCAAACCTTAGGCTTAACCCAAGGTACAGTAATTACTATTTCTGCTGAAGGTGAAGATGAACAAGCTGCTGTAGAGCATTTAGTTGCATTAATACCTACTTTAGAATAATTTTTGTTTAGCCATATACATTTTTATCAAGGTATTTTGATAATAAAAATATAGTGTTATGGCTATAATTTCATTGTCGTTCCACTTCAGTCAAAGGGTAAATTTATGATTTCAGGAATTCCAGCCTCTCCAGGTATCGTTTTCGGTAAAGCTCTCGTTCTTAAAGAAGAAAAAATTGTGCTTGATATGCACAAAATTACAGATGAGCAAATTGATAATGAAATTGCTCGTTTTTATCAAGGACGTACCGCCGCAGTTGAGCAACTTAGTTCTATTCGTGATCGTGCATTCAAGTCGTTAGGTGAAGACAAGGCTGCAATCTTTGAAGGTCATTTAATGATTTTAGAAGATGAAGAATTAGAAGAAGAAATTATAGATTACCTGCGTTCTAATAAAGTGAACGCAGCAGTTGCTACAAGTAAAATTATCGATCAGCAAGTGACCATGTTATCTGAAATCGATGATGAATATTTAAAAGAACGTGCAGGCGATATTCGTGATATTGGTAATCGTTTGATTAAAAACATTCTAGGCATGAAAATTGTTGATTTAGGTGATATTAATGAAGAAGTGATTTTGGTTGCTTATGATTTAACTCCATCTGAAACAGCACAGTTAAATTTAGATAAAGTGTTAGGTTTTATTACCGATATTGGCGGTCGTACTTCACATACCTCAATTATGGCTCGTTCTTTGGAATTACCAGCGATTGTAGGGACAAATAATGTAACTGAATTAGTCAATACGGGTGATTTCTTAGTATTAGATGCAGTCAATAATCAAGTATTAGTCAATCCAACTCAAGCTGAAATAGATGCGTTAAAATCAGCACAAGAAAAATTAGCAGCTGAAAAAGCAGAGTTAGCTAAATTAAAAGATTTACCAGCTATGACATTAGACGGTCATCGTGTTGATGTGGTAGCAAATATTGGGACAATTCGTGATTGTGAAGGTGCCGATCGTAACGGTGCGGAAGGCGTTGGTTTGTATCGTACCGAATTCTTATTTATGGATCGTGATCAATTACCAAGTGAAGAAGAACAATTTATTGCTTATAAAGAAGTTGTTGAAGCAATGAATGGTCGTCTTGTGGTATTACGTACTATGGATATTGGTGGTGACAAAGAATTGCCATATATGAATTTACCAAAAGAAATGAATCCATTCTTAGGCTGGCGTGCGATTCGAATTGCCATGGAGCGTCGTGAAATTTTACATGCTCAATTACGTGCAGTGTTAAGAGCGTCTGCTTTTGGTAAATTGGCAATGATGTTCCCGATGATTATTTCTGTGGAAGAAATTCGTGAATTAAAATCCGTGATTGCAACGTTGAAACAAGAGCTACGCAATGAGGGTAAAGCCTTTGATGAAAATATTCAAATCGGCGTTATGGTGGAAACTCCATCAGCAGCAGTAAATGCAAAATTCTTAGCTAAAGAAGTAGATTTCTTTAGTATTGGTACGAACGACTTAACCCAATATACCTTAGCGGTTGACCGTGGTAATGAAATGATTTCTCATTTATATAACCCGATGTCGCCATCAGTATTAGGTTTAATTAAACAAGTGATCGATGCTTCACATGCCGAAAGTAAATGGACAGGAATGTGTGGTGAATTAGCAGGCGATGAACGTGCTACAATTTTATTGTTGGGTATGGGCTTAGACGAATTTAGTATGAGTGCTATTTCCGTTCCTGCTATTAAGAAAATTATTCGGAATGTCAATTATCAAGATGCTAAAGCACTAGCAGAAAAAGCATTGCAAGTGCCAACTGCGGTTGAAATTGAACAATTAGTCAACGATTTTTTGCAAGAAAATCAATTTAACTAGATACAACCCAAAAATTTTGCGTTAGAATACGCAAAATTTTTGTTCATATAGTAGGAGAGAGAATAAAAATGGGATTTTTTGATAAATTATTTGGTGCTAAAGAAAGTAAAGCTGTTGAAGTAGAAATCTATGCACCACTTTCAGGTGAAATTGTCAATATTGAAGATGTGCCAGATGTGGTTTTCTCTGAGAAAATTGTTGGTGACGGTATAGCAATTCGCCCAAATGGTAATAAAATTGTCGCACCTGTAGATGGTGTGATAGGCAAGATTTTTGAAACTAACCATGCTTTCTCAATGGAATCCAAAGAGGGAATTGAATTATTTGTTCACTTTGGTATTGATACCGTTGAATTAAAAGGTGAGGGTTTTACTCGTGTAGCAAAAGAAGGTCAAGAAGTCAAACGTGGTGACACAGTTATTGAATTTGATCTTGAATTATTAGAGCAAAAAGCAAAATCTATATTAACTCCAGTAGTTATTTCTAATATGGACGAAATCAGTAATATCAGTAAAAAAGTTGGTGATGTAGTTGCTGGTGAATCAGTTGTCCTTGTATTAAAAAAATGATTTTATAAAATCACTTTACTAAAACCCGCAGTTTAGTTGCGGGTTTTTTTGTTGTTTTTTATTCAAAATATTAAATCTCATGAGTTTTCTGAACATATAATAAACATTTAGATTACAAAAATGTAACACAGATCACAAAATTGATACTTTCCTCTATTTTTATGTTGATAATTATTTACAATAAGCGGTCTGATTTGTTATATCTTAAAGAGGTTTTTTTATGGCGTTATTTTTAAGTATTTTTCCCATTGTGCTTTTAATTTATTTAATGGTTAAACGCAATCCTGTGCCATCTTATATTGCACTTCCTATTGTTGCAGTATTAGTTTATTTAATTAAAGTCTTCTATTTTGATGCCGATTTAGTGTTGGTGAATGCCAATGTTGTATCTGGTTATCTTTCTACTTTAGTGCCAATTACCGTTATTTTTGGTGCAATCCTTTTCCACCGAACATTGGAAGATTCAGGGGCGATTAATACCTTACGAAAATGGTTAGCCAATATTAACCCAAACCCAATTGCACAATTAATGATTATCGCATGGGCATTTGCCTTTATGCTTGAGGGTGCCAGTGGCTGGGGAACACCACCAGCGATTGCTGCACCAATCTTAATTGGACTTGGTTTTAAACCATTCCGTGTGGCTTGTTTAGCGTTGGCAATGAACTCTGTACCTGTATCTTTTGGTGCGGTAGGAACACCGACATGGTTTGGTCTTTCTCCCTTAAATTTACCCGCTGAACAGATTCTTGAAATTGGTGGAATGACTGCTTTAATGCACTCTGTTGCGGCGTTGGTTATTCCGATTATAGCTTTATTATTTGTAGTAGAATGGAAAGATGTCAAACGTAACATTGTTTTCGTTTACATTAGTATTCTTTCTTGTGTTGTGCCTTATGTACTATTAGCTCAGTTTAACTATGAATTTCCATCATTAGTGGGTGGTGCAATCGGTTTATTAATTTCAATTACGGTCGCAAATTTTGGTATTGGTTTAGCTAAAACGGAAGGTGCGGAACAGGCTGCTACGGTGACTAAAGCAGAAGTATTTAAAGCCTTATCGCCGACCTTATTGTTAATTACGCTTTTGATCATTACTCGTTTACCACAGTTACCATTTAATGCCATGATTCAAGATAAAACACCATGGATTAATGCTTCATGGGGTTATCTTGGTGATTTTGCGATTACCAAAGGCTTAGTTTTCTCATTAAGCAATATTTTTGGAACAGGGGTTTCAGATAACTATCGTTTGCTTTATGTGCCAGCCTTAATTCCGTTTGGTGTTGTTTCTTTGTTGACGTTTTTCATTTATCGTTTGAGTGTCAAATCCGTACATCAAATTGCTATGCGTAGTATTAAACAAGGTATTCGACCATTTTGGGCAATGTTTGGTGCCTTGGTGATGGTAAAATTAATGACCATGGGCGGTGATAATTCCATGGTGAAAATTATCGGTACGGGCTTTGCCAGTGTAGCAGGCGAGTCTTGGACTTATTTCTCCGCCTATTTAGGGGCTATCGGTGCATTTTTCTCAGGTTCAAATACCGTATCTAACTTGACCTTTGGTGGTGTACAAATATCTACCGCAGAATTAGCAGGCTTAAATGTTTCACTTATCTTAGCCTTACAATCTGTGGGTGGTGCCATGGGGAATATGATTTGTGTGAATAACATCATTGCGGTGAGTACCATTGTGAATTTGCAAAACCAAGAAGGTGAGATCTTGAAGAAAACGGCTATTCCTATGTTAATTTATGGTGTAATTGCGGCTATCGCAGCCACTTTTATAGTGCCAATATTCTATTCAATTTAATAAAAATAATAATTTTAAGAGAGGTAAAAATATGATTATTTCATCAGCAAATGACTATCGTGAAGCAGCAAGACGTAAAGTTCCCCCATTTATGTTCCATTATGCGGACGGCGGTTCTTATGCGGAACGTACATTAGAACGTAACGTAATGGATTTAGCTGATATTGCGTTAAGACAACGTGTATTAAAAGATATGTCAAATTTGGATACAGAAATTGAACTTTTTGGTGAAAAACTTTCCATGCCAGTGGCGTTAGCCCCAGTAGGTGCATTAGGTATGAATGCCCGTCGTGGAGAGGTGCAAGCGGCTCAAGCAGCAGATAATAAAGGGATTCCGTTTACTTTATCAACAGTTTCTATTTGTCCGATTGAAGAAGTAGCGCCAGCTATTAAACGCCCAATGTGGTTCCAACTTTATGTATTGAAAGATCGTGGCTTTATGAAAAATGCCTTGGAACGTGCTAAAGCAGCAGGTTGTTCAACACTGGTGTTTACTGTGGATATGCCAACCCCTGGGGCTCGTTATCGTGATATGCACTCAGGAATGAGTGGACCTTATAAAGAAATTCGTCGTATATTGCAAGGTATCACTCATCCATTTTGGGCATGGGACGTAGGGATCAATGGTAAACCTCATACCTTAGGCAATGTATCCACTTATATGGGTAAACCAATCAATTTAGATGATTACATCGGTTGGTTAACTCAAAACTTTGACCCGTCAATTTCTTGGAAAGATTTGGAATGGATTCGAGATTTCTGGGACGGTCCAATGGTGATTAAAGGGATCTTAGATCCAGAAGATGCAAAAGATGCAGTACGTTTTGGGGCTGACGGTATCGTGGTATCTAACCACGGTGGTCGCCAGTTGGACGGTGTGCTTTCTTCAGCCCGTGCCTTACCACCGATTGCTGATGCGGTTAAAGGAGATATTAAAATCCTTGCCGATTCTGGGATTCGTAATGGTTTAGATGTGGTGAGAATGATTGCCTTAGGGGCAGATGCCACTATGCTCGGACGTTCTTTTGTTTATGCACTTGGTGCGGCAGGTCGTGCTGGAGTAGAAAATATGTTAGATATTTTCAAAAAAGAAATGAAAGTTGCCATGACCTTAACCAGTAATCAGCGTATTAGTGATATTACATCGAATGCGTTGGTTGATTATCAGAAACTACTTACCGAAGTTGTTAAATAAGAAATCAGCAGTCTGAATCACCGCCTTTAGAGGCGGTGATTTTTATTACAAATGCAGTTAAAGTGCGGTCAATATTTTACTTATTTCGTGATATTTAGATTAAATAATGTTAAAATTTAGTGAAATATGACTATGCTTGATTAAAAAAATCTAATAAAATTTAAAAAATTTTTTAATTAGATGAGTATTCCTCATTATCTAAGCAAGAATTTTAAGATTCAGTTATCAACTCGCCGTTTAGCAATGGGCTAAACATAATTTTATTAACATCTAAATAAGGAAGAGACGATGTCAGAAATCGTGAAGAATGACGTAGATCCAATCGAAACACAAGATTGGCTATTGGCTATTGATTCAATTATTCGTGAAGAAGGGACAGAGCGTGCTCAGTTCATCGTTGAGCAAATTATGCAACACGCACGCAGCCAAGCCGTGCCTTTACCAGCTGGTGTAACAACAGCTTATGTAAATACCATTCCTGTATCTGAACAACCACCTTATCCAGGTAACAAAGATATTGAACGTCGTATTCGTTCTGCAGTACGTTGGAATGCCATTGCAATGGTATTACGTAGCCAGAAAAAAGATTTAGATTTAGGTGGTCATATTTCGACATTCCAATCTGCCGCGTCAATGTATGAAGTTTGTTATAACCATTTCTTTAAAGCTGCCACTGAAAAAGACGGTGGGGACTTAATTTTTTCTCAAGGTCATGCCGCACCAGGTATTTATGCTCGTGCGTTTGTGGAGGGGCGTTTAACCGAAGCACAAATGGATAACTTCCGTCAAGAAGCCTTTGTAGATGGTTTATCATCTTATCCTCACCCGAAACTTATGCCTGATTTTTGGCAGTTCTCAACAGTTTCAATGGGGTTAGGTCCTGTCAATGCTATTTATAGTGCTCGTTTCTTAAAATATCTCCATAACCGTAAGCTAAAAGATACTTCTAACCAGAAAGTCTATGCGTTTTTAGGCGATGGTGAAATGGACGAAATTGAATCTAAAGGGGCAATTACTGTTGCGGCTCGTGAAAAATTAGATAACTTAATTTTTATAATTAGCTGTAATCTTCAACGTTTAGATGGTCCAGTTCATGGTAACGGTAAAATTGTACAAGAACTTGAGGGTTTATTCAGCGGTGCAGGCTGGGAAGTGATTAAAGTATTATGGGGTAGCGGTTGGGATAAATTATTCGCCAAAGATACTTCAGGCAAATTAACCCAATTAATGATGGAAGTGGTTGACGGTGACTACTTAACTTTCAAATCAAAAAATGGTGCTTATGTACGTGAACACTTCTTTGGTCGTTATCCTGAAACTGCTGCATTAGTGGCTGACTGGACAGATGATGAAATTTGGGCGTTACGCCGTGGTGGTCACGATAGTGAAAAAATGTATGCTGCTTTTGAAAAAGCACAAAAATCTGATAAACCAGTGGTGATTTTATCTCACATGGTGAAAGGTTATAAAATTCCAGAAGCAGAAAGTAAAAATACCGCTCACCAGTCTAAAAAAATGTCATTAGACAGCCTTAAAGGTTTCCGTGATCATTTCCATTTACCATTAACCGATGAGCAAGTTGAAAAATTAGAATACATTAAATTTGCCGAAGATTCAGAAGAGTACAACTATATTCATCATCATCGTAAAGCCTTAAATGGTTATGTGCCAGCTCGTCGTCAAAAATTTGATGTTGAATATAAAGTGCCTGCCTTGTCTGAATTCCAAGCATTGTTAGAGGAACAACCACGTGGCATTTCTACTACCATGGCATTTAGCCGTGTGTTAAACACCTTATTAAAAGACAAAAATATCGGCAAAACTATTGTGCCAATTATTGCAGATGAAGCTCGTACCTTTGGTATGGAGGGTTTATTCCGCCAAATCGGTATTTACAGCCCAGAAGGTCAAAACTATGTGCCATCAGATCGTGATTTAGTGGCTTACTATCGTGAGGCGACCGATGGTCAAGTATTACAAGAGGGTATTAACGAATTAGGTGCAACCGCCTCTTGGGTTGCAGCGGCAACATCTTATTCTGTGAATAACTTACCGATGATTCCATTCTTTGTGTATTACTCCATGTTTGGTTTCCAACGTGTGGGTGATATGATGTGGTTAGCTGGCGACCAATTAGCCCGTGGCTTTATGATCGGCGGCACATCAGGTCGTACAACCTTAAACGGTGAGGGCTTACAACATGAAGATGGTCATAGCCATATTCAAGCGGGTGTGATTCCAAACTGTGTGACCTACGATCCTGCATTTGCCTTTGAAGTCGCCGTGATTATTCAAGACGGTATTAACCGTATGTACGGTGAAAAACAAGAAAACGTGTTCTATTATATCACCACCTTAAATGAAGTGACTGAACAACCAGCTATGCCAGCAGGTGCGGAAGAAGGTATTCGTAAAGGGTTATATAAATTTGAAACAGTACAAGGAAAAGGCAAAGGTCATGTTCAGTTGCTAAGTTCAGGTGCAATTATGCGTCACGTTCGTGCAGCGGCTCAAATCTTAGCCAATGACTATGGCGTAACAGCCGATGTGTTCAGTGCGCCATCATTCAATGAATTAGGTCGTGAGGGTGCCGATGCAGTACGTTGGAATTTATTACATCCAACTGAAACACCACGTGTACCTTATGTGGCTCAAGTGTTAGCCGATTTACCAACCGTAGCTTCTACTGACTATATGAAACTTTATGCAGAGCAAATTCGTGCTTATGTTCCAAGCAAGCATTATCACGTGTTAGGTACTGACGGTTTTGGTCGTTCAGACGGTCGTGAAAACTTGCGTGAACACTTTGAAGTGAACGAGTATTATGTCGTGGTTGCTGCATTAGCACAATTAGCCAAAGAAGGTACAGTTGAAACGAAAGTGGTTGCACAAGCGATTGAGAAATACGGTTTAAAAACTGAACGTGTGAATCCGTTATACGCTTAATTAAATCATTATATTAATGTGGGAAAATATTTCCCACATTGATGAATTAATTAGAAATGGTTTTAAAGTGCGGTGAAAAAAGGGTAATTTTTTGAATTTTAGCCGCAAGCACAGAAAAGGAATAAAAAATGTCAAAACAAATTCAAATCCCCGATATTGGAAGCGATGAAGTCACGGTAACCGAAGTAATGGTGAATGTGGGCGATACCATTGCTGTGGATCAATCCATTATCAATGTAGAAGGCGACAAAGCCTCCATGGAAGTGCCAGCACCAGAGGCAGGCGTAGTTAAAGCAGTGTTAGTCAAAGTGGGTGATAAGGTTTCGACTGGTACGCCAATGCTTGAATTAGAAGCTGCAGGTACTGCACCAGCTGCCGAAGCACCAAAAGCTGAAGCCGCACCAGCACCAGCCACTGCACCAACAGCTTCTGCTGTAGTCGATGTAAATGTGCCAGATATTGGCTCTGATGAAGTCAACGTGACTGAAATTATGGTCAAAGTAGGTGATTCGGTTGAAGTCGATCAATCTATTATCAATGTCGAGGGCGATAAAGCCTCCATGGAAGTACCTGCACCAATCGCAGGCGTGGTGAAAGAAATTTTGATTGCCGTAGGCGACAAAGTAACGACTGGCAAATTAATCATGAAATTTGAATCAGGTTCTGCACCTGCTCAATCCCAAGCACAAGCCACTCCAGTTGCTGATGCTCCAAAAGCTGAAGCACCAAAAGCAGCATCTGCCCCAGCTCCAACTACTGCCCCAGCTGCTAACCAAGAAGCAGTTACTGCAAGTACAACCTTTGCTCATGCAACCCCAGTGGTTCGCCGTTTGGCTCGTGAGTTTGGTGTGAATTTGGATAAAGTGAAAGGCACTGGTCGTAAAGGTCGTATCTTAAAAGAAGACGTTCAAGCCTATGTGAAAGCTGCCATTGCTGTACTTGAAAGTGGGGCAGCAGCAAGTTCTGGTGCTGCAAACGGTGCGGGTTTAGGCTTATTACCTTGGCCAAAAGTGGACTTCAGCAAATTTGGTGAAGTGGAAGAAGTTGAATTAACGCGTATTAACAAGATTTCAGGGGCGAACTTACATCGCAACTGGGTGATGATTCCACACGTAACTCACTTCGACCGTGCGGATATTACTGATTTAGAAGATTTCCGCAAAGAACAAAACAAACTGGCTGAAAAACAAAAATTAGACGTGAAAATTACCCCTGTGGTATTCATTATGAAAGCAGCAGCCAAAGCGTTGGAAGCCTATCCACGTTTTAACAGCTCCATTTCCGAAGACGGTCAACGTTTAACCTTGAAAAAATATGTCAACATCGGTGTGGCAGTAGATACACCAAACGGCTTAGTTGTGCCAGTGTTTAAAGATGTGAACAAAAAAGGCATTATCGAACTTTCCCGTGAACTCATGGAAGTATCGAAAAAAGCCCGTGCAGGTAAGTTGACTGCTTCTGATATGCAAGGTGGTTGTTTTACGATTTCCAGTATCGGTGGTTTGGGTACCACTCATTTTGCTCCGATTGTGAATGCACCAGAAGTGGCAATTTTAGGGGTATCTAAGTCTGAAATGGCACCAGTCTGGAACGGTAAAGAATTCGCTCCACGCTTAATGTTACCATTATCTTTATCTTTCGATCACCGTGTGATTGATGGTGCTGATGGTGCAAGATTCATTAGTTTTATTGGTGGCGTATTAGCCGATCTACGCCGTTTGGCAATGTAATGATTAATATCCGAAAAGTGCGGTCTTTTTCACCGCATTTTTGGAAATAAGGAGAACAAATGAGTAAAGAAATTAAAACACAAGTTGTGGTTTTAGGTGCTGGTCCTGCTGGTTATTCAGCCGCTTTCCGTTGTGCTGACTTAGGTTTAGAAACCGTTCTTGTTGAACGTTATTCAACCTTAGGTGGGGTATGTTTAAACGTAGGTTGTATTCCATCTAAAGCCTTATTACACGTTGCTAAAGTGATTGAAGATGCGAAACACGTTGAACATCACGGCGTTTCTTTTGGCGAGCCAACCATTGATTTAGACCAAGTACGTGCAGGTAAAGACGGTGTGATTAGCCGTTTAACTGGTGGTTTAGCTGGTATGGCAAAAATGCGTAAAGTCACAGTCGTTGAAGGTTGGGCTAGATTTACCGATAGCCATACCTTAGTTTCAAAAGATCGTGAGGGCAATCCAACAACCATTAAATTTGATAATGCCATTATTGCGGTCGGGTCACGTCCAATTCAACTGCCATTTATTCCTCATGAAGATCCTCGTGTATGGGATTCTACTGATGCACTGGCATTACGTGAAGTACCAAAACGCTTATTAATCATGGGGGGCGGTATCATTGGTTTGGAAATGGGGACGGTATATAGTGCTTTAGGTTCCGAAATTGATGTGGTGGAAATGTTTGATCAAGTTATTCCTGCAGCGGATAAAGATATTGTTAAGATTTACACCAAACAAATTGAGAAAAAATTCAAATTATTACTTGAAACCAAAGTAACCGCAGTTGAAGCCAAAGATGATGGTATTCATGTTTCTATGGAGGGTAAATCAGGCAGTGAAACTCGCATTTATGATGCTGTGTTAGTAGCTATCGGTCGTACGCCAAATGGAAAATTGATTGATGCTGACTTAGCAGGTGTTGAGGTTGATGAGCGTGGTTTTATCCGTACCGATAAACAAATGCGTACCAATGTATCACATATTTATGCAATTGGTGATGTGGTGGGTCAACCAATGTTGGCACACAAAGGGGTGCATGAAGGTCATGTTGCCGCTGAAGTGATTGCAGGTAAGAAACATTATTTCGATCCAAAAGTGATTCCATCTATTGCTTATACTGAACCTGAAGTAGCATGGGTTGGTAAAACCGAAAAAGAATGTAAAGCCGAGAATATCAGCTATGAAGTGGCTAACTTCCCTTGGGCAGCCTCAGGTCGTGCGATCGCCTCAGACTGTGCAGAGGGCATGACTAAGTTAATTTTCGACAAAGAAACGCATCGTATTTTAGGTGGGGCAATCGTTGGAACCAATGCTGGTGAGTTGTTAGGTGAAATTGGTTTAGCGATCGAAATGGGTTGTGATGCCGAAGATATTGCACTCACTATCCATGCTCACCCAACTTTACACGAATCTGTTGGTTTGGCTGCTGAAGTATTTGAAGGTTCAATTACCGACTTACCAAATGCTAAAGCGAAGAAAAAATAATTGTTTTTATAACAAAAAATAATCAGAATCACACCGCACTTTGTTTAAAGTACGGTGTTTTTTTGAATAAAATTCACTTTTTTATGAGAAATCTTGCATGAAGATGAAATAATGATCATGAAAAGTGCATAAATAGTGCATAAAAACTGGAAATTAGTTTTAAAGTAAGGTAGGATCTTGAGCAATTTTGATTTTATATGTAGATAATAACAATGTTAAAAAAGATACTAATTATAGTCAGTGCGTTGATACTGGCTGCCTGTTCAAATACATCGGGTACATTGAGGAAACATACCAGTATAACCGAACAGCAAGATGATATGCAGTTAACCATTTTAGGGAATGATTTAAAAACGAATAATTCTGTGGCATATAAGCAGCTAACGCAGGTTTATAATAAATGGGTTGGGACACGTTATCGTATGGGTGGTACAGGGCGTAATGGCATTGATTGTTCTGCTTTTATGCAAGAAACTTTTGCCACCGCCTTTGGTATGGATTTACCACGTTCTACATCAGAGCAGAAATATGTGGGCAAACGTATTCAGAAAAATGAATTGAAACAGGGCGATTTAGTTTTCTTCCGTAAAAACCGTCATGTGGGTGTGTATATGGGGAATGGCAGATTTATGCACTCCAGTTCTAGCCAAGGTGTTACTATTAGTTCTTTGAGCGAAGATTATTGGGCAAGAACTTATACCCAATCGCGTCGTGTGCTATAAAAAATCGGTTATAATTACATCGCATAATTATAACCGATTTTTTATTAGGTTAGCGTCAAATTAAATCCGTTCTTCAATCAATCGAGCCATCATTTCAATATGCAATGGTTCCGCATTTAATGCAGGAATATATTGATAACTTTTGCCCCCATTTTGTAAAAAATATGCTCGATTTTCTTCATTAATTTCTTCTAATGTTTCCAAACAGTCGGTTGAAAATCCAGGGCAAATCACGGCTAATTTTTCAATGCCATTTTTCGCTGCTGTTCGCATAAATTGATCGGTGTAAGGTTGTAGCCATTCTTCTTTACCAAAACGTGACTGAAACGTCATGCCCCATTGGGTTTCCACTAAGCCAAGTTTATCGATGACAGCCAAGGTTGTTTGGCGGCAATGTTCACGATAATAATCCCCCATTTTTTCATAACGTAGCGGAATACCGTGATAAGAAAATAGCAAGAATTCGTCTTGTTGCATTTTAGCTTGGATAGTGTTCACCAATGCCATGATGTAATTTTCGTCCAAATGATAGGAATGAATAAATTCAAAAGGCACAATGTGGCGATGATTTTTTAATGCTTTAGCAAACGCATCAAATACAGGTGCGGTAGTCGTACTACTATATTGTGGATAGAGTGGTAGTACGATGATTTTGTTTGTATGTAAATTTATTAATTTTTGCACCGCACTTTCAATGCTAGGTTCACCATAAGTCATGCCAAGTTCGACTATAACATTTTGATTTTGCTGTTCAAAATGATGTTGTAATGCCTGTTGTTGCTGTTTACTAATAGCCAGTAGGGGAGAGCCTTGTTCTGTCCAAATGGATTGATAAGTTTTTGCAATACGTTTAGCACGAATAGGCAAAATAATAAAATTGAGTAGCGGAAGCCAACGCCATTTTGGTAAATTCACCACACGTGGATCACTGAGAAATTGACGTAAATAAGGTCTAATCGCTTCGGGTGTCGCTGCATTGGGCGTGCCTAAATTGGCAAGAATAACACCTATTTTTTTATTCATTAGTATTAATTACCGAAAGGGTTAAACGAGAAACACAACAGAGTTTATTTTCTTCATTGCGAATATCAATGTGCCAAATATGCAATGTACGTCCAATTTTTACGGCAGTCGCTCGAGCAGTAACAACAGAGCCTTTATAGACTGGGCGTAAATGGCTCGCATTAATTTCAGCCCCTACTACCGCTTGAGTTCCCTCGGTGCAACAATGTCCTGCGGCCGATCCCACGGTTTCTGCAAGGGCAGCAGAAATACCACCATGTAAAATACCGACTGGCTGCATGGTTTTTTCATTGACAGGCATGGTGGCTTCTAACCAATCATCGCCTTTCGCACTAAATTCAATGCCAAGATGATGTACCGCACAATCATGGCAAGCCTGATTGAGATCATCAAGCGTAAATTCACGTTTCCAAATGTTCATTAAGTTTCCTATTTAAATAATGTTAATAATGCTTGAACGGGGTGTTTAGGTTTAAATTTCTCAAAACGCTTCACTTGACTACGGCAAGAATAGCCCGTGGCTAAACAACGTTCAGGATTTTTACCTTGTAATTTTTCTCCCCAAGAAACATCATAAATATCTTTTGACATGGTTTGATTTTTTACATCATGCCCAAATACCCCCGCCATACCACAGCAACCGACATTTTGTACTTGTAGGGTTTCGCCAAAGGTCGCAAAAATCTGTTGCCATTGTTTAGGGCTGGTTGGCATAAAGGTGGTTTCGGTGCAATGTGGAAATAATTGCCAGTTTTGTTGTTCTGTTTTTTGTTGGTTTAAAGTCTGGCTAGAATGTTGTAAATTTTTCACCGCACTTTGAATATTTTCTGAGTTTAATTGTGAGATTAGCCATTCGTGAGCGGTAAGTACATGAAAATCGCCCCTTTCTTTGCCTAATACTTCTTTATATTCATCACGATAAGACAGCACAATAGCAGGATCCACGCCGACCAATGGCACGCCTAATTTTGCCATTCGGTTTAACATTTCCGCTTGATTTTTCGCCGTGCGAGCAAATTGCCCTAAAAAGCCTTTTATATGTTGAGCCTTGCCATTCGGTTTAAACGGCAATAACACCGCTTGGTAGCCAAGTTTTTGGCAAAGTGCGACAAAATCACGAACCACTTTGGCATCATAGTAGGACGTATAAGGATCTTGTACAATTAACACCAGATTGGCTTTAGCTGCTTCCGATAGACTTTCAAGCTGTTCGAGTGACTGTCCTTGATAACCGATTTCGACTAATTGCTGCTGTAAATTTGGTTGCGAGAGCAACGGCAAATCGGTCATTCCTAAGGTTTTTTCCACCATCGTTTGTACAGGTTTTAACTTAGTGAAAAAATTAAAAAACTGTGGTGCTTTTGCCATATACGGAGCAACTACTTCTAAATTTGCTACCACATAATCTTTCGGTGGACGCAAATAGCGTTGATGATAAAAATAGAAAAATTTAGCTCGGAAACTTGGCACGTCAATTTTAATTGGGCATTGGCTGGCACAGGCTTTACAAGCTAAACAGCTATCCATCGCAAATTTTACTTCATGGGAAAAATCGTATTCCTGCTTTTGCTTGAACGTATGGCGAATTTTTTGCACAAATTCAGATAGTTTGATATGTGATTTTTTAAAATCTAATTGTTCAGCTTGCACCTGCTCATTTGCCATTAAACGTAGCCATTCACGCACCATAGCGGCACGCCCTTTCGGTGAGAATATACGATTTTTGCTGACTTTCATGGACGGACACATAATGCTATGCACATCAAAATTAAAGCATAAACCATTACCATTGCAATTCATGGCACCTGAAAATTCTTCTCGCATTTTAATCGGAATTTGACGATCCTGATCGGCTCGCATTGGTGACAACAAACCATACAGTTCATCTTGTGAATGTAATGGAGTGCAGATTTTCCCTGGGTTTAGGCGGTTTTTAGGGTCGAATAAAAATTTCACATAACGCAGTTCTTGCCATAATTCAGGCGTGAAAAATTTTTCACCATAATAAGAACGAATGCCCTTACCGTGTTCACCCCAAATTAAACCGCCGTATTTTCGCGTCATTTCTGCCACTTGGTCGGAAATTTCCTTGAATAATTTGACTTGTGCTTTATCGGTTAAATCCAATGCGGGACGAACGTGTAGCACCCCAGCATCAACGTGTCCAAACATACCATATTGCAAATTGTGGCTGTCGAGTAAGGCACGAAATTCCAAAATATAATCGGCTAAATTTTCAGGCGGAACACAAGTATCTTCTACAAAAGGAATCGGTTTTGCCCAACCTTTGGCATTACCTAATAAACCGACCGCTTTTTTCCGCATGGCATAAATGCGTTCAATAGAAGCCAAATCGTTGGTCACTTGATAACCGATAATATCGTCTTCCTGATGGGCAATTTTATTATCTAATTGGCTGCAAAGTGCGGTGACAAATTGCTGAATTTTGCTTTGATTATTGCCTGCATATTCCACGATATTCAAGCCTAAAATCGGATTGTCATCTTCTTCGGTGAGCAAATCTTTGACTGAATGCCACACAATATCTTCTTTTGCTAAACCCAATACCTTGCTGTCCACGGTTTCCACTGACAACGCATTGGCTTTCACCATAAAGGGGGCATTACGCAAGGCGGAATTAAAGGAACGGTATTTCACATTAATCAGTGTGCGATATTGTGGAATTGGGGTTAAATCTAAGACAGCTTCACAAATAAACGCCAGTGATCCTTCCGAGCCTGTTAAAATGCGGGTGAGATTAAATTCGCTTTCATCTTGATTAAATACATTTTTGAGATCGTAACCCGTGAGAAAACGGTTCAGTTGGGGTAAATCCTGCATAATGGTTTGGCGTTTTGCTTGGCAACGGCTAAAAATTTCCTGATGTAATTGACGACCGAGTACGGACAGATTGTCAGGTAAATTTGCCAAAAATCCATCGGTTTTCACCGCACATGTGTCTAAAATTTCACCATTTATCAACACTGCACGCAAGCCCAAAACGTGATCTGAGGTTTTGCCATATTGCAACGATCCTTGCCCCGAGGCATCAGTGTTAATCATACCGCCTAGCGTAGCACGGTTACTGGTAGAGAGTTCAGGGGCAAAAAATAAACCGTAAGGTTTAAGATATTGATTCAGCTGATCTTTCACTACACCTGCTTGCACACGCACCCAGAGTTGTTCTACGTTGAGTTCTAAAATACCTGTCATGTGACGGGAAAGATCGACAATGATATTGTTATTGAGCGATTGCCCATTCGTCCCCGTACCACCACCGCGAGGCGTGAACGTGAGTGCTTGGTATTTTTCTTGTTGGGCTAATTTAGTTAAACGCACCACATCTGCAACGGATTTGGGGAATAAAATAGCTTGCGGTAACAGTTGATAAACACTGTTATCGGTTGCAAGACTCAAACGATCCGCATAGTTAGAAGCTATATCGCCTGTAAAAGATTGAGCTTGTAAATCCTTTAAATAGTCAACCACAATAGGATTGAGTTGAGGAATATCTTTCAAACGGGGTAGCATAAAATCACTCGAGTAAGATAAAAAGTAAACAGACAGGATTTTAGCATATTGAGGGAAATAGGGAATAGGAGAAAGTTATTGGTAAAAAGAAAAATCCCTGTTTTAGATGATCTAAACGATTATTGTTAATTGTATTATCCATTTTTTTTCAATATAATATTAGTCGGATGTATGTTAATTAGGGAAAAGGAAAGTTTAGTGAAATCTTATTTATTCTTTGGGGGCTTATGTTTAGCTCTGACCAGTTGCTCTGGGTTACAATCTCATAATCTACCTTCCGCAGGAAGTTACCGAACGGATCAAGGTAGTCAGGTAAATATTGTTCCTATTACTCAGGAAAATATTGCTAGTCTTAGTCAGCAGAATAATGCTCAACAAAATGCACAACAGAAAAAAGTGCTTCATTTGTTTCAGCATAATCAAACGACAACATATTATTTACAACCTTATGATGTATTGTCTATTCAAATGTGGGCATATCCTGAAATTACGCCACCAGCAACACAACAGGTTAATAGTGATATTTCTGTCAAGGCAAGTGGCTATCAGATTGGTGCTGATGGTTATATTGAATTACCTCTCGTTGGGCGTTATCAAGCTGCAGGGAAAAGCGTAGAACAAATTACCCAAGGGTTGCGGAGTCAATTTTCACGCTATTTGAAACAGCCTGATCCGATTGTACGCGTATTATCTTATGAAGGATCGCACTATTCTGTTCAAGGGAATGTGGCTCAAATAGGTCAATTTCCACTAGGCAATCAACCAGTGAGTGTTTATGCCGCACTAGGTTTGGCGGGTGGCTTAAATGATTTAGGTGATCCAAGTACAATCACATTAATTCGTGATGGTGTGAGTTATACTCTTAATCCAATCAGTTTGGAGAAATCTGGTTATTCATTACATAATTTATTACTCAAACCTAATGACACATTATATGTTGGTGAAAAAGATAGTCAAAAAATTTATGTGATGGGTGAGGCAAATAAAAGTCAGGCTTATAATTTGCGTGAAGAGGGTATGACGTTAAGCGATGTATTAGGCGAAAGTGCAGGGATAGACATGACTAGTGCAAGTGCTAAAGGGGTTTATGTGTTGCGTAGTAATCAAAATCACCAAGAAACTGAAATTTATGTAATGGATTTATCCAATATTGGTAATTTTGGTTTAGCCAATCAATTTACGATGCAACGTAATGATATTGTTTATATTGACGCAACAGGATTAACCCGTTGGCAACGTATTGTGAATCAAATTCTTCCATTCTCAAATACTGTTTATAACTTCTCAAAATAAGGATAATCTATATGTTTAACCAAATTTTGGTCGTTTGTACGGGGAATATTTGCCGCAGTCCAATGAGTGAATATTTATTTAAACGGGTACGCCCTGATTTGCATATTTCATCGGCAGGTATTGCTGGTTTAACAGGTTATCCAGCGGATGAAAGAGCCATTCTAAGTATGGATCGTTTAAGCATTGATATGCACGCTCACGTGGCACGAAAATTAAATAGGGAACATCTAATAAAAGCCGATTTGGTTTTAGTGATGGATTTACAACAGCAAAAATATATTGAGCAGAACTGGCCGTTCACAAAAGGAAAAGTATTTCGTTTAGGACACTGGCACAATATGGATATTGCTGATCCCTTCCAACAAGATCAACAATTTTTTTATAATACCTGCCAGCTAATTCAAGATTGTGTTGATGACTGGGTTAAGTATCTTTAATTTTAAGAGTAAGAATAATGAGTAAACAACATATTGAAGAGAATGATACGATAGATCTAAAAGAGATACTATTCTCTTTGTTATCGCAATGGAAGTTAATTGGCTTATTTACTTTAGTCGCATTGTTAATAGGCTTTGTATATTTACGCACTACAC
This sequence comes from Lonepinella sp. MS14435, assembly GCF_042485795.1. Classification (GTDB taxonomy): domain Bacteria; phylum Pseudomonadota; class Gammaproteobacteria; order Enterobacterales; family Pasteurellaceae; genus Lonepinella. Next base: position 1,256,394 of record NZ_CP169368.1, read on the forward strand.
CAAACACTTATGCAGTGAATGCAATGGTACAAGTAGAGGATAAGAAAGGTGGAACTGCCGCACTGTTCGGTGATCTATCCGATGTATTTAATCAATCTTCCGTTGCTCAAGCAGAAATTGAAATCTTAAAATCACGTATGGTTTTAGGTAAAGTTATCAAAGATTTACATTTAGATGTATTGATTTCCAATAAAAACGACACTTTATTTAACCGTATGACTTCATCAAATCGCAGTCGTGTGGAATATCAACAGGATTCGGTTACTTTTATTGATGAAGATAAACGTTTCACCTTGAGTCATTTTGTTGTACCCGCATCATTTGAGAATAATGCACTTATTCTTGAATTGCAGGGTGAACAATTTCGTTTGATTGATGAAAACTCCAATCAGACCGTGTTTGAAGGTATTATTAATCAAACAAAGGGTGTATCAAATAGTAGCGAATGGCATTTAGATGTGGCAACTCAAGATAATTTTGATGCACGATATACGATTAAAAAAATGTCGCTTGATGCAGCAGTGAATTATTTAAACCTAAGCTACTCGGTCGCTGAGAAAGGTAAACAAACAGGTGTATTGCAATTAAATTATCAAGGTGAAGACCAGTACCATTTGGTTAAAGTGTTAAATCATATTTTGACCGTGTATAAAAAACAAAATATCGAACGACACTCTGCTGAAAGTACACAAACACTGAAGTTCCTAGAAGGACAGCTACCAGAATTAAAAGCAGATTTAGATAATGTGGAACGTCGTTATAATGATTTTCGGATAAAACACAATACGGTTGATATTCAAAAAGAAGCGGAATTATACCTTGAACAAAGTATCAATTTAGAAACCACTAAATTAATGCTAGAACAAAAACGTGCGGAATTATCGGCGAAATATACCAAAGAACACCCAGCAATGCGTGAAGTAGAGGCACAAATTCGCTCCGTAAATAGCAAAATCAATGAATTAAATTCTGCACTCAAAGGGGTACCTGATTTACAACGCCAATATTTACAACTTTATCGTGATGTGGAAGTCAATACCAAACTATATACTAACCTTTTAGATTCATACCAAAAATTAAAAATTGCTCAAGTGGGAGAAATTGGTACGGTTCGTATTATCGACCAAGCGGTAATTCCAGAACAACACATTAAACCAAAACGTATGTTGACCATTTTATTATCCGCTTTTGCAGGTGGAGCGTTAGGTGTTTTATTTGCGCTGGCTAAAACCATGTTACGCTCAGGAATTCGTTCATCAGAAGAAATTGAACAACATGTAAATTTACCAGTATATGCAACTATTCCACATTCATCAGTGCAAGAAAAGCGTGCCAAAGTATTAAGAAAATACAAGTCTATTCCAATTTTAGCGGTTACGCATAATCAGGATATGGCGATTGAAAGTTTGAAAAGTATCCGTACTACGTTACATTTTAATTTAATGAATACGGAGAACTGCATTATTTCGATTTTAAGTTCTTCACCTGAAGTTGGTAAATCGTTTGTTACTGTGAATTTAGGCACATTATTAGCACAAGATAATAAACGCACTCTTATAATTGATGCAGATTTAAGACGAGGGTATTTACATAAATATTTTAATCACAAACTTGATAATGGTTTAGCACAATATTTAGCGGGTACAGCATCGCTTGATGACATTATTGTGAAAACATCAATAGATAATTTATATTTCTTACCACGTGGTAAATTTTCAAATAACCCATCTGAGCTGATTGGTTCAGCACGTTTAGGTAAATTATTAGAGCAGCTCAGTAGCCAGTATGATCGTATTATTATTGATACGCCACCAGTATTAGCGGTAACTGATAGTTTATTGATTGCACAATATTGCACGATGAACTTATTGATTGTGGGCTACAGACAGACTAAATTAGGTGAGTTAGATCTGACTATCAATCGCTTTAATCAAGCGGGTTTGAAAATTAATGGCTGTATTCTTAATAATATTCAAAGAGAGGTCAATCTTGGTTATAGTTATGGATATAATTATATGAGCAATAAGGGGAATTGGTAATCTTTGGATTAAAAATCAATTAGTTATATTTTTCTATCTTTTCCCCTCGCTCGTTTACGGGCGAGGGGAAAATAATTGCTGTAAAAATTATTTTCCGTCCCAAGCCTTAATTGCATTATGACGAATATCTATACGGCTTTTAGCATCACCTTTGTAGTAGTTTTTATCCATACCACTTTCCCAGTCACCATAATTTGGATTAGGTAATACAATGAATTTTTTGCCAAATTTTTCTTTGTTTTGTTGTACAAAGGCACGGCGTTGTTCATTGGATTTATGGTAAGGTTCATCGCCAAAATCATTTAAGTTATCCCCGATATAAAGTACTATTTCATAGCCTTGTTTTTCAATATCAGCGAAACGAGTAGATTTGTTAGATTTGTCTTTTTTAAGCAATAAGGTTTGTTCGTTTACACCGTTGAAGCCTAATTTATTCATATTATCAATGGTGCCTATTTTTTCATTGCTATCTTTGCGGTTGGATACATAAAACATCGTGCCTTTATGACTATTTACATAGTTATTAAACTCTACCGCACCAGCAATAGCTTGAGTTTGGCGAGCATTGACCCAACGGGTCCAACTTTCGCTGTCAAAGGCTTTATGATTTTTGATCTGCCAACCTGCATAAGCACTGTTATCTACCATTGTTTCATCTAAATCTACCACAACCGCTTTTTTCTTGCCTTTGGTAACTTTAGCATTGTCAAACGCGACTTTAGCAAGATTAAAGGCTTGGTGAGCAAGGGCTTGGTATTCTCCAGATTGTTGTATCCAGTTAATGCCTAAGGTAGCCTGTTCTTGTAAAATCATTTCATCATGTTTATTACTATCATGAGTACACCCCGATAAAATAAACATTGATGTCATTGCAATGGCAGTTAATTTAAATAATTTCATATTGTTCTCCTTTGTTAGTTTAGGTTTTATGTTGAAAACGGTGTAAACAACACTTCTAAAAGTTAAAGTAAACGCTCTAATACTTGTGCAATACCATCACCATCATTATCAGTGGTGACAAATTTTGCTTGTGTTTTTACTTCTTCTTCGGCATTTCCCATTGCTACGCCATAACCTACGGCAGTTAGCATACTGGTATCGTTATGATTATCGCCGAATGCAATAACTTGTTCAGGGGAAACTTGCCATTGTGTTAATAAATCGACTAATTTACCGCCTTTACTGTTACCATTATTGGCAATATCTACACGATCAATCCAAGACCATTCGCAGCTAAATTCAGAAACGGGCAGATTTTCCACCGCACTTTCCATATCTTGGCGATTCTGTGAGCTGATCACAAATTTCCAAATTTGTTCAGTTGGATTATGGAAGATTTCTTCAAAATTACTCACTTGACGTACATCAGGGCGAACATCTGCGGGGCAACTTGCCGCCCATTGGGTGAATTTTGTCATGTGAGCATTGAGTTTCTGATAGTTCATTGTGTTACGGCTATACATCAATAAATCTAACTGATATTGCTCGGCAATTTTTAATACGGTGTCACATTGACTGGCTGAAAGTGGATTAGCTAATTCAACTTCGTCAGTTGCAGGGTGATAGATATAAGTACCGTTACAACAAACAATCGGCGTGTCTAATTGTAATTCGTGATAATAGGGTTTTACCGCAGTGTGATGGCGACCTGTTACGATCACGACTTTAATCCCTTTTTGACGAATTTCAGCAATAGCTTTTTTGCTACTTGGTAAAATTTGCCCTTTACTGTTTAACAAGGTACCGTCTAAATCAAATGCAACGACTTTATATGTCATGGTGGGGTTTCCTTAAATGTGATTAAAATTATTCCGTAGGAAAGATAAATGGATTTAACCCACTACGGGCAAAGCCTTTTTCTTCCATTTCAATATCAAGAAAAATACTGGCTAAGTCATCTGCTACGGCTTCCACATAGGGATCTTTTTCTTGATATAAGATTTTTAAATAACTATGACATTCGCCACAGCTTTCGGCACGGACAGCGGATTGTTCGCTGTCGAGTAACCAATACTCCAGTTCTTTTGATTGGTCACAGTTGGTACATTTTGCTCGCACAACATTCCATTCACTTTCACAAAGGGAGCAATGTAAATAACGTAAGCCCTGTTCTGCTCCAAAGTGAATGACACTAGACACTGGAACGGATTGACAAACAGGGCAGTGATGTAACCCTTCACTACTTTCTTGATGAGCAGAGTGAGGAATATATTGGGTTAGTTGCACCCAATATAGTGACAATGCCGCCCAAATAAAGACCGCTTTATCGCTACTGACATGTGCATAATCTTGTGCTAATAATTGATTAGCAAATTGTTCTAATTCACTACTTGATGCTTTTTCTAGGCTATCAATAGTACCGAGCATTTGTTCGTTAGCGATGGATCGGATTTCACAGAGTAGAGTCGCTAAATAATCACGCCATTGTGAACTACGTTGCCAGTTTTTGATGTTTAAAGGTTGAATTTCACTAAAGTCAATTTCAGGTTTAATCAGCGGGTTTTCTTGTAAAATTAATAATTGAGCTTCTGCGATGTTAGCGGCAAATTCAAGATAGTTAGCAAAAGGGTGATCTTTCGCTAAATCACGTAAGCGTTTTGCTCGGCGTTCATAAAGATTTTTGACATTGGTAAATAATAAGGGTGGCTGTTGATAAGAATTTGCCACTTGCTTAATTTCATTTTCAGGGAGAATTTTTATTGCCATAATATACTCATATAATGAAAAGTGCGGTTAATTTTACCGCACTTTTTGGTTTTTAGGAATTTTAGTTGAATTATTTTGCCTGACAATCCATTTTTTCAAGCTCACTTGCCTTTTTATTGGCTTCAATTTCTTTTTCTAATTCAGGTAACACTTCTTCTTTAAACCATTTCGGGTGATGTTTTTTCGCCCAACGTACGGTTACCCAACCTTCCACCATGCCACGAATTGAGCCTTTTACCCAAAATGCCATATACATGTGTACCATAATTCCTGTAAATAAGGCAAAGGCACTGGCAGAATGAAGTAAAATCGCAATACGAATAACAGGAATTGGGAAATTGTGACTGAAATATTGTCGCCACATAATGATTCCCGTAATTAATAGGGTGAACATGGCTAAAATCAAGGTCCAGAACAACATTTTCTGCCCGAGATTGTATTTCCCGTTGTATGCCACATCGTGTTCGTGACCAAGCAACACCTGTTTAGTGCCTTTTAACCAGCGAATATCATTTTTCTCTGGAATATTATGGTGCCAATAGGTCAGCACCATAATGATAAAGGCGATAAACATTAAAATTCCCGTAAACGGATGCACCGCACGAGCGATAGCAGGTGTACCAAGAATGTAAGTCAACCACGCAAAATCAGGGAAGAAAAATGCCAAACCAGATAAGCCTGTGGTGAAAAAGCAAATTACCAGCAACCAATGTGCCACACGAGCAGGGGCTTTGTGACGAATAATCCGCGTATCTTGCGTAATTTCCGTCAGTTTTTGATGTTCACTCATTATTTATCCCCCTTACTGGCTTTTTTCTGTTCTTTTTCCCGTTGTTTTTGGGCTTTCTTTTCTTCCTTTTCACGTTTTTTCTGAGCTTTACGTTCAGCGATTTCACGATCTTCTTGTTCAAATTTCTCAAAATGATCGTCAACATCTTCTTCTACGTTTGGACCCACACTCACATAGTGAGCGACTTCAGCCAGCAACAAGCCACCCATAGCTACCGCAGCAACTGGTTTGAGCAAGTCTTTCCAAAGTTCCACGGAAACATCAACACTTGGATTTTTTGGTAAACCAGAATAAAGCTCAGGTTTATCCGCATGGTGCAACACATAGATAACGTGTGTACCACCAACTCCCTCTGGATCGTAAATGCCTGCATTTTCATAACCACGAGATTTGAGTTCTTTCACTCGTTCTTCGCCATAATGCAACATTTCTTCTTTCGAACCAAAGCGAATTGCTCCTGTTGGACAGGTTTTCACACAAGCGGGTTCTTGTCCGACATTGACCCGATCTACACAAAGGGTACATTTATAGACACGATTGTCTTTCGGGTTCATCCTTGGAATATTGAACGGACAGCCTGCAATACAATAACCGCAACCAATACATTTGTCTGATTGGAAATCCACAATCCCGTTGGCGTATTTGATAATCGCCCCTGGTGACGGACAGGCTTTTAAACAACCTGGTTCGGTACAGTGCATACAGCCATCTTTACGGATCAACCATTCTAAGCGATCGTTTTCTTCCACTTCTTGGAATCGCATCACTGTCCATTGTTCCGCATTGAGATCGATAGGGTTATCATATACACCTACACATTCCTGTGGAGTGGTACGAATATCATTCCATTCGGAACAGCCAACCTGACAGGCTTTACAACCGATGCAGGTGGTGACATCAATCAGTTTTGCCACTTCCACTACATGCGAGCGAGCATGCGGTGGTGGAGTAACAAAAGATGTCGCAGAGCTTTTTACAATAGTTTGTTCTTGTACTGTCATATTGCCCCCTAAGCGACTTTCTCAATGTTCACAAGGAACGTTTTATATTCTGGAGTCTGCGTATTTGCATCACCCACACGACTGGTTAACGTGTTGATTAAGAATGATTTTTTTCCTACAGTAGAGAAACCACCATGAATTGGAATGCCTACCGTATGGATTTTCTTACCGTCCACATCAAGGGATTTCACCCGTTTAGTGACTACTACTTTAGTTTTGATAAAGCCACGTTTTGAGCTAACTTTTACGGTATCACCTTGTTTAAGTCCTTTTTCTGCCGCCAAATCTTCACTGATTTCCACAAAAGGTTCAGGTTGCACAATCATATTTAACATGGATTGTTTAGTCCAGAAGTGGAAATGTTCCGTTAATCGGTAAGTGGTTCCCACATAAGGGAATTCATTGGCATGACCAAAACTTGCCTTATCATTTTCCAAAATACGTGCCACAGGGTTAGACACCACATTCGGGTGAAGTGGGTTAGTACCAATAGGCGTTTCAATAGGTTCGTAATGTTCTGGGAATGGACCCTCTACAATCTTATCTAGGGAGAATAAACGGCTCACCCCTTCTGGTTGCATAATAAATGGCGACACATTACTATTTGGTGGAGCCGTACCGAAATCGGCAATATCAATGTAATTCCAGTTTTTGCCGTTCCATTTGACTAACGGGCGTTTCGGATTCCACGGATTTCCTGCCAAATCCGCCGAAGCACGGTTATACACAATACGGCGGTTGAGAGGCCATGCAAATGTCCAACCGAGGGTGTTACCTAAGCCAGATGGATCACTATTGTCCCGATTTGCCATCATATTGCCTTTTGGTGTCCATTGCCCTGTGTAAATCCAAATCACAGATGAAGTGGAACCGTCATCACGCAATTGAGCAAAGCTAGATAATAGATCGCCTTTTTTCGCAATCAGATTACCTTGTGCATCATACAGATCTTCCAACGCATACCCATTATTTTCTTTGGCTAATTCGTCAGCTCTCGGCTCTAACGGATTGGCGTAATTCCACGTCATTGCTTCAATGGTATCAATGGAAGGACCACCTTCTTTATGATACATTTCCAACATCACTTCACGGATTTCAGATAAAATATCCACATCGGGCTTGGCTTCTTTTGGTGGTTCAGCCGCTTTCCAGTGCCATTGTAACCAACGTGCAGAGTTAGCAATAGAACCATCTTCTTCGGCGAAACAAATGGTTGGCAAGCGAATCACTTCCGTTTGAATATCGGCAGGATTGACATCATTAAATTCACCATGGAAATTCCAGAATTCAGAAGTATCTGTCGCCAATGGGTCACAAATAATCAAAAATTTCAATTTTCGCAACGCACTTGAAATCTTATTCTTATCAGGATAAGAGGCTAATGGATTATAACCTTGACAGATATAGCCATTAATTTTGCCTTGATCCATTAAGTCAATGAATTGCAAGTGATCCAGTTTCTTTTTGTACTGTTTTGGCAAATTGTGATAACCAAATTCATTGTCTTTGGTGGCGTTATCGCCATAAAACGCTTTCAGCATACTCACCATAAATTTTGGTGTATTTTGCCAATAGTTGACTTGCCCTTCAACCGTGGCTTTTGGTGTAATCCGATTTAAGAATGCTTCAAGGCTCACATCATTTTCGGTTGGTAATGGAATATAACCAGGCAACATGGTTGGGAACAAGCCCATATCAGTAGAACCCTGAACATTCGAGTGTCCACGTAACGCATTCACGCCACCACCAGATACCCCAATATTGCCTAATAATAATTGGATCATCGCCATGGAACGAATGTTTTGTGTACCCACAGTATGTTGTGTCCAACCTAAGGCATACAAGAACGATGCTGCACGATCAGGTGCGGCTGTTGATGCAATGGTTTCAGCAAATTCATAGAACGCTGTTTGTTTTGTGCCACAGATCCGTTCTACCATTTCAGGGGTATAACGTTCCACGTGTTTTTTCAACAAATTAATCACACAACGCGGATCTTGTAAGGTCATATCCCGTTTTGGTTGCCCGTTTTCATCTAATTGATAGGACCAAGTGGATTTATCATAGCTACGTTTTTCTTCATCATAGCCCGTAAATAAACCATCTTCAAACCCAAATCCTTCATTAATCAAGAAACTGGCGTTAGTGTAATGTTTAACATATTCGTGTTGGATCTTATCGTGATCTAACAAATACTTAATCACACCTAATAACAACGTAATATCCGTACCAGAACGAATAGGCGTATAAAAATCTGCTACGGCTGCCGTACGGTTAAAGCGTGGATCGACCACCATTAATTTGGCTTTATTGTGTTTTTTCGCTTCAATAACCCAGCGGAAACCTACAGGGTGTGCCTCAGCGGCATTACCGCCCATCACGATAACGACATCAGCATTTTTCATATCAACCCAGTGGTTGGTCATGGCACCGCGACCAAATGTTGGAGCAAGACTTGCTACCGTTGGTCCGTGTCAGGTACTCGCTTGGTTGTCTAATACCAACATTCCTAATGCTCGTCCCCATTTATGGGTCAGCATACAGGTTTCATTGCTGGCAGCCGAAGCGGCTAACATTCCTGTGGTTGTCCAGCGATTGACAGGCGTTCCCACTTCATTAGTGGATTGCCAGTTGGCATCACGGTCATCTTTGAGTAAACGAGCGACTTTATGAATAGCTTCATGCCAAGAAAGGCGTTCCCATTTGTCGGAACCTGGGGCGCGATATTCAGGGTATTGTAAACGGTTTGGACTGTTGACATAGTCTAATACACCAGCTCCTTTCGGGCATAATGCACCACGACTCACAGGGTGATCAGGATCCCCCTCAACATGAGTGAGTTTCCCACGAGCATTCATTGCACCATCACCGAGGCTATACATCAACATACCACAGCCGACCGCACAATAAGTACAGGTTTGGCGTGTTTCTTTGGCTCGTAAAAGTTTATATTCACGAGGTGCCGCTAAAGCAGTGGTTGGCATTAAGCCTAACGCCGCCACTGACGATCCCGCCATACCACCTGCACAGACTTTAAAGAACTTACGTCTTGAGATCTGCATAGATAATCCTTATCCAAAAAAATTTGGAAATATAGGTAGAAAATTGGTTAAGTTTAAAAAATTATAAAATGATTTATATTGCCGTTGATTGTTAATAAAAAGTTAAAAATCACTGTATAGAATACAACAATCACAGGGCTAAATCTACCTTATACAAGAAAATTATTTTGACGCAGATCACAAAAAACAAATTAAATTATCTCATAAATCAATGAAATAAGAATAGTTATCAATTAAATAGCTATAACCTGTGCTGGCGTACAGGGTTAGGCATGGTAACGATGCTCCGCATCTTGTATCGTTTAGTCACGGTGTGGCGTTACATTCCTAACACTGTATGTGAGTATTAGGCAATTTTCAGCTTATGTCACAATTTGCAGTTTAAAGCATTAAAAGGTAAAATTTCCCCAACTCAATTTGCCGATGGATACGCAATATGTCGCAAACGTTTTCATTTCCTCCATACCAAAGACGTACCATTAATACGGTTAAAAAATCCCCAACTCAACAGTTGGATATTCGACAACAGATGGATTGTTTAGCGGTAGAAACCCCAGTTGCTTTAGTCTATAACGGCATTTCTCACACCGTGATGATGTGTACCCCAATGGAGCTTGAAGATTTTGCTTATGGCTTTTCTTTAACCGAAGGCATTATTGATCAACCAAGTGATATTTATGGCATTGATATTATCACCAGTTGCCAAGGTATTGAAGTGCAAATTGAACTGGCGACTCGCTGTTTTGTTCGATTAAAAGAACTTCGCCGCACATTGACTGGCAGGACAGGGTGCGGGATTTGTGGTTCAGAACAATTAAGCCAAGTTACTAAAAAATTGGCGAAATTACACCGCACTTTGACCTTTGATTTAAACCGATTAGATGACTGTTTAACGCAAATTCAAAACGCTCAAATGTTAGGTAAGCAAACAGGCTCAACTCATGCTGCAGCTTTTTTCGATCCACAAGGCGATTTGCTGGCTATTCGGGAAGATGTGGGACGACACGTTGCATTGGATAAATTGTTAGGCTGGCACGCCAAAGCGGATAAACCACAAGGCTTTGTGTTAGTGACCAGCCGAGCCAGCTATGAAATGGTACAAAAAACCGTAACTTGTGGCATTGAAATGCTGATAGCGATTTCTGCCAGCACCGATCTTGCGGTGAAAATGGCGGAAGATTGTGATCTCACCCTGATCGGTTTTGCACGAACAGGGCGAGCGACCATTTATAGTGGCGAAGTGCGGTTAATTTTAGGTGAGTTTTAGCCTGTTTAAAGCCAATTAAAACAGGCTAATCTCATGTTAGTTATCGGCTTTGGTAGCTTCAAACCATTTTTCTAATAACCGTTTACTTTCTTCATTTGAACCGAAGCGAATAAAATCAATATCAATAAATTTTAATTTTGTCGGATCACTCGCTTTTGGTGCGGGTTGTGCGTGGATATTAGTTGGTAGTTGATAGGAATCAGCTTCTCGCCAAGGAATTTCTTGTGCTTCAGGACTAAGGAGGTAATCAACAAATAATTTAGCGTTATCTAAATTTCTCGCACCTTTAATAATACTGGTTGCCCCTAAGGTATAGCCAATTCCCTCACAAGGTAAAATCCCTTTTACGGGTGAACCTTTTTCCTGTTCTCGTACATAACCGTGCATAAAACTAATGTCCACCGCGACTTCACCCGTTGCCAAATTACCCGTGGCTAAACCGCTTTTGCTGTATTGTGCTACGTTGTTGTGTAATTTTTTTAAATAGTCGAAGGCTTGTTGCTCACCAAATAATTCAATCAAGGTGGTTAAAAAAGAATAACCCGTGCCAGATACCCGAGGATCCGCATATTGAATTTGATCTTTAAACGCAGGATCCAGTAAATCTTTAAAGCATTTTGGTTCGGGAATACCAAGTTTTGCGAGTTTTTCCGTGTTGACACCAATGCCTAATTCCATTAAATAAATAATAGAAATAAAATCACCTCGTTGTTGCATTAATTGATTAAATCTTGGCATGATGTCTTTTTGTAATGGGGAGCGATAGGATTCAAGTAAACCTTGATCTGCTGCTTGTAAATGAGGTTCTAAGGTGCCGCCGTACCAAACATCGGCTTGTGGATTACTTTTCTCGCTTTTAATTTTGCCAAGAATCGTTCCTGTACTGTTACGCACAAATTGAGTTTCCACATTGTATTTTTCGGCAAAATGTTGCGTCACTTTTTCACAAGTAACGTTTTGCACACTACAGTACACCGTCAATTTACCTTCGGCTATGGCATTGGGGCTAAATAAAACGGTTAATAAACCACAAAGTGCGGTGATTTTTAGAGAGGTTTTTCGACCTTTGGAAAAACGAGATAAATGGGATATAAAGCAGGTTTTCATTAACTTATTCCTTATATTTGATGAGTAAAATAAGCTAACACCTAAAAGGAATTTACCTTAAACAGAAAAGAACTAATTCAGGTGAATTTTTTCTTCCGTTAGTTTCCTACGTCAGCGTTAACTGTATCAGGTTCACGGGTATGTTCTCAGCTGGTACACTAGCACCCCGACTAACGCAATGCACTATAATACTTAATGCTTCATTTGTAAATAACAGGATAGTTAAAATTCTCATTGTTTTACGTCTAAAAAATGGCTATAATTTACTGTAAATAAAAACAGATTAAATTAATAATTATGGCAGATATTTCAGAATTACTTGATGGCTTAAATGATAAACAGCGTGAAGCTGTTACGGCAAAACTGGGCAATTATTTAGTATTAGCAGGGGCGGGGAGTGGAAAAACCCGTGTATTAACGCATCGGATTGCTTGGTTGGTGGCAGTGGAGGGGATTTCTGCTGGAAACATTATGGCGGTCACTTTCACTAATAAAGCAGCGGCGGAAATGCGTCATCGGATTCAACAAACCTTAATGCAACATTCCGAACAAAGTTTATTTGCTATGTGGGTTGGCACCTTTCACAGTATTGCTCATCGTTTATTGCGTTCCCATTATGCGGATGCCAAATTACCTCAAGATTTTCAAATTTTGGATAGTGAAGATCAGCTTCGTCTGGTTAAACGTTTATTAAAATTACATAACTATGATGAAAAAAATTTTCCTCCCAAACAAGCCTGTTGGTATATAAACCATCAAAAAGATGAGGGATTACGTCCACATCAAATTGAAGATATGAATAATCGTCACGAAAAAGAATGGATTCGTATTTATCAGATTTATCAAGAAACTTGTGATCGTTCTGGCTTGGTGGATTTTGCCGAAATTTTATTACGTGCCTATGAATTATTTGCCAAAAATCCATTTATTTTACAAAGTTATCAACGCCGTTTTAGTCAAATTCTGGTGGACGAATTCCAAGATACCAACAAAATTCAATATGCGTGGATTAAGCTATTAGCGGGTAAAACAGGTAATGTGATGATCGTTGGTGATGACGATCAATCTATTTATGGTTGGCGTGGTGCTCAAGTTGAAAATATCCAACATTTCTTAGAGGATTTTGCACAAGCTCAAACCATTCGTTTAGAACAAAATTATCGTTCCACGGGTAATATTTTGCAGTCCGCCAATGAATTGATTGCCAATAATAGCGATCGATTGGGTAAAAACCTTTGGACGCAAGGTGATCAAGGTGAACCTGTTGGCATTTATGCGGCGTTTAATGAGCTTGATGAAGCCTTGTTTGTGTCATCACAGATTAAAATTTGGTTAGAAGATGGGGGGAATTTACAAGATTGTGCGGTGTTATATCGTAGTAATAGTCAATCTCGGGTATTAGAAGAAGCCCTTATTCGAGCTCAAATTCCTTATCGCATTTATGGTGGAATGCGATTCTTTGAAAGACAAGAAATTAAAGATGCGTTGGCTTATCTGCGATTGGTTAATAATCCGCATGATGATGCGGCTTTTGAACGAGTGATTAATACCCCAACCAGAGGGATTGGTGATAGAACCTTAGAGGTGTTGCGTCAACTGACTCGTGAGCGACAAATTACCTTATGGCAAGCGACACAAGTGGCGATCAGCGATAATAAATTGGCAGGACGTGCGGCAACCGCATTATTGCGTTTTGTAGAATTAATCAATTCGCTTACCCAAGAAACCGTTGAAATGCCTTTATTTGCTCAGACAGATTTTGTGATTAAACATTCGGGCTTATACAAAATGTATGAACAAGAAAAAGGGGAAAAAGGCGAAGTTCGGATTGAAAACTTGGAAGAACTGGTTTCTGCTACACGAGAATTTATTAAACCTGATGAAGCGGAAGATATGTCAGATTTAACCGCTTTTTTAACCCATGCGTCTTTAGAAGCAGGGGAAGAACAAGCCAGTCCACATCAGGCTTGCGTGCAGATGATGACTTTACATTCCGCCAAAGGATTAGAATTTCCAAGAGTTTTTATGGTGGGCGTAGAAGAAGGGATTTTCCCAAGTTTTATGTCCCTAGAAGAACCAGGGCGATTAGAAGAAGAACGCCGTTTGGCTTATGTTGGAATTACCCGAGCGAAACAAAAACTGACGATTTGCTATGCAGAAAGTCGCCGTTTATATGGTAAAGAAGAACGCCATATTCCCTCTCGCTTTATTAATGAATTACCTGAACAATGTATTCAATCGGTGCGATTACGTGGTACGGTGACACGAGCCTATAATCAACAAGTTGTGTCTAAAAGTGCGGTGCAAAATAGCCAAATTTTATGTCATGACGACAGCGATTGGAAAAAAGGGCAGAAAGTTCGCCATGCTAAATTTGGGCAAGGGACGATTATTAATGTGGAAGGGGCAGATAACAATACTCGATTACAAATTGCTTTCCAAGGGCAAGGAATTAAATGGCTGATTGCTCATTTGGCAAAGTTAGAGCGTGTTTAATTATCGGAATATGATTAAGAGAATTATTTTATTCATCCTTAGATGGCACAGGGCGATTGTGGCAAAAAAACAAATTTAATTAGTTGCAAATTTGGCGTAAAAAAGATTAAACTAAAGCTGTTCTCATCGGGGTGCTTTATAAAGGCTGAGAAAATACCCGTAGAACCTGAACCGATTAATATCAGCGTAGGGATTTGAGAAAGGTCAAAAAATTTTGTCAATTTTGACCGCACTTGAATTCCTTTAATAGAGTACGCATACTCATCAATTAAAGGATTTTTTATGTCTAAATTAAAAACACTTTCTTTTTTCACCGCACTTTCCACTATTTCAACCGCTGTGTTTGCAGCTCCGCAGACTGTCAATATTTATACCGAAGAATTTTTTGGTGCAGACTGGGGACCAGGCAATGAAGTGAAACAATTATTTGAACAAGCTAATTCACAATGTGCAGTGAGTTATCAAGTATTTGATAAT